>JBBREQ010000006.1:0-45850 GCA_038202795.1 Coriobacteriia bacterium | reverse complement strand
CGGCATCCACCAGGACGGTGTGCTCAAGGAGCGCTCCACCTACGAGATCATCGACCCGGTCGACGTGGGCGCCGGCGGCTCCAGCATCGTGCTGACCGCTCGCAGTGGTCGCCACGCTCTGCGCCACCGTCTCGAGGAGCTGGGGTACGTCCTGCCCGACGAGGAGTTCGAGCGCGTACATACGGCTTTTCTCGAGCTGGCGGACAAGAAGAAGGAAGTCTACGACGAGGACCTCGAGGTTCTGGTCGGCGAAAGCGAGCGTACTGTCAACGAGGTCTACCATCTCGCGCAGGTGCACTTCACCAGCGGCGAGCCGGGCATCCCTACAGCGACCGTGGAGCTGGTCACGCAGAGCGGCGAGCACCTTATCGACTCGAGCCACGGAACCGGTCCCGTCGACGCGGTGTACAAGGCCATCAACCGGCTGATCCACGTGGACAACGAACTCTCGGAGTTCAGCGTCCAGGCGGTTACACGCGGCATCGATGCGTTGGGCGAAGTGACCATTCGCGTCACTGCGCCGGACGGCCGGATCTTCACCGGCCGCGGCGCGCACTCCGACATCATCGTCGCATCGGCCAAGGCCTACATGAACGCTCTGAACCGGCTGCTCGTCGCCACGGTCAAGCCCGAGGTGACAAACGAGGTGTAGGACCCGTCCCGTCGCGCTACAATCGCCCGCACACTTCAACGTTCACCCTTGAGGAGCTCCCCATGACACGCCCCATGACCATTACCGAGAAGATCCTCGCTGCACATGCGGGCTTCGACGAAGTCGAGCCTGGTCAGCTGATCAACTGCAAGCTGGATATTGTGCTCTCGAACGACGTCACGGCGCCCATCGCCATCAAGGAGTTCAAGAAGACGGGTGTCGAGAAGGTCTGGGACCCCACTCGTATCGCGCTGGTACCCGACCACTACACCCCCAACAAGGACATCAAGAGCGCCGAGCAGGCGAAGATGGTGCGCGACTTCGCGCGCGAGCAAGGCATCACGCACTACTGGGAAGTGGGATGCATGGGCGTCGAGCACGCGCTGCTGCCCGAGCAGGGCGTCGTGGGCCCAGGCGACGTGATCATCGGCTCGGACTCGCACACCTGCACGTACGGTGCGCTTGGTGCGTTCGCTACCGGCGTGGGCTCGACCGATGCAGCCGCGGGGTATGCGACCGGTGAGGCATGGTTCAGGGTGCCCGAGTCGATCAAGTTCAACATCACTGGCGAGCTCTCGCCTTGGGTGTGTGGCAAGGACGTCATCTTGCACATCATCGGCATGATCGGGGTGGACGGTGCGCTCTATCAGTCCATGGAGTTCACAGGCGACACCATCGATCGCATGGGCATGGACGACCGGATGACCATCTGCAACATGGCCATCGAGGCCGGTGGCAAGAGCGGCATCATGGCGGTCGATGACACGACGCGGGCTTACGTGGAGGGGCGCTTCGAGCGTGAGTCGGTGGAGTACTTCAGTGATGCAGACGCGACCTACGCCGCAGTCTTCGAGATCGATGCCACGGCGATCGTGCCTACGGTGGCCTTCCCGCATCTGCCGAGCAACACGCGACCGGTGTCGGAGGCGCGCGACGTCCGCATCGACCAGGTGGTCATCGGCAGCTGTACGAACGGGCGCATCGAGGACCTACGTATCACCGCGGAGATACTGAAGGGGCACAAGGCCCATCAGGACGTCCGCCTGATCATCATCCCGGCGACACAGGCGATCTATCGCCAGGCGATGCATGAGGGGCTTTTCGACATCTTTCTCGACGCCAACGCTGCGGTGTCGACACCCACGTGCGGGCCATGCCTGGGCGGGCACATGGGGATCCTCGCGGCAGGGGAGCGCGCGCTGGCGACCACCAACCGCAACTTCGTCGGCCGTATGGGCGATCCGACGAGCGAGGTGTACCTGTGCTCGCCGGCAGTGGCGGCAGCCAGTGCGATCGTGGGTCACATCGCGCTGCCGGAGGACGTGGTCTAGCGCTGCCGGGGGCCGACCTACGGCTCGAGCAGGCCTTCAAGGTAGGCGTGGTCCTCGGCAGTCAGTTCGTAGTGCAGAGCACGTTGCGCATAGTCGGCGGACTCCTCGGCCAGTCCAAGTGCGTCGGCCTGTGCTGCAGCGAGCGTGAACCAGAGCCCGGACGCGGGATCCGACCGTGCCGCACGCTTCACGGCCGCCTCGAACGCGGGCCAGCCTTCGGAAGAGGCCCCAAGGTCACGCTGTGCTGCGAAGATGCGTCGGAGTGACAGGTCCACGTGATACGAGGCCGGATTATCCAGGTCGCCCAGCAGGGCCTCGGCTTCGGCCGTTCCGCCACCTCGGGAGAGCAGCGCATCGACGGCGCGTGACGCGTATGCGGGCTCAGGCCAGGTGCGGTAGAGCTGGGCGTAATACTCCGGGGTTTGCGGTGTGTCTACCTGCGAGAGAAACGCACGCTCAGGGCCGAACGCGACCACGGAAAGACCCGCGATTGCGACGCATCCCACAGCGAGCGACATCGTGATGCCGACAACCAACCGGCGAGTAGCCGTGGGGCCCTGTTGGGCCGGGTCAACGGGATGAAGCGCCAATAAGGATCCGGTAAGCACGGCAACCACGATGACCGCAGTCGGCGTGTGCCACGCGAACATACCGGTCACCATCATCGTTGCCGGCAGCGCCGCCAGAAGCGCGACCGAGCGAGAGCGACCGGAGTCGGCGAGAATCCCCAGAAGCGCCCAGAGCGTGCTCGCCGTGAAGACGAACCACAGGGCAAGGCCGATGATTCCTCCACCGATGAGCAGGGCGAGAAGCGTGCTGTGGGGGTCGTAGGTGCCGTTGAAACTCAGCGCGCCGCCATTGAACCGCCACACCACCCAGGCCGAGAACTGATCGGGGCCGCTGCCCGCGAACCACGAGTCCCCAATGCGTGCAATGGCCGAGCGCCAGATGGCGTCCCGTTCGGTGGACAGTGGAACGATCAGTTGCCTGATGGTATCTCCGAGGACACCCACTGATCCCGCAACGAGTACGGCGGTCGCTCCGATGCCAGCCAGCGGTACACCCACCGCGGCAATACGCTTCCCAGTCAGCGACCCCGCCGCCGCATAGAGCAGCACAGCGGCCAGCACGCCGCCGGCTGCCCCCAAGCCGCCGGTTCGGGAGCTGGAGGCGACAATCCCGGCGAGCGAGAGTACTGCGGTCGCTCCCGCGGTAACTCGCACCAAAGACGTCTTGGCCGAGAAGAGCCAAGCGAGTGAGACGACGAGCGTCACGGCGAGGTAGCTTCCCAAGCTGGTGGAGTTCTCGAACGGGCCGGCTGCGGATCCCCACGCCCGCTCGCCGGAATTGAGCGCCTCGAACAGTCCGAGCGCTCCGTAGGCCGCTCCGGACAGTGCAACGAGGGGGATGAGCGCGCGCAGGGCTCGCCGGTCCGACACCACCGCGGCGGCGGCGAGCCACGCTGCGGCCAGCACGAAGAGGGCCGCTCCTGCGTGCTGCGAGATTGTTCCCAGGAACGAAACCCGGGGCACCGCCGCGCCGAGCGTGCGTAGCGAGAGCCATGCGGCCAGTGCGAAGCTGGAGAGGACTGCGAGCAGAACCGGTCTGCCCATCGTTGTAGGAGCTTCATCTGCGATGCGTGCAGACGTAGCCACCGCGGTCGCCGCAAGTCCCAGAAGCAAGGCGGCCCCGAGCGGTGAAGCCAAGGTCACGGTAGCCGGATTGAGCTCGGGGCGCAGCGCCAACGGCGCCGCAAGCGCGACCGCGAGCGCGAAGGGAAGAGCGCGGGCACCGATCAGGCGGACGTCCATCAGGCCTCTCTTACGGGTACTAAGCACCTGCGTGTCAATGGTACACGAGGCCGCGAGCGGCTCGGTGTGCGACGCCGCAACGCTGGTATGTGCCTTGCTAATCTCAGCGAGATTACGGGTTCATTAAACGGGAAGGGAGAACCCCGCGCTCATGTCAGAACACAGGACTGAGGTTGTTGAAGAGGTTGTGGTGCAACGGGAGGCAGATCCGCTGTCGTCCGCGCTGCGCTTTGCCATCTTCTTCGTCATCGCCGTCGCCCTTACCGGCGTGCTGTATCTGGTGGTCACCAACGTGCTCGACCCCGTCGCCCCGCGTACTGCCGCCGAGGCTCAGCTCGTCGCGGTTCGCAACGCGGTCAAGGCCAACCCGAACTCGGGCGGGGTCTGGGCGGACTACATTCGCGCCCTCACCGGCGTTCAGCAGTACGACCAGGCCGAGAAGGAGCTGGAAAACGCCCGCCGCGTGCTGAATAAGACCGACGAGCAACGGCTTCTCGCCGAGATTGCCGGTCAGGAGCTTCTACTCGCACAACAGAAGTACCCAGAGGCATACAAGGCCGGCACTGCGGCCATCGCGCTTGAGAACAAAGTGCGCGAGACGGTCGTCAAAGAGGCCGCGGCGAAGGGCCTGATGATTGACCCGAAGCTTTTCGGGCCGGAGATCACCACCGACGTGTATCTCTTCCACGCGCGAGCAGCCGGGGCCCTCGAGAAGTGGGACGAAGCCATCGAGTCGCTGGATATGGCCATCAAGTACACTCCACGCGCGGCGGATCTCTACTTTCTTCGGGGAGATGCCTATCTGCGGAGCGGCGACAAGAAGAACGCCGCCAAGGACTTCAAGGCGGCACTCAAGTTCGATCCCCAATACACGGCGGCCCAAGTGGGTCTTGAGAAGGCTGGTGAGAGCAAATGAGCGATCCCTCGCTTGAGGCGCCCGATACTGCGGGAGCAGAGCCCGATACCGCCGGGCATTACGAGACCGAAACGGTCATCGAGGTCGTTGACTACCGCCGCCGCCATCGGGCGTTGGCACTTGTACTGGCGTTGCTTGTATTGCTTCTGGGTGCGGGCGCGTACTACGTGTGGCGCGTCAGCCAGCCAGTAGGCGCGCCGCAGGCCGCCGAGGATGATGGGATGGTGTGGGTCCGGTCGATCTATGGGTGGGGTGAGCAGCCAACGGAGCTACTTGTGAGCCCCACGGATGCGGCAGTGGCGCCGGACGGAACTATCTGGACGATCTCGAGCAAGACGACGATCGTGGGGTTCAAGCCCGACGGCTCTCCCGTTCGAGTTCTCGCGTTCGAGCGGGGCGGGCAACCGGGGCAGGTTGGCTCCATCGAAGGCCTTGATATCGACGAGGCCGGTAATCTCTACCTGGCCGACTTCGGTTTGGGCAAGGTTCACGTGGTGTCGCCCACCGGCACCTTCATACGCGAGTACCAGGCGCAGCTGCCCTCAGAGGTCGCGGTCGAAGGTGACCGGATCGCGATAGCCTCGCTGAACGGCATCGTCATCTATGACACGCAGGGACAGGTGATCAGCCAGTTCGGAACGCGTGGCAACCAGAAGGACCAGTTCGACAACCCCCACGGCATCGCGTGGGGCGCGGACGGCAATATCTATGTGAGCGATACGCTCAACAGGCGAATCAAGGCGTATAGCCCTGACGGCAGGTTGATCTACATCGCGCCGGCGAACATGGAGACAGCGAAGCCGGCGGGAGTCCAAGCTGCCAGGGAGACGACCGGCACCCCTGAGACCCCTTATCAGGTGCCTGCGGGCATGACGCGGGACGCCGCAGGTCGCATCCTGCTTGTCGACCCTTTCAACTTCTCCATCATGGCGCATGACTCCAAGACAGGCACGATCACCGCATCGTTCGGTGATTTCGGCTCTGCTGACGGAATGTTCGCCTATCCGACCGGCATGGACTACGACACCGGACGTGACTACTACGTCGTGGCCGACACTGCCAACAACCGGCTGCAGATCGTACGCCTACCCGGCAGCGGTGGAAACGCATCGCTCTCAGCCCTTCGGCGGCTGCTAGACGGTCCGGTCTGGCTGTGCTTGATCCCCCTTGGCCTGCTGCTACTCGCGCTTGCGCTATGGCTCCTTCAGCGTCGCAAGCGGAATCGTGACGAGCCCCACGAAGAAGTCCCCACATAGCCGGCGGTAACGTCTGGGCAATTGTGTTGAAGAAATGTGTTCATTAAAAAGACTTGGCACGGTCCATGCTCGAAGGCAAGCCAGAAGTACGCATAACGGGTCACCGACCCCTTAAGCGAGAAATCATGTCGAGAAGGGAGGTGAATACATAAAATGACAACAAGTTCAAACACAACTCACAAGGAGAACTCCACAATGAAGAAGACTCTTTTCGTATTGGTTATGGCTTCGGTCATGCTGTTCGCCCTCAGCGGCGTCGCAATGGCGAAGATCACCAACGGCTACGTGACGTGGGACGCCGATCCGGCTGCTCTCGACGGCACCCTTCCCACCCCGCACATCGGCTATACGGTCAACACCGACAAGTGCGCTGTCTGCCACGCTGTCCACAACGCTCCCGTGGCAGGGACCGCATGGACCGGTGCTGGCGCTTGGACCGCTCGTACGGGTGAAGAGACCCAGATGCTGCTGCGTTCCTCGGTTGCCAACGCATGCGTCTACTGCCATATCGAGACCGGCATCGGTGGTGTGCAGCTGTACAACGGCGACGCCACCAAATGGACCAGCCCCACCGGGTTCAACGAGAACGTTGCGCACAACCGCGGTTCTGCCAACTGCGTGAATTGTCACTCGGTGCACGGTGCCGGTACGTTCCAGGGTTCTGCGACGTCCAAGATCCTGAAGGCCCCGGACCAGGCGTCGTTCCAGGATGAGGTCTTTGGCGCTACGACCGACGTCACCCTCGACGGTGGTCTCTACGCCGACCGCAACACCGCGGTTGCGGACTTGACCCTCGGCAAGGACTATCAGGTCACGGTCTTCTGCACGCAGTGCCACCAGAACTTCTCGCGCTCCTCGGAGACGACCCTGAACGCCGACGGCGACTACGTCTATGGCGATGCCGCGTACGTTGATGGCGATTCGACTGCGAACAAGCAGTACAAGTCGCACCCGATGAAGGCCGCCGAGACGACGCTGACGGCTAACGGCAAGACCGCCGCCGTCGGTACGGTCGCGTGGAAAGCCTCCACGACCTGCCGTTCGTGCCACGACGCTGGCTTCACCGATCAGGCTCCTGGTATCACGGATAGCAACTTCCCGCACTACACCGCGGGCGCGTACAACTTCGTGACGGCCGCGAGCAACGCCGCTGTGGCTGGGGTGCCTGCTGGCAATGACCACGCCTCTGACGGCATGTGCACGAAGTGCCACGTGCAGGACGGTACGGCAGGCAGCGCTGGCGTAGGCAGCACCTACTAGACCGAACACGTTTGGCATGAATGGAACTACGGAGAGGCTCCCTGCGGGGGGCCTCTCCACTATTCCGGCTGGTCGCTGTGGCATACTCGTTGCATTCCTTCACTGTTAAGGTTGCTCAATCATCGCTCGCAAGAAAGGCCCCCGTGGCATCGGTCCGCCGTCGAGCGTCCAGACGCTCCCTCATAGCCATCTTGGCCGTATGCGCCCTTGGGCTGCTGCTTGTCGTCGCGGTGTCGGCGTTAGGCTCGCAACGGCGGGTATGCGTCGGCTGCCACGAGAGCGCGGCGGAGGGCCTGGCCAAGACCTCTCATTCGGCGGTGAGCTGCTATGACTGCCACCTTGAGGCGGGGCTGTGGAGCTACCCGACGTTCAAGGCGAACGAGGTCTTCCGCATGTACCCGCAGGCGCTGATCGGTGCAGAATCCACACGCACTGCGGTGCGGACGAGCGCCGCCGCTTGCGCGCAGTGTCACCAGTCAACCATGAAGGCAACGACGCCCCAGTCGGTGCGTGGGTTGCGAATACTCCACAGCGCCTGCGCCGTCAGCCAGGGATCCTGCGACCCCTGTCACCCAACCACCGGTCACGGGACTGAGTCCCGTGCGGCCCTCACCACCACTATGTCGGACTGCATCCGGTGCCACCGGGAGCGCTCGGTCTCGGAAGAGTGCGGTACGTGTCATCAGGACGGAAGGGATTCTTCAGAGCTGCGCGTGAAGCCTGTCACCCACACACGTACCTGGAATACCCTGCACGGAATGGGTGAGCTGGACCAGTGCTCTTTGTGTCATGCCCAGAAGTTCTGCACCGAGTGCCACGAGGTGGTCGTTCCGCACCCTGCGGAGTTCGGCAGGGAGCATGGAGAAGCCGCGCTCGAGAGCAGGAAGGTCTGCTCCACCTGCCATCGTCAGGTCTTCTGCGACTCCTGCCACGGCGTGCCCATGCCGCACCCCGCGGCCTATCTGCAGAAGCATTCCAAGGCCACGACGACGACTGCGGACCCCAAGTGCATCAGGTGCCACTCAGGGCAGGACTGCGATAGGTGCCATGCGCGACACATCCACGGTGGCAGCGCACGCGGTGTGCCGGTGCCCCGGCCTGCGCCGCCGGCACGCTACGAGAGCAGTGATGGCTCGTGAACCCGCTGATCTCTCAGCTCACAGAGCTCGCCCGTCAGGTGATCGCCGACCCGAAGGCCAACATCGCACTGACAGTGGTGCTCGCGGGCATCGCGCTGATCGTAGTGCTGCTCTTCGTCATCGCGGGTGTCTTGCTGCTGGCCCCCCGCCAGCGCACGACCAAGAAGATCATTCGCAGGTGGGTGCCTGATGAGATCGAGCCGGAGAGCATTCCCGCCGAGCAGGTCGTCGCCGAGGACGAGGCCTCCCCGGGGACCGAAGGCGAGCGGGAAGTCGCGTCTGACGAGACTCCGAAGGAGCGTCCTGCTCGTGGCAGGCGGCTGGTCGCCGCGCTCAGCGCGCTGATGGTCCCCTTGCTCGTCGTGGGCGCTCTGGTGGCGGCCTACGTGGTTACCGGGATCGATCGCACCTGTGCCGAGACGTGCCACATCGGGCAGCCGGTCATCGCGCAAGTACACGTCAACGACCACAAAGGCGACGCCCGGTGCGTTGACTGCCATGAGGGACCCCAGGTACTCGGTTTCATGGGCAACACCCTGCAGCGCACGCGTATGGCGCTCGTTCAGGTGGGCGTGGGTAGACCCCGGGGCAACGCTGCTGTCGTCCAGTCAAGCGCGTGTCTTCGGTGTCACGAGCTAGGTGACGAGCCGGTGCAGTCGAAGGTCGTTCCCGTGCGCATGGTGCACACTCACCCGCTTGATTCGGGCGCTACGTGCTTCCAATGCCATGGGAACGTGGGACACCTGGGCGAGCAGGGCCGCGTGCGGGTCTCGATGAACGAATGCATCGACTGTCACAACGGAGTAACCGCATCGTCGGAGTGCGATGCCTGTCACGTGGGGCTGCCCGCACAGGCGTTTGAGGGCACGGGCAAGGGTTCCGGCGTGTACTCTTACCCCTTAGTGGACGCCGATCGCCCCGACTGCGGCGGATGCCACGAGCTCGAGAAGAAGTGCGATCCCTGCCATACGCTGCGGATGCCGCACCCGGACACGTTCGTGACGGGCTCTCACGCCAAGCTCGCGGCATGGGAAAAGAAGGAATCATGCTACCGGTGTCACAATCCGCGAGACTGCGACACGTGCCATGCGCCGTTCAGCACCGGGCACCCGGAGATATGGAAGAAGGACCATCAGTCAGCGGGGTGGGATGCGGGGTGCTCGTGCCACCAGCGGCAGCTCAACCAAGACATCCCCATCTGCGTGTTCTGCCACGACAACGCACCAACCCGCAAGATTGCGCCGCCTGGTGCCCCGAGCCGGTACCCCAGCGCCCCGCCGCAGAAGGCCCCGCCCAGCGGTCCGCCTCCTGTGGTGACCGAGTGACCGTGGGGGTATGTCAACCCGCGCGGTGAACTGCCTCTGCTGCGCGTATTCGGGGCTGCGAGAGACTGAAGACGGCAGGCGACGCACTTGAGGAGCGTTGATGGCTCGCAAGATCGCCCATAGCGGATCAGCGGACATGTGGATGCTTGCCGTATTCGGCCTCACGGTCGCCGCTGCGCTGGTGGGCGCGATGACGGCTTCGCTCACCCAAGCCCAGTCGGTCGATGTTCCCGCCGCGTTTCTCGGCAGTGCGGCTGTTGCTGCTGCAGTCGGGCTGGTGCTCGGCGGGCGTGCATCGCGTCTGCCTTTGAGTCGGCTGGGTGTCTCGTGGACGCTGTTTGTCGGGTGGGCATTTCTGGCCGCTGTCTTCTCCGGGCGTTCCCTTGCGGCTTTTGCGGGGGAGCCTACGAACCTGATCGGCTGGTGGGCGCTGGCTTCGATGGCGGCCGTGGGCTGGTTCGCGGCATCGCGAACTGCCCAGGCCCGCGGGATGCTCGTGGCCGCTTCACCGTGGCTGCTGCTCGTGCAGGTCATGTTGGCGGTCTTTGCGCTCGTGCAGAGCGGGGGCACACCCGATCTTGCGTACGATCTCGTGGTCCGCGGCACGCTGCCCAACTCCACGGTGCTGGGTGAGTTCGCACTTCTGCTCCTCCCGTGGACGCTGCTCCCGGCCACGCGGAAAGAATCGGCTCGGGCACCCTGGTGGCGCCTTGCGATTGTTGGGGCGACGCTGGGGGTTCTCGCCGTGTCTCGCTCGCGTGTCGCATTGGCCATCGCCGTGCTGTGGGTGGTGTGGTGGGCGTTGGGTAGATCGCGACTCGCCACCCGCACGCGTTTCGTTGCGGTGAGCGCGCTGATCGCGGCCGTCCTGCTCGGCGGTGGTGTGTACGTTGTGGGCGAACTGCGGAATCCAACAGGGGGACAGCTCGGACTCAGACCGGAGTTCACACGGGTGGCGCTTGCGGCGGCTGCCTCGGCGCCGGTGTTTGGCTTCGGCCCCGATGGGTTCGTCGCAGGCGGTGCGCAGGTATCCACGCCCGAGTTCGTGAGGCGGACCGCGACTCCGCTTGTGTTCAAGCGTGGCGCCACCGATCCCCACAACGTCCTGCTGTGGGTGGTGGTGTCGACCGGCTATGTGGGTCTGGCCCTGTTCCTCTGGGCACTGGTGGAGAGCGCGTTGGCGATCGCTCGAAGCATCCGGTCAGGGGACTCGCAGACGGCTGTGGGCGCTTGGGCGGTGGGTGGCACGTTAGTGGTTCTGGTCACGGCGCCGGCCAGCGTGGCTATCCTGCCGCTGCTGGCGTTCGTGTTCGGCTCGGCGTTACCTGAGGGTGCACCCGTGCCGCAGGAAGTCCCGACCGCTCGGCGGCTCACGTGGGCCGAACTCGGTACTGTGGGACTGGCAGGACTGCTGCTGACCGCCAACGCACTCACGCGGCTGCCGTTCGAGCAAGCGGATTCAGAGCGCTCACCCGGGCTGGCCAGGCAGGCACAGAGCGCGGCGAGCGTGTGGGCCCTCGACCCGTACTTGTACTATCTGGCCTCGCTGCACTGGGGCTGGAGCGCTCACTCCGACTCTGCCGTCGCGGCCGCGCGACTCGATCTGGCTGCCAGCTCGCAGGTGGTGGCGCTCGATCGGCGTGACCCGTTCGCCGCCTTGGAGCACGCGCGTGCGTTGCGGTACTACCGTGCGGATCGCGCAGAGGTGGACGCTGCGTTCGACGAGGCTCTGCACCGATGGCCCACCTATCCGGCCGCGCGGCTTGAGTACGCGCACTACCTTGCTGAGACGGCTCGACCAGCCGCAGCGTTGGATCAGCTCGCGGTAGTGGATGGGCTGGCCGCTGGCGATACAGACCTGCACGCGGCGGCACAGGAGCTGAGAGGGGCCCTGGAGCAGCTGGCTCCGTAGCTGCACGTCAGCGCTGCTGCACGGGCGTTACTCCCCGGTGCGACCCGGCACCGTGCGAAGTGAACGAGCCCGCGCTGCCTGATACAATCCTGACTCACCGCTTCTTACGGCTCCAAGGAGACCATCGTGAAGTTCACCGGCACCGCGCACAAGTACGGGCGCGACATCGATACCGACGTCATCATCCCTGCTCGCTACCTCAACACGAGCGACCCCGCAGAGCTCGCGAAGCACTGCATGGAGGACCTCGACGCAGGGTTTGTGGGCAAGGTTTCCTCGGGAGACATCCTTGTAGCCGATGAGAACTTCGGGTGCGGATCTTCGCGCGAGCACGCCCCGATCTCGATCAAGGCCGCCGGAGTGAGCGTAATCATCGCCAAGAGCTTCGCGCGAATCTTCTACCGCAACGCCATCAACACAGGGCTGCCCATCATGGAGGCACCTGATGCGGTCGACGGCATCAGCGATGGCGACAAGGTCACGGTCGATGCCGACACCGGCGCGATCATCAACGAGACCACCGGCACGACGTATCAGGCGCAGCCGTTCCCGCCGTTCGTGAAGGACATCATCGAGAAGGGCGGCCTCATCGCCGCCGTCCGCGAGAAGGTGGGCTCGTGAGCAGCGCCTATCGTATCTGCCTGCTGCCTGGCGACGGGATCGGACCCGAGATCACCGCTGAGGCTGTTCGAGTACTGGGAGCCATTGGCGAGAAGCACGACGTGGCGTTCGAGTTCACTGAGGCGCTGCTGGGTGGCGCGGCCATCGATGTGACGGGCACCGCACTTCCCCAGGAGACCCTAGACGTCGCTCACGCCTCCGACGCCGTGCTCCTCGCTGCCATTGGTGGCCCCAAGTGGGACACCACCGATCCCGACAAGCCCCGACCGGAGCAGGGTCTTCTCGGCATCCGAAAGGCACTGGGGCTCTACGCGAACCTGCGGCCGGTTAAGATATTCGAGGCGCTGCGTGATGCCAGCTCGCTCAAGCCCGAGTTCCTCGAGGGTGTGGACATGCTCATCGTGCGCGAGCTCACGGGCGGCTTGTACTTTGGTGACCGAGGCCGCGAGACCCGGGTCGAGGGCGCCGCTACGGGCGGTGGAATGGGCATGCGGGCGCACGACACGATGGAGTACAGCGAGTTCGAGATCGAGCGGATAGCGCGCGTCGCCTTCGAGGCCGCGCGCACGCGTGGCAACAAGGTCCACAGCGTGGACAAGGCCAACGTGCTCGAGTCGAGTCGCCTGTGGCGCGAGGTCGTTCACCGCGTGCACGCTGCTGAGTTCTCCGACGTTGAGCTCGTCGACCAGCTGGTGGATAACTCGGCGATGCAGCTCATCCGCATGCCGGCCCAGTTCGATGTGATGGTGACTGAGAACATGTTCGGCGACATCCTCTCCGACGAGGCTTCGATGCTGACCGGCTCGCTGGGCATGCTGGCCAGCGCCAGCTTGGGAGACGGCACCGCGCTCTACGAGCCCAGCCATGGCAGTGCGCCCGATATCGCGGGTCAAGGTGTCGCCAATCCGCTCGCGATGCTGCTCTCGGTCGAACTCATGCTGCGGCACAGCTTCGCGATGCATGATGCCGCCGATGAGCTTGCGGTTGCAATCGAGCGGGTGCTTGCAGAGGGCTGGCGCACCCGTGACATCGCCGATGTGACGACACCGGGCGACATGGTGCTGGGAACCACCGCGATGGGTGATGCGGTCGTTCGTGCCTTGAGCCCTGGCTAGGGGCTCGCCCGAGAGACGGCCGGGAGGTAGGAGGGCCAGTGCACAGTGAACGGCGCGAGAGCGTGCTGGTACCCAGTGCAGTAGCTGTTTCGGTTTCCACGGTCGCTCTTGGCTTCTCGTCGCCCCTCGTTGTGCCCCTGCGGTACTCGGTCACACTCCTCATCGCGGTTCTGTGGCTTGTCGTGCTGCTGAGCGCTGATGCCCGACGCGGAGCCCTCACCACGCCTTGGTTCATCGGCGGGCTGATCGGTCTGGCCGCCTCAGTCGTGCTGTCGGCCCTGGGTTCGCCGGCGGCCCGGGACGCTCTGACGTGGGGTTTTCGCGAGACCACGTCCGCCCCGTACTGGATCGCCTGCCTCGTCGTGCTGGCGGGCGCGTGCAGCGTGTCGATCAATCGTCGAGTGCGATGGGGCATCGGTCTGGGCGTCATGCTGGTTGCCACGGCAGGGTTGAGCGCGGTATTCCAACGTGTTGGCGGTCTCGATCAGTCGGACACGCTTTGGGGTGGCAGCAACTATCTGGGACCGTTGTGCGTGCTTGTTGTTCCGGTCGCACTGGGCCTCGCGCGCACCTCGGGGTCCAGACCTCAACGCGTCGCGTGGATTTCAGCGGCGGTCGCGGCCATGACAGGTGCGATCGGATCCGGCTCAAGCACCGCCTTGGGCGCATTTCTGGTTGCTGCGGTGCTGGTGGCCGTCTGGCGCCCGACTCTGCTGTGGCTCGACGAATCGCACGTTCGCCTTGCGCGCACCATCTCGCTCGCCGTCGCGGGTATCGGTATCGGCATGCTCCTCCTCGCGAGCACGACCGACGTACTGCCGGGACCCGTCGAGTCGGCCATCCGCGGGGAGGTCTTTAGCGTAACGGCGAGCCAGAGGGTCGAGCTGTGGAAGGTCGCGGCGAGCGCGGGCGCAGCGAGACCCGTCATCGGATGGGGGCCAGGGGTCTTCCAGTACGCGAGCCAGGGGTTCGTCACGCCTCGCATGATGCTTGCCGAGAATGTGGTGGCCGGTATGCCGGACCCACGCGCCGTGCTGCCCGCCGATCCGCACTCGTTCCCGCTAAAGGTCTTCGCCGAGTTGGGGATTCTGGGGCTGGTCGCACTCGGCGTGCTTGTCGGGGCGTGGCTCTTGTCGGTCTACCGCGTTCCGCCCGGGCCCGAGCGCGCACAGGACCTGCGTGCAGCGCTCGGCATCGGCGTGATCGGTATGGCGGTGGCGTCGCTGGCGGTGCCGGTCGATCCCGGGTTGGGGCTCATCGGCATCGCCTTCGCGGGACTCGCGGTCACGGGTGGCGCAACCACGCTCGACCGAGCGGTCGAGGCGAAAGGCCGACCGCGCGGCTCCGCCGCGAAAGTCCCGGGCACGGACGCGCTGATCGGCCCGCTCCGGTGGGTGGCCGTTGCACTGGCCCTGGTGAGTGCCGTTGCGCTGAGCGTGCCTCTCTGGCAGTCGGTCTCTCGTGTGGAGCGAGCGTTCGCCAACGCCACGGACGCGCGGGTTCTGAGCAGCCAGCTTACCGAGGCGGCGCGGCTCGTACCCGGGCGGTCGGTGCTGGTCTACCAGCGCCTGTGGGCGGATGCGAACCGCGTGGGCGGCGACCTGACGCTGGACGAGTTCCGGCAGCTCCTCGAGTCAGCGCCCGAGCCCGCCCGCACATTTGCCCCGTTCACGACCGAACTGGTGGGTATCGTTGTCGCACAGTTGCCGTCGGCCGAGACGTATCAGTGGGCAGATGCTGTCCTCGGGGATGCGATAGCTCGTGCGCCGGGCTATCCGGAGAGCTACGCCGAGAGGGCGCGCGTCGCACTGCTTCGAGGCGACCGTGCGCGCGCGCGAGACCTGCTCGATCAGGTGTCATGGGCTCGCGCGTCCACCCGCTATCAGGATGTCGCGGCGATGCTCGAGCGCCCGTAGGACGAATCCGGCACGTCCGACAGGGATGGTCTTTGCCAAAGCGGCCGCGAGGCTGCTGGCGTGCACTATACTGACCAGACCACGGAACTGACTCTGAGAGGGGTGCACCTATGTCGCTACCGACAGTGGACAAGATCTGGATGGACGGCGAGCTCGTCGACTGGGACAAGGCGCAGGTACACGTCCTCACGCATGCGCTGCACTACGGCTCTGGCGTCTTCGAGGGTATCCGCTGCTACGAGACCGCTGATGGTCCCGCTGTGTTCCGCCTGCGCGATCACATGGAGCGCTTCGAGCGCTCGGCCAAGATGCTCTACATGGAGCTCCCGTACTCGGTGGATCAGATGGTCGAAGCGGTCAAGGAGACCATTCGCGTCAACAAGCTCAAGAGCTGCTATATCCGTCCGCTCGCGTTTCGCGGCTACGGTGTCATGGGGCTCGACCCCATTCCTGCTCCCGTGAACGTCATCGTCGCGGTGTGGCCGTGGGACACCTACCTGGGAGAGGAAGGCCTCACGCAGGGCGTGGACGTGGGTATCTCTTCGTGGCGCCAGCGCGGCATCAACTCACTCCCGCCGGCGATCAAGGCCACCGGCAACTACATCAACTCGTCCATGGCCCGCATCGAGGCCAACCGCCACGGATACGCCGAGGCGATCCTGCTCAACGAAGAGGGCAAGGTCTGCGAGGGTACCGGCGAGAACCTGTTCATCGTGCGCCAGGGCGTCATATCGACTCCGCCCGTCTCGGACGGCATCCTCGAGGGCATCACACGCGATTCGATCATGATCATCGCCGATGATCTGGGTTATCCGGTTCTGGAGGAGTCGCTCGTTCGCACGGACCTCTACCTCGCCGAGGAGTTCTTCATGACCGGCTCGGCAGCAGAGGTCGTTCCCGTTCGTGCGATCGACGGCCACGTGATCGGTACGCCCGGCCCCATCACCAAGGACCTGCAGGAGACGTTCTTCCGCGTGGTTCACGGTGAAGAAGAGGACTATGAGGAGTGGCTCGACCGCGTCTAGCGGCGAGCCGACCTCCCGTCGGCCCTGAGGGGGCGCGAGCCATGACTGGACGTCCGACGATCACCATCTACGACACCACCCTGCGCGACGGGACCCAGCGCGAAGGAATGTCGCTGTCTGTCGAGGACAAGCTGCGCATCGCGGCCAAACTCGATCTTCTCGGCGTGCACTATGTCGAGGGTGGATTCCCCGGCTCGAACCCCAAGGACATCGAGTTCTTCGAGCGCGCGCGGGACCTGAAGCTTGAGACCGCGGTCATCAGCGCGTTCGGCGCCACCCGACGCAAAGACACGCTGCCTGAGCAGGACCCGGGCCTTCAGGCGCTGCTCGACACGGGCTGCTCGGCGTTGTGCATCTTCGGCAAGGCGTGGGCTGTCCATGTGACCGAGACGTTGCAGACCACGCTGGCCGAGAACGTCGCGATGGTGCGCGAGTCGGTCGCGTTCCTCAAGGCGGCCGGGCGCACGGTGTTCTTCGACGCCGAGCACTTCTTCGACGGGTTCAAGGCGGACGCGACCTACGCGCTTGAAGTCTGCCAGGCAGCCGTCGAGGCAGGCGCCGACGCGATCGTGCTCTGCGACACCAACGGCGGCACGCTTCCCCACGAGGTACTGCGCATCACCGGCGAGATGGCGCTCGCACTCGATGTGCCGCTGGGCATCCACGCCCACAACGACGCCGGCTGTGCGGTGGCCAACTCGCTCATCGCGGTCGAGGCTGGCTGCACGCACGTGCAGGGGACGGCGAATGGCTACGGCGAGCGCGCCGGCAACGCCGATCTCATCGGCATCATCCCGTCGCTCAAGCTCAAGATGGGTCTCGACTGCATCACCAACGAGCAGCTGCGGCTCCTCACCGAGGTGAGCCACTTCGTCGCCGACACCGCCAACCTCTCGCCCAACCCGCACCAGCCGTTCGTGGGGGCGAGCGCGTTCGCGCACAAGGGCGGCGTGCACGCCAGTGCCGCCGCGCGGCTGCCCGAGGCCTACGAGCACATCGACCCGACGCGTGTGGGCAATCTGGCGCGCGTCGTGGTGAGTGAGCTTGCCGGGCGCGCATCACTGACGCTCAAAGCACAGGAGATGGGCATCGAGCTCACGGGCGACACGGCCGGCGAGGTGCTCGACTCGATCAAGGAGCTCGAGTACGGCGGCTACAGTTTCGAGGCCGCCGACGCCTCGCTCGAGATCATGCTCAAGAAGCGCCTTGGCTCCTACGAACCGCTCTTCCGTCTCGAATCGTTCCGCGTCATCGCCGAGAAGCGCGAGGATGGACGCGTGATGACCGAAGCGACCATCAAAGTCCATGTGGGCGGTCACCGCTACATCGCGACTGCCGAGGGCAACGGCCCGGTCAACGCGCTCGACAAGGCGCTGCGCATCGCCATTGGCCGCTACTATCCCGCGCTCGACCAGATCTGGCTCTCGGACTTCAAGGTGCGCGTGCTCGACGAGAACAAGGGGACGGGCGCCGTCACGCGCGTGCTCATCGAGTCCAGCGACCACGAGAGCTCGTGGGGAACGGTGGGCGTCTCAGAGAACATCATCGAGGCGTCGTGGGAGGCGCTGGTCGATTCCGTCGAGTACGGATTGGCACACCGCAAAGAGCCCGACGCCTAGTCTGGGCGGGGTCCTATTCCAGGCTCGAGTGCGACAGCGCGCAGGAAACGAGGTGCTCGCGTGGAAACAGGAGACAGAAGCGATTCTCTCAACCGGATTCGGGAGAGTGGAATGCGCGTGGTGCGACTCCTCTTCGAGGGCGACTGCCGCTACGGACTTGCTGATGAGACCACGGTCACCCTGATAAGCGACGATCCCTTCTCGGCATGGGAGCCGGAGGGGATACTCTCGCTGGCCGAAGCCCATCTGATCGCGCCGGTCACCCCGACCAAGGTCGTATGCGTGGGGCTGAACTACCGTGCCCACATCGCCGAGATGGGACATGACACTCCCTCCGAGCCCGTGATATTCATCAAGCCGTCGACGGCGGTGATCGGCCCGGGTGCGCAGATTCCTCTGCCGCCGGGTGTGGGCCGGGTGGACTACGAAGCCGAGTTGGGCGTCGTCATCGGCCGCCGTACTCACAACGCGACCGCAGCTCAGGCGGCAGCGAACGTACTGGGGTTCACGTGCGGCAACGACGTGACCGCGCGCGACCTGCAGAAAGTCGATGGCCAGTGGTCGCGGGCCAAAGGGTTTGACGGGTTCTGCCCGCTGGGGCCCTGGGTCGCCACAGACGTCGAGCCCGCCGACCTGCTCGTCGAGTGCTACGTGAACGGCCGCGTGCATCAGAGCACTCGAACGAGCGACATGCTCTTCAGCCCGTATGACCTGGTGAGCTTCGTGAGTCGCGTCATGACGCTGGTTCCTGGCGATGTCGTTCTCACCGGTACTCCGGGCGGTATCGGGCCGCTTCATGACGGGGACACCGTCGAGGTGCGCATCGAGGGTATCGGTACACTGAGCAACCCGGTTGGCGCCACTGCCTGATCTTCGCGCTGTGTGACCTGCGCGAAGGGCGACTCGCTCTTGTGCGCCCGCTCTTGGAAGGTTCGTTTCACACCATGCTGTTTCGCAACAACGCCATTGCACGCGTGACCACCGCACGTTTCATCGCCCGCTTGGGCGGCGAGGCGGCGTTCTTCATCGGCGTGTGGGGGATGGCCGCGTACACGTTTCGCGCCACCCCGGGTCAGATCGCTGCCCTCATGGCGGTCCTGGCGGTCTCATCGATGGTCGGGGCTTCCGTGGCCGGCACGCTGGTGGATCGCTTCGGACCCACGCGCGTTCTTGTGGGCTCCCAGTTCTTCTACGTTCCCGTGGTGCTCGCGATCACCCGCGTCGGTTCGATGGACGCGCTCATCGGCATGTCTGTGTTGCTGGGGCTGTCCACGGCCCCCATCATGACGGCGACCAGCTCGTTTGCGCCCTACCTTGCTAATGAGCCCGGGCAGATCGAATCGGTGAACGCGTTGCTCGAAGGGGCAGGCGCGCTCTCATTCGTGCTCGGTCCCGCACTGGGAGCGGTGGTGGCGAAAGTTCTCTCCATCGATGCGGTGTTCTACGTCGACGCCCTGCTGACGACCACGGGTGCGTTGCTGGTGATGAGCGTGAAGACGCCCCCTCCGCTGGGGGGAGTCCGGCGCAGCCCGTTTCGGGAGGTGGTCGAAGGCATCCGTGTCTCCTACGGGATGCGTGCGGTGCGCTACTACGTGCTCATGGGCACCCTGATGTGGTTCAGCTTCGGCGCCTTCGGGGCACTCGAGCCGCTGTTCTATCGCGATGTGGTCAAGACAGGTGTCGAGACGATCGGCTACATGAACTCGCTGTTTGGTCTGGGCATTGCGTTCGGCGCATGGGTGCTCACTCGACTTCCCGGTCGATTCACCAGAGCCCGCTCACTTGCGCTGGGTGTGGCGCTGATGGGCCTGTGCTCGGCGTTGTACGTGGGCACGCCCCGGCTGGTGGTGATCGCGCTCGGCGCGCTCGTGTGGGGTGCGGTCATCGGTGCTGTCGAACCGATGCTGCGCACGCTCATGCAGCTCGACACACCCGAGGAGTACCTGGGCCGCGTCATGGGGACCGCGCAGGTTCACCGAAGCGCCGGTGAGCTCGTTCCGCTCGCCCTTGCGCCGGGGCTTGCCGCGGCATTCGGCGTGCAACCGGTGATGATCGCCGGGTCGGTCATCGCGACTGTGGTCGCGCTGGCGACGCTGGGCCATGCGGCGTCGATCGACCGAGCGGGACATGTCGCTCGCGGACCGGTGCGGCTCGATGAGGCGCTGGCAACCGACGACCCCATCAGCCCGCTGTCCTGAGAGGCTGCCGCGCACCCTGCGCAGCGGCCTCCGCTCGTCGCGCGCGGGGCACCGCTCGGCTATCCACAGGCACAGCATGTCGTCTGTGCGTGCTATCCTGACCGCGAGATATTGTGGTTTCGCACTCGTCCGGGGGAGTCGCCTCCTATGGCTGAAGAACGCCTTCGCACCCGCGAAGTCGATGAGTTGATTCGTGCGTTTCTCAGTCTCGAAACGGCTGATGACGCCTGGCGTCTGCTGGTCGATCTGTGCACCGTGCGTGAGATCCAGGAGATGGCGCAGCGCCTCGAAGTCGCTCGGCTGCTTGCGGCAGGCGAGCACTACACGGCGATACAGGAGACAACGGGCGCTTCGGCGACCACCATCTCTCGTGTCAGCAAGGCACTCAACTATGGCGCGGACGGGTATCGGTCCACGCTCGACCGTTTGGGCGAGACAGACTCCGCTGAGCGCGCTTAAGGAGGCACCACCCCTTGTCCTTCGTGCACCTGCATACGCACTCCGAGTACTCGCTGCTCGACGGTGCGGCCCGCGTCAAGTCGCTTGTGGCGCGGGCACGGGAGTACGAGATGCCCGCGCTCGCCATCACCGACCACGGATACATGTACGGAGCCGTGGACTTCTACCGACAGGCGCGAAGCGCCGGCATCAAACCGATCATCGGCTGCGAGGTCTACTTCACTCCTGAGCGCAAGCTCAGTGGTGGAAAGCCCGACCTCTACCACCTGTTGCTTCTGGCCAAGAACAACGTGGGCTACCGCAACCTGATGGCTCTCGTGAGTGATGCCGCGGTCAAGGGGTTCTACTACAAACCTCAGGTTGACCTTGAGCTTCTGGAGCGGTATGCGGAGGGGCTCATCGGCACCTCGGCGTGTATGAGCGGCATCGTGAGCAAGTCCATCGAGCGCGGTGAGCCCGATGAAGCAAAACGCTGGGCGCAGAGCTACGCCAACACCTTCGCCCCCGGGGACTTCTACCTCGAAGTCCAAGAGCAGGGCATCACCGCCAACAACGGCGTCAGCCAGACACAGATCAACGCTGTGATCGCGCAGCTGGGCGAGGAGCTCAGCCTGCCGCTCGTCGCGACCAACGACATCCACTATCTCACGCGTGAGGACGCCAAGACCCAGGATCTGCTGCTGTGCATCGGGACCAACTCCACGGTCGACCAGCCGGGTCGCCTGAAGTTCAGCTGCGACGAGTTCTACCTCAAGTCCGAAGGTGAGATGCGCGACGCGATCGGCGGGTACCCCGAGGCACTGACCAACACCCTCGAAATCGCCGAGAAGTGCAACGTGGGTATCGAGTTCGGCAAGATAATCTTGCCGGTGTTCGGCGTCCCCGAGGAGCACAGCACCGAGAGCTTCTTGCGCGAGCAATGCCTGGTGGGACTCAAAGTGCGCTACGGCGACCCGCTGCCCGATGAGGTCATCGAGCGCCTCGACTACGAACTCTCCATCATCACGCCCAAGGGAATCGCAGCGTACTTCCTGATCGTGCAGGACTTCACGCGGTGGGCCAAGGAGCAGGGGATCGGCGTGGGGCCGGGTCGTGGATCGGCAGCCGGGTCGATCGTGTCCTACGCACTGGGCATCACCGCTTTGGACCCCATCGCCGAAGGGCTGCTCTTCGAGCGGTTCCTCAACCCCGAGCGCACCGAGATGCCCGATATTGACATGGACTTCGATGACGAGCGGCGTGGCGAGGTCATCGATTACGTCCGCGACAAGTACGGCGCCGATAAGGTCGCCCAGATCATCACGTTCGGCAAGATGAAGGCGCGCGCTGCGGTGCGCGACGCCGGCCGCGTGCTGGGATACCCCTACGGTGTGCCCGACAAGATCAGCAAGATGATCATCGAGGAGCTGGGAGCGACCATCGAGGGTTCGCTCAAGGCCAGCACCGAGTTCAACGCGGACTACCAGTCCAATCCCGATACCAAGCGGATCGTCGACTCGGCGATCGCGCTTGAGGGCATCACGCGCGGCGAAGGAGTGCATGCCGCCGGCGTCGTCATCTGCCGTGACCCGCTGCATCACTATGTGCCGGTCAAGTACGACACCAAGGGCGGTGCGGTCATCACCCAATACGACGGGCCCACCGTCGCCGATATGGGCCTTCTCAAGATGGACTTTCTGGGCCTGCGCACCCTGACCGTGATCGCGACCGCAGTGCGCAATATCAAGGCCACGCACGGCGTGGCACTCGTCCCGGACGACCTGCCGCTCGATGACCCCGAGACCTTCGCGCTGATGCAGCGGGGAGACACCGCCGGCGTGTTCCAGATCGAGTCGGCAGGCATGCGCCAGCTCCTCAAGCGCATGAAGCCCGAGACGTTCGGAGACATCGTCGCCATTCTGGCGCTGTATCGCCCCGGTCCACTCAAGAGCGGCATGGTCGATGACTTCGTCGACCGCAAGCGCGGCAAGCGGGCGGTGACCTACTACGACGAGCGGCTCAAGCCCATTCTCGAGGAGACATACGGCGCGATCGTCTATCAGGAGCAGGTCATGCGCATCTCCATGACCATGTCGGGCTTCTCGGCGGCCAAGGCCGACAAGCTGCGCAAAGCGATGGGCAAAAAGCAGCTCGATGTTCTTCAGGCACTTGAGACCGACTGGGTCGAGGGCGCGGCCACCAACGGCTTCGATCCCAAACTCGCGCAGAAGATGTGGGCCGACATCCTGCCCTTCGCCGAGTACGCGTTTAACAAGAGCCACTCGGCGGCTTACGGGCTTCTCACCATGCAGACAGCGTATCTGAAAGCGCACTATCCGCTCGAGTACATGGCTGCGGTGCTCACGAGTTACACGGGCAAGACCGAGGACATCGTCAAGTACGTTGGCGAGTGCAACCGCTCGGGGATGCCGGTGCTGCCGCCGGACGTGAACTCATCGGGAGCGGATTTCACCGCAGTGATGGGCGAGGGTATCCGTTTCGGCCTTGCAGGCATCCGCGGTGTGGGCGAAGCAGTGGTCGAGAGCATCGTTGCCGCGCGTGATGACAGCGGCGCGTTCTTGTCCCTGCATGACTTCCTCAACCGCGTCGAGCTGCACAAGATCAACAAGAAGACGCTCGAGTCCCTGATCAAGGCGGGCGCGTTCGACTCCACGGGCTATACCCGCAAGCAACTCATGGGGTTCTTGGAGGAGGGCGGCGTGCTGGAGGCTGCCGTGAAGCGGCAGCGCGACCGGGCCAATGGCCAGGTCTCGATGTTCGACATGTTCGATGCCCAAGACCACGGGTTCTCCGACGAGATCCCGCCGCCTGCCGGCGCTGAGTGGGAGAAGCGGATGAAGCTCGCCTTCGAGAAGGAGATGCTGGGCATCTACGTCTCGGATCACCCACTCAAAGAGATCGAGACCGAGATACGCAACGCTGCGGACTGCTCGCTGGGAGAGGAGTTGGCGGCCGGCAAGACCTGTTGGTTTGCGGGGATGCTCGCGTCGGTGTCGCTCAAGCCCACCAAGAAGGGTCCGATGATGGCCATCGCCGCGCTCGAGGACCTCGACGGCTCCATCGAAGCGGTGCTGTTCCCGGCGACTCTCGAGAAGTTCCGCAGCATCGTGGTCGAAGACGCCGTGTTGCGTGTGAAGGGCAAAGTCGAAGAGGACGACCGCGGACGTAAGCTCATCGTGCTCGACATCGAGCCCTTCGATGGCGGTGCGTTTGCGAAGCCAACGCAGAAGGTCGTCGTCCGCACGGATGCGGGCGCGCTGGTGAACGGTCGTTCGGATTCGCTCAAACGCATACTGACGCATTTCCCGGGGCGCGACATCGTCGAGATGCACGTGTGGGATGAAGAGAATCAGCGCACTCTCGTCTGTACTATGGGGGAGCGGGTCAACGCGAGCGCCAGCGGGCTGTTCGCCGAGTTGATGGAGCTGTTCGGCGGCGGCTCGGTCGAGCACGCCGCCTGATCGAGGGGCCGTTGCACTACAGCACTCTACTGTGATAGAGTGCCCTGCGGCGGGTACTGCTACCCGTGGCACAGAGGTGAGACCGAACACTTCGGACCCTGGGGGTCATGCATCATGCGTCCTGTCACGCCGCGAGGCTTTCGCGACGTACTACCTGAAGAGGCCGGGGAGCGCGAAGCGCTCTCGCGGCGGCTTGCCGATGTCTTCTCGGCGTGGGGTTATGGGCTGGTGGAGACGCCGGTCGTCGAGCGCCTTGATGCGCTTGAAGCGGCAGCCGGATCGCTGGAGGGCACGGCGTTTCGTCTGGTGGATCTCGATGGGCAGCTGCTCGCGCTGCGGCCCGATGTCACGGTGCCCATCGCTCGATTGGTCGCTTCGCGCATGGCGGGCCAGCCGGGACCGCACCGCCTTCGCTACTGCGCGAACGTGTTTCGCGAGCACGAGTCGCTGCGGGGCCAGTCGCGGCAGTTCACCCAGGTGGGCGTCGAACTCGTCGGCGCGAGCGGACCGGCCGCCGACGCCGAGGTGGTCGCGCTGTTGGTGCAGGCGCTCGTCGCTGCAGGACTCACTCGATTCAGTGTCGCGATGGGCACGGTGGCTGTGTTCCAGGCCATCGTCGATGCCGCAGGTGCGCAGCCATCGTGGGGCGCAGACGTGTTCGCCGCGGCACATGACCGCAACCTCGTCGAGCTGGACCGTCTCGCATCCCAGCCGGGTATCTCGCCTTCTGCCGCCGGCGCGCTGCGTGCGGTTCCGCGGCTCCGGGGAGGCAGCGAAGCCATCCGCGCGTGCCGTGAGGCGACCTCCGGGTGCGGGTGCGAGCGCGCGCTCGACGAGCTGCAAGCGACCTACGATCTTCTCGAGGCCGCGGGAGTCGCCCAGAAGGTCGCGGTGGACTTCTCGGTCATGCGTTCGTTCGATTACTACACCGGCCTCGTCGTCGAGGCCTATGCGCCCGGACTGGGCGTCCCTTTGGGGGGCGGCGGTCGCTACGACGGCGTCCTGGCAGCGTTCGAGATGCCGGCGCCCGCGGCGGGGTTCGCCTTGGGTCTCGAACGGGTGGCGATAGCCCTCGTCGAGCAGGGAGGCGGTCCCCGCGTGCGAGGCATCGATGCCGTGTTGGGCGGCGAGCCCGGCGTTGCACTTGCAGCAGCCACCGGCCTGCGCAGCAGCGGATGGCGTGTGACGCTCTCAACGCGAGCCGGCATCGAGCTGGTGCGCGAGGCCGAGCGGCTCGGGGCCGTCGAAGCGCTCGTCGCCGCCGATAAGGCCGTCTATCGCCTCGACCGCAGCGGCGAGCGCGCACTGCCTCTTGAGGAGCCGCCCCCGTACCCGCCCACGACTTCGTGGGCCCAAGCCGAGGAGGACCTGTGATCGCTTACAGACCGTCCGAGGTGGACCGTCCGCTGCGCATTGCGGTCCCCAAAGGCGCGCTCTTCGCGGACTGCGTGCGCGTGCTGCAGGGAGCTGGATTCGACACCGGTGCACTGGAGAATCCGGGACGCCAGCTCATCGTGCGCACCGGTGACGCTGAGTTCATCATCGGCAAGCCAACAGACATCCCGGTCTATGTCGCCTACGGAGCGGCGGACTGCGGCATCGGCGGCAAGGATGTGCTGGTCGAGGCCGCACTCGACGTCATCGAACTCGTCGACCTGGGTTTCGGGGCGTGCCGGTTCGTGGTCGCCGAGCGCAACGACGCCACCGCGGAGGTCAGCGAGCGGGCACGGCACCTGGGAGTCATACGGGTCGCAACGAAGTATCCCGGCATCGCCCAGGCGCACTTCGATGCACGGGGCATCCAGGTCGAGATCGTGAAGCTCAACGGCAACATCGAGCTGGCCCCGCTCATCGGAATCGCGGATGTGGTTGTCGACATCACAGCGACCGGCACCACGTTGCGCGAGAATGATCTGCGGATCGTCGAAGACGTTCTTCCCAGCACGGCACGGTTCGTGGGCAATCCGGTGGCGGTGCGCACCGACCCTCGGGTGTCACAGCTGGCCGATACGCTGGCGCGGATCGTGTCTGCATCCTCGGGTGTGAGCCAGTGAGCACGCCCCTGACAGAAAGCGAGTCCTAGCATGTTGCGACGCATCGTGCTCGAGCCGGGTCAGCGCCTCACCGAGGCCGATCTGGCGCGCAGCGGGGGAGTGGACGCCGAGATCATAGGTGTGGCTGCCAAGATCGTCGATGACGTCCGCCAGCGCGGTGACGTGGCGGTTCGTGAGCTCACCAAGCAGTTTGACGGGTGCGATCTCGAGGACTTCCGTGTCAGTGATGAGGAGATCGAGCAGGCTGTCGCGAGTTGCAATCCGGAGTTCCTCGCCGCGCTCAGCGATGCCGCCGGCGCGATCGAGGACTTCCACCGTCGGCAGCTGCCTCAGAGCTGGTTCAACGCTCAGGCCGGAGGCGTGTTCCTCGGCCAGAAGATCACGCCCATCGCACGCGTGGGCATCTACGTCCCCGGCGGACGGGCGCGCTATCCGTCCAGTGTCCTGATGAACGCCATCCCCGCGTTCGTTGCGGGTGTCGACGAGATTGCCATGGTGGTCCCTCCGGCCTCAGATGGCACCGTCAATCCCTATACGCTCGCCGCCGCTGCCGAAGCGGGCGTCACTGAGATCTACAAGGTCGGTGGCGCGCAGGCGATTGCTGCTCTCGCGTACGGTACGGACACGATTCCGCGCGTCGACAAGGTCGTCGGTCCTGGCAACGCCTACGTGACGGCCGCCAAGAAGCTCGTCATCGGTGACGTGGGTATCGACATGCTCGCCGGTCCCTCCGAAGTGCTCGTGCTCGCCGATGAGACCGCGGTCCCCGCCTTCGTGGCGATCGACCTGATGGCTCAGGCCGAGCACGATCCGCGCGCGGCAACCTACCTCGTGACCACGGACCCCGAGCTGCCGGACCTGGTCGAGGAGGCCCTGCGGTTGCTGCTCGACGAGTCGCCGCGTGGTGATATCACCCAGCGGTCGCTGCAGGACAACGGCATCGTGGTGATCTGCCCTGACATCGTCGCAGCGCTCGAGACATCGGATCTCATCGCCCCTGAACACCTTGAGGTGCAGATGGCCGATCCCTACGAGCTTCTGGGCTCGATTCGCAATGCAGGCGCGATCTTTTTGGGGCCTTGGACGCCCGAGTCGGTCGGCGACTATGTTGCGGGGCCCAACCACGTGCTGCCTACGGGTGGCACAGCACGATTCTCAAGCCCACTGTCGGTCGATGACTTCGTGAAAAAGTCGAGCGTCTTGGGCTATAGCTACGAGGCGCTCGAGATGGACGGGCCCACCGTGCTCGAGCTCGCCGGCAAAGAGGGACTGTGGGCTCACGGCCGGGCGGTAAGCCTGCGTCTCGAGGCCGCCGAGCAGTTCCGGTTGTCGCTCGAAGAAGAGGAGTGACGCAACAATGGACCGATTCAGAGCGCCTCGCGAAGAGCTGGAACAGCTCGTGCCCTACGATGCCAAAGACGTCCGAGCCGATGTGCTGCTCGCCAGCAACGAGAACCCCTCGAACCTGCCGCCCGAGATCGTCGCGAGGCTTTCCGAGAGCCTGTCCGAGTTCCCGTTCAACCGCTATCCCGACCCCACCGCAACGGCGCTGAGGCGGTTGCTGGCGGAGGCCAACGGGCTTGAGCCCGAGAACGTGCTGGTGGGCAATGGGGGCGACGAACTCATCTTCGACTTACTGCTGGCGTGGGGCGGTCCGGGTCGAAAGCTGCTTGACCTGCCGCCCACGTTCGGCATGTACGCGATCGATGCGGCAACCACCGGTACCGAGGTCGTCAGTATCCCTCGGAGCACGGACTTCTCGGTAGATCAGGAGGCGGTGCTCGCGCGCGTGAAGCAGGGCGACATAGACGTCGTCATGGTTGCTAACCCCAACAACCCCACGGGCGGCTTGATAGACGAGACGTTTCTCATCGACCTGCTCGGCGCCTCAGATGGCATCGTGCTGGTCGACGAAGCGTACTTCGAGTTCAGCCGTCAGACCGTCCGCCACCACATGTCGCGCAACCCCAACCTCGTGATACTGAGGACGTTTTCGAAGGCGTTCTCGCTCGCAGGACTGAGAGTGGGGTATCTCCTGGGCAACGCCGAGGTGATCTCCGAGCTGATGAAGGTACGCCAGCCGTATTCGGTCGATGCTTTCAGCCAGTGGGTCGCAGCGAAAGTCTACCGTGAGCGGGTCTTGTTCGAGCAGGTGATCTCAGAGATTCTCCGCGGTCGGGAGTCCATCAACCGCGGGCTTGCGAAGATCCCGGGAATAGAGGTGTTCCCCAGCGAGGCGAACTTCGTGTTGTTCCGCGTGGAACACGCCAGCGCGCTCTGGCGCGACCTGCTGCACGGCCACTCGGTGCTCGTGCGGGACTACACACGCACACCGGGACTCGAGAACTGCCTCCGCGTGACCGTGGGATCGGCCGAGGAGAACAGGCGGTTCCTGGAAGCCGTTGCACAGATCAGCGCGGGGCGACGCGCTCCGGATGAGTCGAGTGGTGTTGGCGTCGGTTCGCTTGAGCGGTAGGACAAGCCGAGAAGGGGAGAGCGGGAAGATGAGTCGTACTGCGGAGATCTCGCGGACCACGGGTGAGACGCAAGTCACCGTGGCGGTCGATCTGGACGGGTCGGGAGTGACCACGGTGAGCACGGGCGTGCCCTTCTTCGATCACATGCTCGATGCGATGGGGCGTCACGCCACGTTCGACCTGACGGTCGAGGCAAGCGGCGATATCGCGGTCGACGCGCACCACACCGTCGAGGACGTGGGGATCGTACTCGGACAGGCGATCGCGCAAGCACTCGGTGACAAGGCCGGCATCACCCGGTTCGGATCGTCGGTGCTCCCCATGGATGAGGCACTCGTGCTCTCGGCCGTCGATGTCTCGGGCCGCGGGCAGCTGCATTACGCGGTGGAGCTGCCCATTGAGATCATAGGCACGTTCGACACCACGCTCGCCAAGGAGTTCTTTGTCGCGCTGGCAACGAATGCCGGCATCACGCTGCACGTGCGCTCGCTGGCTGGCGAGAACAGCCACCACATCATCGAGGGTGCGTTCAAGGCCGTGGCGCGCGCGCTGCGCCAAGCCGTGGCATTCGACGAGCGTATTGCCGGTG
This sequence comes from Coriobacteriia bacterium, assembly GCA_038202795.1. Taxonomy (GTDB): domain Bacteria; phylum Actinomycetota; class Coriobacteriia; order Anaerosomatales; family PHET01; genus PHET01. Next base: position 16,714 of record JBBREQ010000006.1, on the reverse strand, counting down.
TGCCCTCGACCAAGGGATCCCTGTGATAGCGATAGTCGACTACAAGATGGGAAACCTGCGTAGCGTGCAGAAGGGATTCGAGCACGCCGGGGTCGACGATATCGTCGTCACCGACGACCCGGGCCTGATCGGGTCCGCCCAGGGCGTGGTACTGCCCGGGGTGGGTGCGTTTCGCGATGCGGCCTCCAACCTACGCGAGTCCGGCTGCGAGGAGGCTCTGCTTGCCCGCGTGTCGCAAGGCGTCCCGTTCTTGGGCATCTGTCTGGGTATGCAGCTGCTTGCACAGGTGGGCCTCGAAGACGGGGAGTGGAAGGGGCTCGGGCTGGTGCCGGGGACGTGCGACCGCCTTCCGGGCGGTGTGAAGATCCCGCACATCGGGTGGAACACCGTCGAGTACCCGCGCGAGAGCCCGTTGTTCGCCGACATCCCGGAATCGACGGCGTTTTACTTCGTTCATAGCTACCGGCTACAGCCCGACGATCCGGAAACGATCGTCGGTTCCACCCAGTACGGCGTGCGTTTCGCAGCTGCCGTGCAAAGCGACAACGTCTTCGCCGTGCAGTTCCATCCGGAGAAGAGCTCAACTGCAGGTCTCAAGCTCCTGAACAACTTCGGCCGCATCGTGAAAGGGGCCCGGGCGTGATCGTCTTTCCCGCAATCGACATCCTCGGTGGGCGAGCCGTCCGCCTTGCCCAGGGCGACTACCAGCGTGTGACCGTATACAACGATGACCCGGTTGCGCAGGCCAGGGAGTTCGCCGAGGCGGGCGCCCAGTGGGTGCACGTCGTGGATCTCGATGGTGCGCGCGACGGCCAGCCGGGCAACATCGCGGTAATCGAGCGGATTGCAGGCGAGGTCGGCATACCCGTTCAGACCGGCGGAGGTATCCGCACGCTCGAAACGATGGAGCGCCTCGCGCAGGCGGGTGTGAGCCGGATGGTGTTGGGCACCAAGCTCGCCACCGATCCGGGGTTCGTGCGCGAGGCCGTCGCTCGGTTCGGCGACGCTGTCGTGGCCGGCATCGATGCGCTCGACGGGTTGGTCGCGGTCGAAGGGTGGCGGGAGGGTACAGCCACACCAGCCCATGAGCTCGTTGCAGAACTCCGCGAGCTGGGTATTGGTCACCTTGTCTACACCGATATCAGTCGAGATGGCATGCAGACCGGCGTCAACGTCGACGCCTACGAACAGATCGCCGAGACCGCCGGCTTTCCCGTGATCGCGAGCGGCGGGATCTCGACACTCGATGACTTCGCCGCGCTTGCCGCACTCGGCCCCGACACAGTCGAGGGCGCTATCACGGGGCGCGCCCTGTATGAGGGCTCGTTCAAGCTCAAGCACGCGATTCGCGCCGCCCGCGGGGAGTACTGATGAGCTCCCGTCGCAGTGGCGCAGAGCCAATTCGCCCATGCTGATGAAGCGCGTCATACCCTGCCTCGACGTTCACGAAGGGCGAGTGGTCAAGGGCGTCAACTTCGTGAACCTGCGCGACGCCGGTGATCCGGTCGAGATGGCCGCCATCTACGACAAGGCCGGGGCCGACGAGGTGGTGTTCCTCGATATCACCGCCACCCACGAGGAGCGCCCCAGCATGCTCGACGTGGCGACACGGACCGCCGAGGAGTGCTTCATCCCCTACACCGTGGGCGGCGGTATGCGCTCGGCGGCCGACATTCGGGCGATGCTCAGGGCGGGTGCCGATAAGATCTCGCTCAACTCGGCGGCCGTGCGCGATCCGAGTCTCATCACGCACACTGCGCGGATTTATGGTGCCCAGTGCATCGTGACCGCCATAGATGCCCGGAAGGTGCCCGGTTCGGCCCCCGCGCGTTGGGAGGTCTTCATCAACGGCGGCCGCATCAACACCGGACACGACGCCGTGTCCTGGGCCCAAGAAGCCCAGCGGCTCGGCAGCGGGGAGATCCTTCTCACCAGCATGGACTGCGACGGCGTGAAAGACGGCTACGACATCGACCTCACGCGTGCGGTGACGCGCGCTGTCAACGTGCCGGTCATCGCGAGCGGCGGAGCAGGCGAGCTCGACCACTTCGCCGAGGTGGTGATCGAGGCCGACGCCGATGCGGTGCTTGCGGCCAGCGTCTTCCACTTCGGCACGTTCACGGTCAAGCAGGTCAAAAAGCACATGGCTGCTGCGGGAATCGCCGTCAGACTCTGATAGGAAGAGGCACACGCATGAGCAATCGCGAGCAGGATCTTCTCGGCTTTGACGAAATGAAGTATGACGAAGCTGGTCTTATACCCGCCGTCATCCAAGACGCCGCCACCGGTGACGTCCTGATGGTCGCGTATATGAACCGCGAGTCACTGGTCGAAACGGTTGAGACCGGGAAGACTTGGTTTTGGAGCCGCAGCCGCAAGAAGTATTGGATGAAGGGGGAGTCGAGCGGCCACACGCAAGAGGTGCACGAGATCCTCTACGACTGCGACGCGGACTGCCTGCTCGTCAAGGTGACCCAGAACGGGCCCGGCGCCTGTCACACCAACGAGCATAGCTGCTTCTACCGCAGGCTCTATCCCGTTCCCGCCTCCTTGGCGAAGGGAGAAGGCGATGAGTGACTCGCGCGCACTGGGAGAGACGATCGACCAGCTCTGGTCGACCATCGACGCGCGCCGGGGGGCCGACCCGGGTTCGTCTTACACGGCCACACTGCTCACCGGACCTGAGGACTCACTGCTCAAGAAGATTGCTGAGGAATCAGGCGAGGTCATCATGGCCGCCAAAGACGCCGACAACGCGCATTTGCGCTACGAAGTCGCTGATTTGACCTATCACCTGCTCGTTGTCATGGCGCGCTGGGGACTCACCCCCAACGATTTGGCAGAAGAGCTGAAATCGCGCTTCAAGTAGCACGCTGTGGGCCGTCAGAGTGCCTCCCGGGTGAAGCAGCGAAGTCACGCAGTGATCTGATTGGGTTGTGCGCGACTGCTCAAATCAAAGACAATATGCGCGAGCTGGCATCTTCACCTGCGCAGATACATGAAAGACTCGCCAGGTTTCGGCACGACACTCGCTAGAGATACCCCCACGAGGGGGAGTTGAAGGGAATGCGTTTGTTTGGGCGCGCGCACGACGCCTGACCTTATGAAATGCGACCAAGGTGGTATAATTTCAGGCTGAGTGTAGCGGGATGGGAGTTGGGTACCTGAGTATTCGCCGCAGAACGACCGGGGAAGGCCACGAGCCACGTTGCTCGAGGCCTGCTTCTGGTTTTCCCGCGCGACTTGTGCGCAGTCTGTTCCTTGTCGTTGCTGTGGCGCTCAGTGTCGGGGCGATCTCGTATGCATATGCCGCCCTCTCGACTGCCCCCACCAACCAGAAGACCTGGTACTGGCAGAACCCGCTGCCTCAGGGCAACACCCTCTACGGGGTTGACGCGGTTGCAGGAACTCCCGAGGTCTGGGCCGTTGGCGGCCCTGGCGTGGTCCTGCACTCCAACGACGATGGTGCCCAGTGGGAGGCCCAGGACCCCAACACGAATGTCATCCTGCGGGCCGTCGACTTCGTTGACACCCAGCACGGGTGGGTCGTCGGCGACAGGATCGGTGGGTCCGGCGCGGGTTTGATCAGGAACACAGCCGACGGCGGATCGACGTGGACGACGCAGACCTCCGGGGTCAACCGGATACTGCGTGGTGTTTCGATGCCCACCACCGATACGGGATGGGTCGTCGGTGACGCCGGCACCATCCGCAAGACGGTCGACGGTGGCACGAACTGGACCTTGACGACGTCGAATACGACGCAGGGGCTCTACGGCGTAAGCGCCGTTGACACGCGTACGGCGTGGGTCGTAGGTGGGGCTGGCGCGATCACGGCAACCAAGAATGGGTCGGCGTGGGCTACCCAGACCGTTCCGGCTACCCAGACAATCTACGCGGTCTCGTTCGTCGACACCCAGACAGGCTACGCAGTCGGCGCGGCACGGACCACCCCCGTGCGCAGCACGGTGCTCAAGACGACTGATGGCGGCGCCACCTGGGGATTGCTCACTGTCAAGTACTTGGACGCTGCGAGCGTTCAGGTCACGCTGACAGCGAGCATGCAGTCGGTATCGTTTCGTGATGCTTCGACCGGTTGGATCGCCGGCGGGGCCGGGCTTGTGCTGTTCACGCAGGATGGCGGGTTGACGTGGACATCTCAGAAGTCCGGCGCACAAGCGATGAACGGCGTTGTTGCAGGCAGTGGAGCCAAGGCGCATCTCGTGGGAGCCAACGGCGTCATGCTGCGAACCATTTCGAACGGACAGACGTGGATCGGCCAGCAGCAGGGAACCACCGCAAGGCTCAACAGCGGGTCTTGGACCGGCCCTACATCGGGCATCGTGGTTGGTGCTGCCGGCCTGGTAATGAAGACCGAGGATGCCGGGGACTCGTGGGCGAGCCGTACGCTGGGTCCCAACGATCTGTACTCCGTGAAGTTCAACGGCGCCACCGATGGGTGGATCGTCGGCTCCGGTGGGTTCATACGCAAGACGACTGACGCGGGTGCGTCATGGTCGCCGCAGACTTCGGGGACCACCCAGACGTTGTACGCCGTGACGGCCTACGATTCGCAGACCGCTTGGGCAGTGGGTGGCGGCGGCAAGATACTCAAGACGACCAACGGCGGTACGGCTTGGCTGCCCCAGACATCCCCCACCGTCCAGACCCTCTACGACGTGCATTTCATCGATGCCAACGTGGGATGGGTCTCGGCTAATTCTGGATACCTGCTCAAGACCATAAACGGTGGCGTCACCTGGACGATGACGCGCCCCATCACATCCGCCATCTACTCGGTGTACTTCACGGATGCGAACAACGGGTGGTTCACCAGCACTACCGGTCGGCTCTATCGCACTTCGAACGGTGGCACTACCTGGCTCCCCCAGGCCACCGGCACCTCTCTGGCTCTGTACTCGGTCGAGATGGCTGACGCCTCCACAGGTTGGGCGGTCGGCGGGGCAGCGACCGGATCGGTCATTTTGCGCACGACCAACGGCGGAACTAACTGGACTGCTCAGGACGCGGGTTTCCTAGGCATACTGCGCCAGGTGACGGTGGCCAGCACGGCCGTCGCCGGTGTCGTTGGTGACGCGGGTGCGATGCGTCGCACGTTCGATGCAGGGGGCACGTGGGAGAGCACGGGCTTCTGGTCGATCGCCAACTATCGAGACCTGTCGTTTCCCACCGATAATGAAGGATGGGCGGTTGGCGAAGGCGCTACGATCGCGCACACCCACGATGGCGGCCGGACCTGGGGAGCCCAGCAGCCCGGCGGCACCAACGCCTTCTACGGCGTGGATTTCGTATCGGGCGACAAAGGCTGGGCGGTAGGCTCCGCCGGCGCCATTCGGACAACCGTGTCGCACACCACGTGGGCCTCGCAGACGTCCGGTGTCACTGCAAACCTGTGGGGAGTCGACTTCGTCGACGAGGACACCGGCTGGGCGGCAGGCGCGGCCGGCACGGTACTGAAAACGACTAACGGCGGTTCGAACTGGGTGGCGCAGACGTCCAACGTGCCAACGACCGCCATCCTCTACGGCGTGTCCGCGGTCGATACCCGGACCGCGTTCGCGTGGGGAACCGGCGGTACCTTCGCACGGACCACCGACGGCGGCTCGACGTGGACGACATCGACGATCAGCGCTGTCACTCTCAATTCGGGGTACTTCGTTGACTCGCAGACCGGTTGGGTCGCTGGCACGTCCGGCACCGTCATGAAGACGACGAACGGTGGCGTCAGCTGGACGCCTCAGGCCGCCAATGCCGGGACTAACACACTGTGGGGTGTCTGGTTCACCGACGCAAACAAGGGGTACCTTGTCGGGGCGGCAGGTACCGTGCGCGAGACGGTGGACGGGGGCGACCATTGGACGACACAGCTTCCCGGAACGTCCAATGTCCTCTACGCGGTCGCATTCACTGACGCCGACCACGGCTGGACTGTGGGTGCCGGGGGCACCATCCTTCGCACGACAGATAACACACCACCGGAGACGCAGATCGTAGTCGATCCGCCCGCGCCGAACGGCAACGACGGCTGGTACCTCGGCCAGCCAGCGATATCCTTCACCTCCAACGAACCCGGCTTGACCTACTACAGCTGGAATTCCGCCACAGGCCCGTGGACGACATTCTCGGTGCCAATCGTGCCACCACAAGACGGAGTGCAGACCATTCACTGGTACTCGGTCGATCCCGGCGGAAACAAAGAGGCCGCCCAGAGCATGACCGGCAAGGTCGACGCCACGCCACCGTCGACGCCTTCGACACCGGCTGGGGCCGTACAATCAGAGACCGAAGTGGTGCTGACGTGGGACGCATCGGTGGATCTGGCTTCCGGCATGGACTACTACGAAGTGCGGGACTACGGGTCTTTGGTCGGCACATCGCCGGTCAACAGCATGACGCTGAGTTCTCTTGCAACCGAGACCGCCCACTCGCTCTCGATAGCTGCGGTGGACGTTGCAGGCAATGTGTCGGATGAATCGGGCCCGGTGGTCGTCGCGACCTTAGCGGGTGCCGTGCGGCCTCCTCAGGCAATCCACGTTGCAGACGCTGGGGCACGTGGCGCGGTGCTTAACTGGGGCGAGAGTACGGGAACCGTGCCGCCGGTCAGGTACCGGGTCTGGCGCTCGGCGGCGGGTGGACCGTTCTCGGCGATTGCGACGGTCGCGCCCGGTGCGGACCATTCGTATGAGGACACTGCGGCTCCTCGGCTGATCAAGCTGCGCTACGCGATCTCAACGATGGATGCACGTGGCGATGGTGTGATGAGTGCCCCGTCCGGCGACACTTCCCTCACCCCGAGGTTGCTGCCCGCCCCGGACGGTCTGACCGCGCGGAACACCGCTTCGGTGACGCTCACGTGGATGCCCTCGCCCCTGGCAGAGGCGTATCACGTGTACCGGGCTACCGCGAGCACCAGCACGGCAACCACGCTCACGGTTACTCCCGTTACTGACCCGGCCTACCACGACGCCACGACTGGGTCCTACGCTGAGTACTGGTACAGCGTCGCGACGGTAGACGCCTCCGGTAGCGTGGGCGCCCCCAGCCCCCAGGTGTATATCCGCACGGAAGCGGAGACATCCACGACCACGACGGACTCGCCGCACGGAGCCTACGACGCAGACACCGACATGTGCGCTGCGTGCCACCGAGCTCACACCGCCACGACGAGCATGCTGCTGGTGGGGACAAACACCATCGATGCCCCCCTGTGCCTGAGCTGCCATGACGGCACGTCTGCCTCAGACATCATGAGCGACTTCACCGACATGTCGCGCACCTCGCGTCACCCGGTACCTGTTGAGGGCACCACCGGGACACTGCAGTGCTCGTCATGCCACCTGGTCCATGCTGGCGGTCGCCCGGAAACCGTCAAAGGGATGCTCCGGGTCGTAGCGACGCCCGGCAACTCGTTTTGCTATCAGTGCCATGGGGACGCCGAGGATCCCCCACGTGGCGACCTGCGAGTCTTCGAGACCTCCGGCCACGGCAAGGGAGTCGTCGAGCCGCCCACCGGCACCAAGGTCGTGTGTTTGAGCTGCCACGTGGGCCACTCGTCGCGCGAGGCTTCACTCTATCCGTACTCGGGCGACGACCGCTGTCTGGGCTGCCATTCCTCGTCCGGACTCACCGGCGTGGGAGCTGACATCTCGACGCGACTTACCGGCGACGGTCCGGGTACGCGCCATGACCTTTTGGCCGATGACAGCGCCGCGACTGGCTCTCGCCTTGCCTGTGCGAACTGCCACGAGCCGCACACCTCTTCGTCGACGACCCCGTGTGTCGATCCTGATTCGCCCACCACAACGCATACGCTGTCGGCCTCGGGTGTGACGCTGTGCTTGCGCTGCCATGACGATGCACTGCCCAGCAGCGCCGACACAAGCGGATGGGTTCAGTCACCTCTGGGCGAGGGCGGTACTACCACCACGCGCAACATCAAGGACGTCTGGGACACCAACGTCCATGGAGACGGCGATTCCGATTCGCCTTCGCTGAGCGCTTCGCTCAACTACGCCAAGGGCGATGAGTTGACCTGCGCGAGCTGCCACGATGCGCACGGTTCGTCGAACCGCTATTCCCTGCTCCAGAGCGTGGCGGGCACGGACACGGCGAACACCGCAGACAGCTTGGTTGCGATACCCGTTCCAGGCGGTGGATGGGACCTCAGATACTACTGTGACTCGTGCCACGATCTCGCCGGGGCCGACCACTCGGCATCGGTGGATCTCTCTCTGTCGGCGGGTTGGGTGGACTGCACCCAGTCCGGCTGCCACAACCATGCTGACAACGGGTTGTAGTCTCTCCGATTCGGGTACGATGCCCTCGGTATCACTGAGGGCGCGCGTTCACTCAGAACACACATCTACAACGGCATTCGTCTACTCCCGCGATGCCCGTTCAGGTATACTCATGGTGGTATTTTCTATTGAGCAAGTGAAATGATGAGCGAGCCACCCGAATGCGCGATTGTGGGCACAGAGGCGATACAGGGTCGGTGAGTCGGCGCGTCGCCGCGCGCGGACACCTGCGGCGCATGGCGCTGCTCCTGAGCGCTGGTGTCGTCGTTGCGGTCGCCTTCGCGGCGGTCGCCGTCGCCTCGTTGTCCACGGGCCCCACGGGTGCACGGGACTGGTACTGGCAGAATCCCGAGCCTCAAGGCAACACCCTGCTGGCTATCGAGACCGTAGGCGATACTGACGTATGGGCGGCCGGCGCCCCTGGCGTCGTGCTGCATTCCGACAACGGAGGCGCCGTCTGGGATGCGCAGGATCCGCAGACGCTGACCACTCTGCGCGGGCTGGATTTCGTCAACTCGAACATCGGCTGGGTGGTCGGCGACAGTGGCGTGGTGCGCACCACCACAGATGGCGGCGCCACGTGGGATACTCAGACCGTCGACGGCAACCCCAGTGATCTGCGCGCAGTATCCATGGCGGATTCGAACAGGGGCTGGCTGTGCGCGCTGGACGGTACGATTCGCGGGACTACCAACGGGGGAGCTGCCTGGACCACTCAGGCCGATGAGAGCGTGCGGTTCAATGACATCGCCTCCGTGAGCACGACACAGGCCTGCGCGGTCGGTGAGACCGGCGCGATCTGGACCACCTCCGACGGTGCCGCGTGGTCGCAGCAGAGCACTCAGGTGTCAGATGAGCTCAACGCGGTCACCTTCGTCACTGACCTGCTCGGCTTCTCCGTGGGTAATGGTGGAACCGTCCTGAAGACGGTAGATGGCGGCTCCAACTGGACACAGATCGTCTCGGTGCCGACTTCCGAGGACCTGATGGACGTCGCGTTTGACTCGGCCAGTGATGGTTGGGCGGTTGGCGAGACGGGAACCGTGCTGGTCACGAGCAACGGCGGCACGACGTGGTCGTCAGTAGCGGACGCGGCTCAAGCACTCTACGGTGTCGCCGCACTCGACGGTGGCGAGACGCTCGCCGTCGGCGAGGACGGCCAGCTGCTGCTCAGCTCGGGGACGGGCGAGCCTTGGATGCCGTATGGAGCCACGGGATTCGCGAACCTGTATGACGCCGCATTCTTGAACGCGCTTGAAGGCTGTGCAGTCGGCGACGGCGGGACCCTGTTGCACACCGATGATGGCGGTGTCACCTGGGTGCCGGCCGACTCCGGGACAAGCGAGGCGCTGCGCGGCGTTGACTGTGTGGCCAGCGGCAAAGGCTGGATCGTCGGCACCGGAGGCGCCATCCGCACGAGTGTGGATGCGACGACGTGGGTTGGACAGTCGCCTCCGGAACCGACTTCTGAGACGCTTCGTGCGGTGGACTTCGTCGACGACGAACACGGCTGGATCGTTGGCTCGAACTCGACGGTTCTGCATACCGTCAACGGGGGTTCGATCTGGGAGACGCAGACTGCTCCCTCGGCGGTGGAGACACTCTATGCGGTGTCATTCGTGGACACGCAGACCGGTTGGGCCGCTGGCGAGAGCGGCCAGATCATGGCGACCTCCAACGGGGGGTCCAGCTGGACATCTCAGGACTCGAAGACGACCCGGATCATCCGCGATCTGTACTTTGTGAACAGCACCGTGGGGTATGCGTGCGGTGATGAGGGGACCGTTCTCAAGACCTCGAACGCCGGGGCGGACTGGAGCGTGATCGATGCGGGCGTCGCGTCGACCGTCTCGCTGACGGGCATCCACGCCACGAGTCCGGGCGGCGTCGTCGTGGTTGGGGGCGAGCAGGGGTCGCGATCCATCGTTCGCCGAACCACCGATGGCGGTGCCAGCTGGACTTCGCAGGCAACCGGGACCCTGAATCGCCCGCAGGCTGTCCAGCAGGTCGACCCTGCTACCGCCTGGATCGTCGGTGAAGGCGGGATGATCCTGCGAAGCACCGACGACACTGCACCGGTCACGACGTTGAGTGCGAATCCGCTGCTCCCGGACGGTGACAACGACTGGTATCGCTCCAAGCCCGTGATCACGCTTTCTGCCGATGAACCCGGAATGACCTTCTATGCCTGGTCGGAGCTTGGTCCTTGGCAGACCTATACGGGGACGGTTAACTCGGTCATCGACGGTGCTCGGACGCTGTGGTACTACTCGGTCGACCCGGCCGGAAACCTCGAGGCCGACAACTCCGCCCTATTCAAGGTGGACACCACCGCTCCCTCCACGCCCACGGCGCTTGCCGCGTCGTCGGAGGCGAGCAACAGCGCGCTGCTGACGTGGGACACCGTGCTCGACGATGCATCCGGGGTGCTGAGCTACGAGGTTCGATCCGCAGGCTCGGTGGTTGGCACGACACCAGTCAACAGCATGACGCTGATTGGCCTGACAGCCGATACCAGCTACTCCCTTACGGTGCGTGCGCTCGATGTGGCCGGCAACACGTCCGGTGAGTCGGTCCCCGTGCTCGTGACGACGCTCGGCACGTCTGCAAAGCCTCCGGTTGCGGTGGCTGCACGCTCTCTTGGCTACCAGGGCGCTCTGGTCAGGTGGGGAGAAAGCACGGGTACCGTTGATCCGTTCCGGTACCGGGTGTGGCGCTCGGTCGCCGGGTCGCCCTTCTCGGCGGTAGCCACTGTTTCGCCCGACGCGGGCCGCTCCTACAACGACACTACGGCGCCGCTGTTCAAGCAAGTGCGCTACGGTGTATCGGTCATTGATGCGCGCGGTGACGGAGCGGTCAGCACCCCCACAACGTTCACCACGACGTTCTCGGATGATCTTCCTGCGCCGGTGGGCATAGCCGCGAGCAGTACCGCTTCAGTCGTGCTCACGTGGTCGCCGTCACCGCTCGCGGACGGGTACCACGTGTACCGTTCGAATTCCAGCACCTCGACGGCTGCGACGTTGACCGTTCAGCCGATCACCGTCGCGACGTACGAAGACACCACCACAGCTGCCTACCAGGAGTACTGGTACAGCGTGGCGTCGGTGGACGATTCGGGCAATGTGGGTCCGCCCAGCCCGCGGGTCTACGCCCGTGCTGCGGCTGGCGACACCTCGTCGACCGTCGAGCCCCCACACGGTGCGTACAACGCGAACACGGACATGTGCGCGTTGTGCCATGCCACGCATATGGCAACATCACCTCTCTCGCTGCTCACCGGAACCACGACCAACGATGCACCGCTGTGTCTCAGCTGCCACGACGGTACATCGGCCACCGATGTCTTGAGTGACTATACCGACATGAGTCGCACGTCGCGCCATGCGGTGCCCTTCGATGATCTCTCCGGTGACCTCAACTGCACGGACTGCCACGGCGTCCACTCGTCGGAGCAGTCCGCCACGGTGCCGGGACTCCTTCGTGCGGGTGACGCGGTGTCGGGGAACCCCTTCTGCTACGAATGCCACGGCGAGGACGCCGACGCGGGCCCTCGCGGGGATCTGCGGGTCTTCGAGGACTCTGCGCATGGCGCAGGGGTCGTCGCACCCCCCACCGGCACCAAAGTCGTCTGTCTGAGCTGCCATGTCTCGCACACGTCCCAAGGGGCCTCGCTTGTTCCGTACTCGGCCGATGATCGTTGTCTGGGCTGCCATACCCAAGGCGTGCTGACCGGCGGGGCAACCGACATCTCCGGCAGTCTCGCCGGCGCTCCCGATACGCGCCACGACCTGCGCTCTGCGGACAGCAGCAAGACCGGGTCCCGACTGAGTTGCGGGAACTGTCACGAGCCACACACATCCACGGCTGCTACACCGTGTGTGGACCCTGATCGCCCCACGACGACGAACACGATATCGGCGTCGGGCGTACGCTTGTGCCTACGCTGCCACGACGATGCGTTGCCCACAAGCGAGGATACGTCCGGCTGGGTTGCCGCCCCGCTGGGTGCGGGTGGCGCAACTGCCACGGCGGATGTCTCCTCCTCGTGGGAGACGACGAGCGTACACGGCGCCGGAGACTCGGTCGCACCTCAGCTCCGGAGCTCTATGGGTGAGAAGGAGAGTGCTCTCATCTGCGGCGACTGCCACGACTCCCACGGTTCGTCGAACCGGTTCATGCTCCACGAGTCAGTCAGATCGCTCACCCAGAGCGAGTCCGCTGACTCCCTGCTGGTCGTCCCACTCCCGGGCGGCGGTGCGGACATGCGGCTGTTCTGCGACTCCTGCCACGACGTGTCTCCTCAGACTCATCCGGCCGCTGATCTCAACGAGTGGCCGGTTGACTGCACGGTCTGCCACAATCACGCTGGTGGCGGCCTGTGACGCGCCCGACTCCGCCCGACTCGTCTGCCGGAAGTAGTGCTCAGACCGAGGACGCGAAGAGTCCACATTCGGCGGGCACGGTTCCGGGCCGGGGAGCCAGTCGATCCGCAGGGCAGCGTGCCATCCACGTCATGCTCTGGATACTGGTGTTCCTGCTGATCGCCTTGCTGGTGGCGCTGCTCTTCTTCCTCAACAGGCCTGTGGAGCCGATTGCGAACGGTGTGAAGGGGCTCAACCCGGTCATGATCATCGTGGGCCCCGGTAGTGGGGACAAACCCAAGTTCGCCCGACCGCTGGCCGCTGCATGGGGCCCCGCAGGGGACATCTACATCTCCGATACCGGCAACGCGCGTATCACCGTGTTCAACGGGCGAGGCCGTTTCCTGCGTGAGTTCGGCCGCGTAACCACTGATACTCCCAAGGCGCAGCGCGCGGGGGAGTTGAACCAGCCTGCGGGCATCGCGGTCTCCGGCGACGGGACCGTGTTCGTGGCAGACTTGCGCGGCGGCAGGGTGGTGGTGTTCAACAAACGGGGCCGTCTTCTCCGTTCGATCCGGCCGCCGGTGTCAAAGGGATCATCCGGCTGGGCCCCCACCGACGTGGCTTTGTCCGAGGGAGTAATCGCGGTGACCGATGCGGAAGGCGTCGTGCTCTTCTCGGAGGAGGGCGAATTGCGGGGGAGACTCAATGAGGTCAGCCCGGGATCTCCGTTCGTGAGGCCCAACGGTATCGCGTTCGCCGATGATGGCGCACTCGTCATTTCAGACACCAACCAGCAGCGTGTCGTGTCGATGAGCACCAGTGGCGAGTTGTTCTGGGTGCTTGGCGGGAACAGCGATGAGCCCCAGGCCATCGGGCTTCCGCGCGGCCTGTCCGTCGCGGACGACGGCTCCATCATGGTCACCGATGCGTTTCGCTTCTCGATTGCGCGCATCAGCGGCGATGGTGAGTTCCTCGATCACTACGGGCAGCGCGGCGATCAGCCCGGCTCCTTCGAGTACCCCAACGATGTCGATCTGCGCAAGGACCGTGCGCTGGTCGCCGACAAGGAGAACAACCGGGTGCAGGTGTTGCGGCTCGACGGCATCTTGGGTACGGGCGGTACTCCGTAGTCCGTTCCACGGAGGTCGGGGCCGCGCCGCCGCTGTGCCGCCGCTGCCGCGAGTTTTCATGCGGGGGTTGACAGGACGGGGAGCCGGAGGCGTAGACTGCCACTCAACCGAATACATGCTTTTGACGGGGAAGAGTACGTCGAGACTGAAGCTTTAGAGAGCCGGGGATGGTGGAAACCTGGCGCGGACGGTCGACTGAATGGGCCCCTGAGGCACTGGGACAACGGCGGATACTCGCTCATTAGTCTCGGCGGACACCCACCGATACAAGGGGCCGGGTATGGAAGGGCGCATCCGCGCCACGAGTACTGTCGGAGACTGAGTGGCCACAGCGCATGCTGAGGCAACAAGGGTGGTACCGCGAGAGAACCTCTCGTCCCTTGGTGGACGAGGGGTCTTTGTGTTTTCAGGGCCCGGAATGCGGGAAGTGGAAACAGGCGGAGAAGGGTTGCTGGACAGGTGATACTACCGAGACTGGACGAGTTCGTCGCGCTGGCAGCAGACCACGACGTGGTGCCGGTCGCTCGTGAGGTCTATGCGGACATGGCCACGCCGATAAGTGCCTTCATGGCGCTCGCGGAGGGTGCGGAGCACGCGTTCCTTCTCGAGAGCGTGGTGGGTGGCGAGCGGCTGGGGCGCTACAGCTTTCTGGGCGTGGGCGATCGTGCGGTGATCGCCGGCCGGGGTCACGACGTGGTCATCGAGAACGGTGGCGTCCACGGTGAGCGCGCCCAGGATCCACTGCGCGTGGTCTCGCGCCAACTTGATGCGGGAAGGGTGGCTCGTGTGCCGGGGCTGCCCCTGTTCGTAGGTGGCGCGGTGGGCTATGTAGGCTACGAGACAGCCAGCTCGTTCGAGCGGGTACCCCGACACGAGAACGATGAGCTGGGGGTTCCCGATTTCAGCTTCATGATGGCCGACGTGGTGGTTGCGTTCGATCACGCCCGTCGCGTCATGCAGGTGATCGCGCCGGTCCGTCCCGGCGGAGCCCCGGAGATGGCGTACGCCGCCGCACTCAAGCGCATCGACAGCTACTTGAAGCGAATCGATGCCGGTCCACGGGGTGCCGAACTCGGCAACGTAGGGGTGACCCACGAAGTCCCCCTCAAGGCGCACACGTCGCGTGAGGACTTTCTCGGTCAGGTCGAGGCGGCCAAGGAGCACATCGCGGCGGGCGACGTGTTTCAGATCGTCTTGTCCCAGCGTTTCAGCGCGCCTTTCGAAGGGGACGGGATCGACCTGTATCGGGTACTGAGGGCGGTCAACCCCAGTCCTTACATGTTCTACCTTCGCACGCGCGATGTGACGCTCGTGGGTTCGAGCCCCGAGCCGCTCGTGCGGGTTGAGGGCGAAACGGTGCTCACGCGCCCGCTTGCCGGTACCCGGCCCCGGGGCGCGACAGCCACCGAGGACGGCCAGTTGCGCGCCGACCTGCTGGCCGACGAGAAGGAACGTGCCGAGCATGTGATGCTCGTCGATCTGGGTCGCAACGATCTGGGGCGGGTTTCGGCGGCGGGCTCGGTGAGCGTCGACGAGCTGATGGAAGTCGAGTACTACAGCCACGTGATGCACATCGTGAGTAACGTCACCGGGACGCTCGCCGCCGACAAGGACGCGTTCGACGCCCTTGAGGCCACCTTCCCGGCTGGCACGGTGAGCGGTGCTCCCAAGGTGCGAGCGATGGAGCTCATCCGGGAACTCGAGCCGGCCGCACGCGGGCCGTATGCCGGCACGGTGGGCTACGTCGGCCTGGATGGTGCGATGGACATGTGCATTACGATTCGCACCGTTGTGCTGGTGGATGGCGTTGCGTATCTCCAGTCTGGAGCAGGTATCGTCGCGGACTCGGTTCCCGAGAGTGAGTACGAGGAGTGCCGGCACAAGGCGGCGGCGCTCCACAAGGCACTCGAGCTCGCGGCGGGCATGCGCGCCGGCACGGAGGTGGGCGCATGATCCTGGTCATCGACAACTACGACTCGTTCACCTACAACCTCGTGCAGTTGCTCGCCGCGCTGGGTGCCGAGGTGGAGGTGCGTAGGAACGACGCACTCAGCGCTGAGCAGGCACTCGCACTCAACCCTGCCGGGGTCGTGATATCTCCCGGACCGGGCACGCCGGATGACGCGGGCATCTCGCGCGATGTCATCCGGCTGGCGGCAGAGAGAGGCACAGCGCTCCTGGGCGTGTGTCTGGGGCATCAGTGCATCGCCGATGTGTACGGGGCGTCCATCTGCCGCTCACCTAAGCCGGTTCACGGCAAGACCGATGAGGTCACCCACGACGGCACCGGAGTCTTCTCGGCAGTGCCCAGTCCGTTCACGGCGACGCGCTATCACTCGCTGTGCGTGGATGCGGACAGCCTGCCCGCTGAGCTCAGAGTGACCGCACGAACCCCTGATGGCGTGATCATGGGGCTCTCGCATGCCGCCAAGCCCCTCTACGGCGTGCAGTTCCACCCCGAGAGCGTGCTGACTCCCGAGGGAGCGAAGATCGTGGCGAACTTCCTCGATCTCGCGGGCGAGGTTCCGCTAGCGGGGGAGGCGAGCGAGGCGCCGCGCGCTGTCGCGGCGGCAGGAGGTACTGAGCGGGCCAGCGCGGGCATGGCGGCGGTGGCCACGGTGTCACAGGCGATCGCCCGTGTTGCCGCCGGTGAGTCCCTCACCGAGGATGTGGCGCACCTGGTCATGGGACAGATCATGGACGGCGAGGCCACGGTGTCGCAGATAAGCGCACTGGTGGTGGGAATGCGCATGAAGGGTGAGACCGTCGACGAGATCGTGGGCTTCGCCCGTGCCATGCGAGAGAGAGCCACCCCGGTCCGTCCGTTAACCACGGGTCTGATCGACACCTGTGGGACCGGCGGCGACGGGCTGCACACCTTCAACATCTCCACGAGCAC
>JBBREQ010000005.1:0-46237 GCA_038202795.1 Coriobacteriia bacterium | reverse complement strand
GCCGCTCTCGATGCAGTTGGGCACGCCCACCCCGCGATATGAGCCGCCAGCGAGCGCGAGACCCGGAGTCGCAGCGCAGCGCTCTTCGATCTGTTCGACGCGGTCGAGGTGACCCAGAGTGTACTGCGGCATGCCACGGTGCCAGCGGAAGATCTTCATGAAGAGAGGCTTGGCGTCCGCCGAGATTCCCAGGATCGAACGCATCTGCCTCAGCACGATCTCAAAGAGCTCCTCGTCGGACTTCTCCATGATCTTCTGATTGTGCGGTCCGCCTACGAACCCGCGGAAGAGCACTTTGCCCTCAGGCGCGCGCCCCGGCCATTTGGTCGACGAGTAGGTCGCCGCCATAAGCGCCCGATTCTCGACAAGCGGGCACAGCACGCCAAACGCATTCATGTCGATGCCGACCTCAGACTCGTCAAACGCGATCGAGACGGTGGCCGAGGAACTCGTGGGGATTCCGTCGAGCGCGTTCGCGATCTCCGGATCCACTTCTCGCAGGAGCGGCTCAGCCGAGAAGGACTCCGTGGCGACGATCACCGCGTCACCCGTCTCCACCGAGCCGTCGGAGAGCGTGACACTCCAGCGGTTGTCTTCGGTCCGCGCGATCTTCTCGGCGGTGAGCCCGGTCCTGATACTGTCGGGGCCGATCGCTTCTGCCATCGCATCGGTAAGGCGCTGCATGCCGCCCACGAACGTGGTGAAGAACGTCTTGGGCTTCGCACCCGGCTTCGCGGGGTACTTCTTCTTCATCTCCTCGACCTTCTTGCGCGCGTGGATGAAGCCCTTCATGAGCGAGCCGTAGTTCTGCTCCATCTCGAGCAGGCGCGGGAAGGTGGCGGCCAGTGACATCTTGGTGGGATCGGAGGCGTGAACGCCGCCTACAAGGGGCTCAGCGAGCCGGTCAAGGCACTCGCGGCCCATACGGCGCACAACGAAGCTCTCCAGAGTCTCATCGTTGAGCTCGCCTTCGACGACGGTCTTGGGTGGTATGAACAGGTCCATGCCCATTCGAATCTTGCCCGCCCACGAGAACAGACCCGTGGTGGCAAACGGCAGGAACTTGGTGGGCGCGAACATCATCACGCCATCGGGCATCTCGTAGAGACGTCCACGTGAGAGGATCAGGGTCTTCTTGCGCTTGTCGTCGGTGGGCAGCTCATCATCGAACAGACCGACGAGCTTCGCGATGCGGTGCACTGCGGGCTTCTCGGTAAGGAAGCAGTCCGGTCCGCCGTCGACGGTGAAGCGGGCGCCCTCAAAGTCGACCATCTGGGTTGCGATCTTGCCACCCACATGGCCCTTCTCGATAAGCAGCACGTCAACGTCATGTCCGGCATCGGCAGCACGCCTCACCTTGTAGGCCGCCCCCAGTCCCGCCGCACCTGCGCCGATGACGATGATCTTCTTCACGTGGCTCCCTCTTCTGTGTCCCGAGCATCGCGCCCGGACTAGTAGATACGCTTCTCTTCCGCCGCGTCTTCTTCAAGCTGCATGCCGACCTCGCCGAGCACCTTGCTCACCGCGCGTTCCCCGCTCTCAAGGCAGTTGGGTATGCCTACCCCGCGGTAGCAGCCGCCAGCGAGTGCCAGACCCTTGATGGCCCCGATGCGGGCCTCGATCTCGTCGACCCGCTCGAGGTGCCCCATCGTGTACTGGGGCATGCCGTCGGTCCAGCGAAACACCCGCGCGAACACGGGTTTCGCGTCCGGTTTCACGCCCAGAATCTCCACGAACTGCTGGCGGACGATCTCGATGAGCTCCTCGTCGGTGCCCCTCATGATCTCCTGGTTGCGCGGTCCTCCCACAAACCCCCGCAGGAGCACGCGGTCTTTGGGGGCGCGGTCAGGCCACTTGGATGACGACATCGTGACCGCCATGACCGGTCTGCCCTCGATCAGCGGGCAGAGGATACCGAAGAATTTGGTGTCAAAGGGGCAGTCCTCGGCCTTGAAGGCCATAGGCACAGTCGCCGACGAGGAATACGGGATCTGGCCCAGAAGCTCCGCTGTGCGAGGGTCAACGTGCGCCACCAACTGCTGCGCCGCCCACCCCTCCGTCCCGATGATGACCGCGTCACCGGTCAGGGTCTCTCCCGAGTCCAAAACGACCTGGTATGCACCGTTCTCATCACGACTCAGAGAGGTCGCCGCGACTCCCGTGCGGATGTGGTCGCGACCAACTGCATCGGCGAGCTTCTCGGTGAAGAACTGCATGCCCTCGAGAAACGAGGTGAAGAAGGTCCGGGGCTTGGCGCCGGGCTTGGGCGGGTACTTCTTCTTGATGGCCTCGACCCGCTTGCGCTGTGCGAGGAAACCCAACACGAGCGAACCGTGCTTCTGCTCCATGTCCAGGAGCATGGGAAACGTCGCCGCGAGCGACATGAGTGCCGGGTCTGAGGCGTGAACGCCTCCGACGAGCGGCTCTGCCAGCCGGTCGAGCGATTCGCGACCCATCCGGCGAACCACGAAGCTTTCGAGCGTCTCATCATGCTGTTGCGCGGTCTCGCCCTTTTGCCAGCGCTCCTTGCGCGGAATCAGAATATCCAGCGCCATGCGGAACTTCGCCGGCCACGAGTACAGCGATGTGGTGGCCATGGGCAGTATCTTCGTCGGGGCGAACATCATAATGCCATCGGGCAGCTCCACGAGCTTGCCCTTCTTCAGGATCAGGGTCTTCTTGTTCTCGTCGCAGGTGGGAGTCTCGTCATCAAAGATGCCGAGTAGCTTCGCGACGCGATGGACGCCGGGCTTCTCGGTGATGAAGGCATCCGAGCCGCCATCGACGACATAGCGCTCCCCCGTCTCAGGGTCGCTGACGTACTCGGTGGCCAGCTTGCCACCCAGACGGCCGTCCTTCTCGACGAGCACGAAGTCGACGTCGTGTCCGGCCTCCGCCGCCCTGCGGATCTTGTAGGCGGCTCCAAGCCCGGTAACTCCGCCGCCGATGATGATGACTCGTTTCACAGGTTCTCCTGCCAAAGTAGCGCCATTACGGGTTGACACCGCACGAGTACCGGCTCGGCGGTGCGTGTGATCAGAGCAGGGCCCCCACCATCGTGGCGATATCCTCCACGAGCTGCGGATCCTGATTCGGGACGGGAGCGCGCACGAATTCGAGGCCGGACTGCAGAACCTTGTCCGCCGCCACGATGTCGAGGTCGTACAGCGTCTCCATGTGATCGGTCATAAAGCCGATCGGGCACACGACCAGCGCCTTGACCTGCGTATCTTCGGTCGCAGCGATGAGTTCATCAAGATCGGGACCAAGCCACGCGCCCGGACGGTTTCCTTTGGACTGGTAGACAAGGAACCACGCACGAGGGGTTGCGACCGACCCGAATGCCGAGAAACCCGGCAGGACCGTCGCCTTCGGCCCATGCTCGCCGGGGTCAAGGCCTAGCTTCGCTGCAACGGAATCCGCCGTCTGTTCTAGGCCTGCGACATACGGATCATCCTCGCGCAGGTCGGATTCCGGAAGGCTGTGCGCAGTGAACACGATGATCGCGCCCTCCGATGGTTCAATCTCGGTGAGCGAAGCCGCAGTCGCGCCAGCGAAGAAGTCCACGAACCCTTTGAGCGTGGAGACGAGTGGTGCTTCTACGATCTCCAACCCGCCAATCCGCTCGGCGGCCTCTGTGATTGCTTCGCGGTACGCCCCGTGCGCGACCTTGCTCTCAAACGGCGACAGCGAAACCGTGACGATGCGATCACAGCCCTTATCCTTCAGGTGCATGAGAGCATCACCGATGTAGGGATCCCAGTAGCGCATGCCCACAGCCACCGGAACCTCGTGTCCCTTTTCCGCGAGCGCGGACTCTAGATCCGACGCGATCTCGGCGGCGATCTCCACAAGGGGCGACGACCCGCCGATGGCTAGGTAGCGGCGGCACACCCGCTCCACGAGCTCGTCAGAGGGCTGGGTGCCCATGAGGTTGCACATGAACGGACCGACCGACTCCAGCGAGTCGGGGCCACCAAACCCGGTAAGCAGGACTCCTGAAGCCATGACCTGTTACGCCTCCGCCCGAATGCGCTCTGAGTGCTCGTGCACGAATCTGATCATCGTCCGAGCCTTCTCGGGGTCGCTGGTCTTGTGGATACCATGACCCAGGTTGAAGATGTGCCCCGGTCGTGTGCCGACTGCCTCAAGAATACGAACCACCTGGCGTTCGATCTCCTCATCGGGGCCGAACAGCGCAACCGGGTCGATGTTGCCTTGGATGCCAAACTTCTTGTCAATCAGCTCGACTGCTTTCGCCATGTCCAGACGCCAGTCGACACCGACGATGTCGCCGCCGGCCTGCTGGACGAGGTCAAGCATCGACGTTGCGCCGTTCGCGAAATGGATTACCGGGACACCGCCCTCGACGACTTTGTCGCCATGCGCTTTCACAGCGGCGAGTACCTTGGTCGAGTACGGGAGTACGAACCGCTCGTAGTCCCACGGAGCCACATACCCGACCCAGCTGTCGAACATCTGAATCACCTGGGCTCCCGCGTCAATCTGCGCGCACAGGTACGCGGTTACCGTATCAGTGAACTTGCTCATGAGGAGGTCCCACGCCTCGGGCTGGCTCCACATCAACGCCTTGCAGTTCTCGTAGTCGCGCGTTCCGCGACCCTCGACGGCGTAGCTTGCGAGCGTGAACGGAGCGCCGGCGAAACCGATGAGCGGCACCTTGTGCTCAAGCTCCCTGCGCAGGATCTTGATGGTCTCCATGACATAGCCGGTGTCATCGATCGGGTCAGAAACACCCAGCTTCCGTACATCGGCCATGGAGCGGACGGGATTGTTGATGATCGGCCCGACGCCGCTCTTGAACTCGAGATCCAGCCCCATGCCGGGGAAGACCACTAGGATGTCGCTGAACATGATCGCTGCATCCACGCCAACCAGGTCGACTGGCTGCATGCTGACCTCGACCGCAAGCTCGGGGTTGTAGCACATCTCGAGGAATCCATGATTCTCACGGATCGCCCGGTACTCAGGCATGTACCGGCCGGCCTGTCGCATCATCCACACAGGAGTGCGCTCAGTGGGCTCGAGACGCGCAGCACGCAGGAAGAGGTCATTGAAGGCCATCGATTGGGTCCTTTCGGGCGTGAGAACGAGTGGGAGGCGCTAGGGCGCCGACTCGCGATTCTACCATGCTCCATCGCGTGAGGCACGAAGCGACCAGCGTGCCAGCCCATCACAGAGAGGACCCCATCTCCCGGCTAGGAAGTGGGGCCCTCTCTGACGGCGCCGGTGGTGCCTAGAGATCAGGCGCCGTTTCGAGAATGGTCTGCACGATTGACGGGTCGGCCAGCGTCGAGATATCGCCAAAAGCGTCCATGTCCCGCTCGCCTGCGGCAACCTTGCGAAGGATGCGGCGCATGATCTTGCCCGATCGTGTCTTGGGCAGCTCGGGGACGAAATGGAGCTGGTCAGGCGCGGCGATCGGGCCGATCTCGTTGCGGACGTGACCCACCAGTATCTTGCGCAGGTCGGCATCGGCCTCGACACCTGTCTTGAGGATGACGTAGGCATAGATGCCCTCGCCCTTGATGTCGTGGGGGAAGCCGACGACCGCAGCCTCGGCCACGTTGGGGTTGCTGACGAGGGCCGACTCGACCTCGGCGGTTCCCATCCGGTGACCGGACACGTTGATGACGTCATCGACCCTGCCCAGCAACCAGTAGTTGCCATCTTCGTCCATACGGCACCCGTCACCCGTGAAGTACTTGCCGGGGAACGTCGAGAAGTAGACATCCTTCACGAGCTTGTTCTCCGGATCCCCCCACGTACCGCGCAGCATGCCGGGCCACGGATACTTGATACAGAGCCGCCCGCCCGAGCCCTGCGGGGTCTCGGTCTGGTCCTCGTTGAGGATGATCGGCTGGACCCCGAAAAACGGCTTCGTGGCCGAACCCGGCTTCATGGGGGTGGCACCGGGCAGGTTGGTGATCATGTGGCCGCCCGTCTCGGTCTGCCACCACGTGTCCACGATCGGGATCTCAGAGCGCCCGATGTTCTTCCAGTACCACAGCCACGCCTCTGGATTGATTGGCTCGCCGACGGTTCCCAACACGCGCAGACTGGTCAGATCGTACTTGGCAGGCCACTCCTCGCCGGACTTCATCAGTGCACGAATCGCCGTCGGTGCGGTGTAGAACTGGTTCACGCCGTGCTTCTCGATGATCTTCCAGAACCGACCGGCATCCGGGTAGGTGGGCACCCCCTCGAACATCAGCGATGTTGCCCCGAAGGAAAGTGCACCGTAAACGACGTAGCTGTGTCCTGTGACCCATCCAATGTCGGCCGTGCAGAAGAACACATCGTCCTCGTGGTAGTCGAACGTGTACTTGAACGTCATCGTTGCGAAGAGCAGGTAGCCGGCCGTGGTGTGCAGCACGCCCTTGGGCTTGCCCGTGGAGCCGGAGGTGTAGAGGATGAACAGGGGGTCCTCGGCATCCATCCACTCGATCTCGCAGTGGTGCTGAATATCATCGGCACGGACTTCCTCGTGGTACCAGAAGTCCCGGCCCGGCTCCATATCCACGACATTCTGTGTACGGGAGACAACGATGCAGCTTTCGATGGTGGGGCACTCGTTGAGGGCCTCGTCTGCCATCGCCTTGAGCGGGATGACGCGGCCTCCACGCACGCCCTCGTCGGACGTGATGAGCAACTTGGCGCCGCAGTCTTGGATGCGGTCGCGAAGCGACTGAGAGGAGAAACCCCCGAAGACGATTGAATGAATCGCGCCGATACGGGCACACGCGAGCATCACGACTGGGAGCTCGGGAATCATGGGCAGATAGATCGCGACCCGGTCGCCCTTCTTGATGCCATGCTTCTTGAGCACGTTCGCGAAGCGGCAGACCTTGTAGTACAGGGACTGGTACGTGTAGACCTTGCTGCGCCCCTCGTCACTCTCCCATATCAGTGCGGCCTTGTTGCGGCGTCCTGAGGTGAGATGACGGTCGATGCAGTTGTAGGCGACGTTGGTTTTGCCGCCCTTGAACCACTCGATGCGGGGCGTCTCGAACTCGTAGTCGAGCACGGTGTCCCACTTCTTCTCCCAGTAGAGATACTCCTCGGCCGCCTCGGCCCAGAAACCCTCAGGGTCGCTGACCGAACGGTCGTACATCTCCTGGTACTCGTCCATGTTCTTAATCCAAGCGCGCTCGGAAACCCACGCCGGCGGCTGGATGACTTCGGAAATACCGGCCATTGATTGGATTGCCACTGAGTCCTCGGCCATACTCGGTCTCCTCGTCTCTTCGGTCGAACCACCTGCGTCTCTCTGCAGCGACGCTCGTGGCCCCCGTACCGTACCTGTCCCACATCTCCACCCAATACGGTGTTCGCCCATCGTACGGTGGTCGTCGGCGGATTCATCCTTTGGACCGGGTAGGCGGCGTTTCGCAATCGGTGGACGGTCCCAAACGCCCCGTCATCTGTTCAGGTGCGCCGACAGACGAGTGCATGCCGCCCCTAGTGATTCTCTGCGGGCGATTGCAAGCTTAAGAAGCCTGTTTGTAACAAATGTTGCACAGGTGGCTCGCCATGCGGTATCTTCTCAGCGTTGACAGGTTTCCCTTCCCTCACAATCGCCATCACGGAGAATCCGGATGGCACCGGCAAAGGGCGAATAGAGCGACCGGCATCGCTCTTGAACAGCTGATCCCAAGGGATCGCTCGCCCGAAAGAAGCTCAGGGGTAAATGCAGGGAAGGATTGAGAAAGCCTCGGCCCGAAGGCCGAGGCTTTCGACTGTCCTGACATCATCTCCCTGCGTCGGGCACTTATGCAGAGAAAGATTCGAGCGACACCGCTTCCATCAGTATGCGGTTGAACTCCGGGTGGGAGGCCAGATCGACAGGGGTGACACGCTCCAGCAGCGACCTTGCCTCATCCCAGAGCCCGTCGTCGAGCGCCAAAGCCACCGCGCCAGCTTGCGCGGTGTTCCCCGCCGATCGGACCGCATCGCGCGCCTGGCGCGGAACAACACCTAGGCTCACAAGCTCCTTGGTCTTCAGCGCGCCCCCGAACGCACCCGCCACGTGGAGTACCTCCAGGGCGCTCGACTCGATTGCGGCACGATCGAGCACCATCTCGATTGCGGTTCGAACCGCGGCCTTCGCAAGTTGAAGTGCACGCACGTCAAGCTGGGTCAGCCGAAGGCAAGCCTCCCCCTCACCCAGATCCACACCAAGTACTCCGTTGCTGTCGCGCGAGAACCGTGACTCAAAAGGACCCGCACCGTCGAGTAGCCCGGTGGCATCGATGTGCCCGGAGGCCCGCAGAACCGCCAGCGCAGATACAAGTCCGGCCCCGGAGAACCAAAGGGCCGGCGCATTCCCTATCGTATCGAGTTCGATCGTCCCATCAGCCGCGACGCGAACCGAGGACACCGCACCCTCGACGGCGGGCCCCCCGCACATCAGACCACCGCCCTCGAAAGCGGGACCGGCTGCGGCGGAGGCGACGAACAGTTGTTCTCGGCTCGCGAGCACAACCTCGGCGTTGGTGCCCATGTCCACCAGCATCACGGGATGTCGCCCCCCGGGCTTGATGCCCGTCGCAATCAATCCGGCGAGCACGTCTCCACCAACAAAGCTAGCCAGCGCCGGGACCAGGTCGATTCGGGCACCGGGCGCGAGCCCTGCGACAAGGTGCGAACCATCATGCAGCCCGGCGATGTATCCGGGCACTACGAACGGATGCGTCGCGAGCCCTGAGACGTCCGCACCAGCGAGCAATGCCGACATGGCCGTGTTGCCCGCAACCACCAGTCGAGATATCCGTGCCAGCGCGCCCGGCGCGGCCGCGTCGAGCGCCGACGTGACGGACCGCTCTGCCGCGTCCCGCAATGCAGTCCCTTCGCCCGCGAGCGCCGCGCTAAGACGCGACAGGACGTCGGCGCCCCACGACGCCTGCCCGTTAGGCACGGTCGCTTGACCAATCTCCCGGCCGGTCACGGGGTCGACCACCACAGCGCTGACCGAGGTCGTACCCAGATCCACGCCCGCGGTGAGCTCCGAGGCGCCATCCACCTTCGGGCTGCTGGTCCTCGTCCCGAGCGATATCAGTGGTCTGACGGTCACTGCGCCTTCGACACGCGCCTGGCATGCGAGCCGAACACCCGCAGGCGCTCGAGTGAGGCCGCTCACCTCCACCGCCTCAATCGTGCTCAGCTCACCTTCCAGCACGCGAATCGCGCACTCACCGCACGTTGCCCTGCCCGCACAGGACGCCGAGATAGGCACTCCGGCGCTGCGAGCAGCAGAGAGCACGGTCTCGCCCGCCACGACCCACGCCGTGGCCCCTGAGGGCATGAACCTGACCTGTACGCGCGCGGTCACGTCACTCCCCCGAGAAGGAAACCATGCCGGGTGCCATCTCGCGCCCACCCATCAGATGAATATGCAGGTGCTGCACGGTCTGCTTGGCATCAGGCCCTGTGTTGACGATCACCCGATATCCGCTGCGGTCCACTCCCTTGACCTTCGCCACGGCGTCAACCGCCGCGAACAGCGTGCCGAGGGTCTCCGCGTCCGCCCCGTCGCCCAGCGAGGCGAGGTGGCGCTTGGGAATCACCAGCGTGTGCACAGGCGCCTGCGGCGAGAGATCGTCAAACGCCAGCACGTGCTCGTCTTCATACACGATTCCGGCAGGGATCTCTCCCGACACGATCTTGCAAAAGATGCACTCGCTCATACGATCGCCCTCCTACTCGGCCACATCTGCTTCGGGCTCAAGCTCGCCGATCAGTACGGTGACCTTCTGCTGAGCATCGGAGAGTTTGGCCTGCAGTACGCCGAGAAGAGCGACCCCCCTCTCGTAGCGCGCAAGGCTCTCTTCAAGCTCGAGCTGCCCGCTCTCAAGCTGCCCTACTATGGTCTCCAGCTCGCCAAGTGCCTCCCCGAACGCAAGGGTGCGCACTTCTGCCTGCTCCTGATCACCCACCTGTTCCTCCCTCTGCCGTGTCGGTCACGACGCAACCGATTCGCCCGTCGCTCACTCTGACATACAACCGGTCACCAGCCGAAACCTGGCCGACGCTTCGCACTACGGTCCGGCCATCGTCGGCGAAACTCGCCGAGTACCCTCTCGCCAGAATCGCCAACGGCGACAGGTCTTCCAGACGGGCGGCAGCCAAGCCCAGCTTCGCCGCAGCCCGTTCCGTGATGCGCGGTCCCACGCTCGCAAGTCGGTCGTGGGCGAAGCCCATTCGCTGCCGCTCCCGTGCGATCCGTTCCGGCAGCGCGCGCTCGAGGCGGGCCCCTGCCGCATCGATACGTTGCGCCGCCGGGCCGAGAATGGCGTACGGGTCCGTGAACACGGGCCGCTCGGCCAAGCGCGAGATCTGATGCCCCAGCCGATCGACACGCGCCTGCAACGCACGCGCGATGGCCCGACGTTCCCGCGCGACTATCGCGACGAGTTCGTCGAAGGATGGCGCCACGGCTTCCGCTGCCGCCGTAGGCGTAGACGCGCGCAGATCCGCTACCATGTCCGCAATCGAGGTGTCAGGTTCGTGCCCGATGCCCGTCACCACGGGGACCGTGCTTCCCGCGATAGCGCGGGCGACCTCCTCGGCGTTGAACGGCATGAGGTCCTCGTACGATCCGCCACCCCGCACTAGTAGGATGACATCGGGACCGGCCTGCTGGGCGACCGTGAGCCCCTCCACCAGCGCGGCCGGCGCGCCGTCGCCCTCCACTTGGACGCCGGCGACGAGTAACTCCGCCAAGGGGTAACGCCTGCACAACGTGCGCAACACGTCATGAATCGCCTTGCCGCGCGGCGACGTGACAACTGCGATCTTCTGAGGGTAGCGCGGCAGACACCGCTTGCGCTCCGGGCGCATCAGCCCCTCGGCTTCCAGCTTCCGGGCGAGATCGGCGACCTTCAGGCGCAGTCGACCCTCCCCGGCGAGTGTGAGTGAGCGCACCGTGAACTGCATCCGCCCCTTGGGTACGTACGCCGAGAACTGCCCGCTCAACTCGACCAACATGCCGCAGCGAAGCGCTATGCCGCTGGCGTCGTAGACATCACGCCACATCAGACACGGCATGGCTGCGCTGCCATCGCAGACGGTGAAATAGGCCGCCTTGTAGCCTGCCTTGTCGTTGAAATCCGAGACCTCGCCGACCACGCGCACGCGAACACCTTCGAGCGCCTGTTTGGCGCGTGTCATGGCTTCGGTTACAGAAAGTGCGCGTTCCTCGGACACGTGCCCCCCTTCGAAGATGTTCCGATTCTATCAGCAGCCACCGACATGAAACGGGCCAGCGATCAGTCGCCGGCCCGAGCTGGTCTTGGTAAGACGAAACATATCAGTTGCGGTTGACCCTTCCGACCCAGTACAGAAGCTGCATGACTGAGATGAGTGTGGCCGCGATGTATGTCAGAGCAGCAGCCGTGAGAACGTTGCGGGCACCCGCCACCTGCTCGGAGGGCAGCATCCCCGTCGTGGACAGCGAAGCAAGCGCGCGGCGCGAGGCGTCGAACTCGACAGGCAGGGTCACGACCTGGAACAGCACTGCCAACGCGAACGCGAGAATGCCGAGCCATGCGATGCCCAAGATGTTGGTGAAGAGTCCAATGATGATCAGGATCCAAGCGGCCTGCGAACCCAGGTTCGCGGCAGGCACGAGGGCCATGCGGATTCGCGCCGGGACGTAGCCGCGTGCATGCTGGACCGCGTGCCCTGCCTCGTGTGCTGCGACCCCCGCCGCGGCGACCGTCGCCTGCGAGTGGACCTCCGGCGAAAGGCGAAGCACGTTGGACCGGGGATCGTAGTGGTCGCTCAGCTTGCCTTGGACCATCTCGATGGCAACACCGTGAAGTCCTTCTGAGTCCAGCATGGTGCGCGCGACTTGCGCACCCGTCCTCCGTGTGGCCAGTTCGACGTTGCTCCACCGCTTGAAGGCTCTGTTGACGTAGCCCTGCGTGACGAAACCCAGCACAATGGCGAAGAGCATGATCAACAAGTACTGATAATCAAAGCCGTAGAACACGATGAGTCCTTCCTGTGGGCGATTCGTTCACTCTGTTGGCGTGTGCGAGCAATCCTCGGACCACACATACCGACTCAGCACGCGTTACGCGGATTACTCACAACTTGGAGCCTCGCGTCTTCCAGGCTCAGCGTGACTTCTCCATCCAGCAGCTCGACGAGTTCGTTCCCCACCATGGCCTTGCGCCAACTCTCGAGCAGCGGGTTGCCATCCCGTTCGCCCGCCGCGAGGCGCTCCAGATCGTCCCGGGAAGCAAGCAGCGGCATCGCGACACCGTGTTCGTGCGCTCGCAATCTCACCAGCGCCACCATGAGGTCAACGGCGCCGTCGATGTCACCGCCAGGCCGCCTGCGCTTCTTGAGCGATGGCAGGTCACTGTCGGGCACTGCGACACCGCGTGCGACAGCCTCGAGCAACGACCGAACGGCCGACTGGCCGATCTTCTCGGGTACTCCTCGGATATCCATCAACTGCTGGGACGTGGCCGGAGCTCGCCTTGACACCTCAACAATGCCCTCGTCACCGATGACCCATCTCTTGGGAGTGTCCCGACGAATCGCCTCGCGCTCCCGCCACGCCGCGACCTCCCGAGCCACAGCGAGCTGTCGGCGATTGAGCGCCGAGATGCGCTTGACCCGGCGCCACTGATCCTCGGGGACGACTTCGTAGGTTGCAGGGTCGGCCATGCGGTCAAAGTCAGCCTGGAGCCACTCGACCCGACCCGCCTTCTCGAGGCGTGACTTAAGCTCACGGTAGATCTCGGGCAGGTAGCGCACGTCGTTGAGTGCATACTCGACCTGCGTGTCTGAAAGTGGCCTTCTGGACCAGTCGGTATACGAGTCCCCTTTGTCGAGCTTCACTCCGGTGATCTCCTGGACGAGCGGGCCGTATCCGATCTGCTGAGGATAGCCCGTGAGAGTCGCAGCTATCTGGGTGTCGAACACGGGCGTGAGGGTCATGCCGCATTCCCGAAAGAAGATCTCAAGATCCTGACCGCCCGCATGCAGCACCTTTACCACCGACGTGTCTGAAAACAGCTTGCACAGCGGCGTGAGATCCTTACACGCAAGGGGGTCCACGATCGCCGAGATGTCGTCATTGCCCAGCTGAATGAGACAGAGGCGAGCGAAGTAGGTCTTCTCGCGCATGAACTCGGTGTCTATGCCCACCACGGAGCCTTTGCGCAGACGGGCGACAAGCTCGCCGAGCGCAGTGCTGTCTGTCACGTACAACCTGGACATCTCCCTTTGAGCACTGGACCCGACGTGATTTCGGGAATCCTTTACAGTGAGCAGAGTAGTCGAGCGAGCGGCCTGTGGCGAGACATCCCCACGGCGTCAAGGAGGATACGTGCGAGTCCTGACTATTGTGAACGCCCGTTCGGGCGGCAGTGACGAGGGGCTCTACGATCTGATTCGAGTCGCGGGCGATCGCGGTGCCGAGATCGTGCTGCGTTTCCTGGATCCCGACTCCAACCTCGCGGAACTGACGGCCGACGTCCGAACGTTCGACCGCGTGATCGCCGCAGGCGGCGACGGCACCGTATCGGCTGTTGCGTACGCGATTCGTGATTCGGGTGTCCCGCTACTCGTTTTTCCTGCTGGAACGGCCAATCTCCTTGCTCTCAACCTGGGGTTCCCCGTCGACACGGCCTCACTGGCCGAACTGCTCCTCAACGGCGTGCCCGCACGCTTCGATCTGGCTGAACTGGAAATCCCGCGTGCGGCAGGCGCAATCGATCGATCCGGCTTCGCCGTGATGGCCGGCGCCGGCTTCGACGCCCAGATCATGGAGGCCGCACAGCCCATCAAGTCGACATTCGGGGCTGCGGCCTACCTGATAGCCGCGCTCGGCAACATCGCCCACACACCTTCGAAGTTCGAACTCGTCCTAGACGGCACACACGTGAGCACCGAGGGGCTCGCCGTGCTCATGGTGAATTTCGGCCGCATACAGTTCGACTTCGACATAGCGCGTGACTGGGATCCCCAGGACGGGCTTCTGGACGTGGCCGTGGTCACCACCAAGACCGTAGCCGGGCTGCTTCCCGTGATACTTGGAGCGATGATCGACCGTTTGGGCGAATCGCCCGATCGCAACCGAGGCATCGACACCTACCGGGCCCGACGAGTCGAGGTCAGTGCCTACCCCCCACTCAAAGTCCAGTACGATGGCGAAACCACTGACCTACTCACGCCGTTTGCCGCTCAGGTGCTTCCGGGTGCGGCAACCCTGCTGGTCCAGCCGGCATCCCCCTACGCGAAGGCAACGTAGCCGCCGTCTACTGCGCCGCCAGGTAGGCGATGATGCGTGCCTTCTCTTCATCGGTGACGACCAGGCCGTTTTCCTGCATCCGCGTCACCACCTCGGTCCAGCCAGCCTCGTCATAGGCGGCCGCCGATACCCGCTCGTAGTCATGGCACAGCGTGCACTTGGTCTCGACGAACTGGGCGTCATCCCCGCCGGCGCCGGACGTGGCCGGTGCAGGGGCCTGAGCCGAGGCACATCCCACAGAAAGCACAAGACCAAGCAACGCGATGACCGAGAAGACCCTCAGCCCCCATGACCGTGCCATCTGTACCTCCTGCTGTGTCGCGCGATTGGCTATGCTTGTAGCGCTATGTACCCCAACAAGGAGTGCGGTCTACGTGAGGTTGAAGTCCCGGATCTGGCAATTCCAGCTCGCGGCCCTGCTCCTTCTGCTGTCGGTCGCGTTCTACTACGTGCGCTGGCAGTTCTTCCCTTCACCGATAGAACACCGCGAGATGCTGCGCTATATCCTCGGTGACGTCGCGTTTCTGTTCCTACAGGTGCTGTTGGTGACCGTGATGATCGACGGCGTGACCCAGAAGCGGCAGAAGGAGGAGCTCAAAGAGCGCCTGAATATGGTGATCGGAGCGTTCTTCTCACAAGCCGGAACCCAGTTGCTCGGCATTATCGCGGCAACCGACAGCGCACTGAGCGAGGTGCGCGGCGACCTGGTGGCCCGCAGCACGTGGAAGGCGGATGACTACACCAGAGCCCGAGCGGCCTTCTCGGAGCACGAGGCCCAGATCGACTTGGGTGCCTACGATTTGGAGGCCCTCAGGACCGTTCTGTCCGCCCAGAAGACCTACATCCTAGGGCTGCTGGGCAACCAGAGCCTTCTCGAGCACGAGCGCTTCACGGACCTTCTGTGGGCGGTCACCCATCTGGCAGAAGAACTGGAGTCTCGCGCCGATCTCGCCCATCTCACCGTGCCCGATATCGCCCACCTCAAAGGCGATACGCGTCGGGCGTACGTGCTTCTCGGAACGCAATGGATCGAGTACCTGGCCCACCTGCAGGCGAACTACCCGTATCTGTTCTCGCTCGCCGTACGGACCAACCCGCTCGATCCCGATGCACATGCGGCCGTGTCGGCGTAGCGCGACGTAGCCCATGGACCTTAAGACGGCTCCTTCTCGGCAGGAGGGGGCTTCTCCGGACCGAGCAGCACCTTCCCCTGGTCGACCTTGACCTCATAGACCCTCAATGGCCTGGGGTGGCGTGCGAGCTCAGCCACGGTCCGGACCGGACCACTCCAGTCCGTCCAGCGGATGACGCGACCGTCTCTGAGGTCGAACTGCGAGTGGTGGAGGTGGCAGGTCACAACCGTCCCGCTCAGCGCGCCCTTGGACAGCCGTCCTCCGAGATGGGGGCACCGGTTGTCGGCCACTAAGAACTCATCACCTGCACGGACTACCAGCAACTCATGTCCGTCGACATCCACTTGGCGCATCTCCCCATCGGAGAAGTCGGCGACCGGTGCAATCTCGATGTACTCACTCATCAGGCCTCCCAGCCATGTGCAGGTTTGATGCTCACATGGTCTATTCCCCTTGCGGACCGCTGTGCTCAGGCATCAGAGAAGGCAAACGCCCGCTCTCGGAAGACACGGACGCACGACTCCGCCACAGAGGGTTCGTAGATGCTTCCCGCCCCGCGTTCAATCTCAGCGAGCGCGGCGCCTTGCCCAAGCGCTGCACGGTAGGGCCGGTGCGAAGTCATCGCCTCGACGACATCGGCCACCATCAGCACCATGCTTCCGGCAAGCAGGTCGTTCGCGACCAGCCCGCGCGGGTATCCGGAGCCATCACAGCGTTCATGATGTTGGTGCACCAACTCCGCGATGGGCCTCATCACGCGAGCGGATTCGATGATGCTGAAGCCCGCCTCGGAATGACCTTGGATCAGTCGGAGTTCGGCCGGCGAGAGCTGCGTCGGCTTGGAGAGGATCTCGATCGGCACAGACATCTTGCCTATGTCATGCATCAGCCCGGCTACCCGGGTGTCCTCGACATCGACATCAGGCATCCCGATGTCGATCGCGATCGCATGCGCCAGTTCCGACACACGGCGTTGGTGGCCCGCAGTGTAGGGATCGCGCATCTCAGACACGCTGCCGATGAGATCGATGATCGAATCCAGTTCCTTGCCGAGCCGCTCGATCTGTCTGCGCTCGCTGATATCGCGATAGTTGAGCAGGACGCCATCGATGATCGGATCATTGACAAGATTCGTCGCGGTGAGTTCGATCCATGCGTAGCTGCCGTCCTTGCACAAGTACCGATACTCCACCGCTGTCGATGCCCGATCCTCTTGAAGGATGCGGTAGAACTCCGCTTGAAGCCGCTCGCGATCATCGGGATGTACGGTCAGCCACCCATCTGTTCCGATCAGGTCCTCAGGGCGCCAACCGAACCATTTCTCGATGCTGGGACTCTTGTACTTCATGACGCCGTCCACGCCCATGATGCCGATCACATCCGCGATGTTCGCGATCATCGCGTAGTGCTTGGCATCGCGCTCGCGCAGTGTGTCCTCCACCCGTTTGCGATCGGTGATGTCGCAGATCGAGCCGAGGAGGGCGTGCTCGCCGTCGACAGTGACAGCGGCCTCCCGAACCTCGACGGGAAACCGCGTGCCGTCGCTGCGACGGTGCTCTGCCACATAGCGCGCGCCGGGTTCGGCGTCCTGCCGGGCAGCAGGGCTGTCGGCTCCGTCGACGACTCTCGAAGTCTGGATATCGCTGATGCTCAGAGCGAGGATCTCAGGGTAGGTGTAGCCATAGCAGTCCAAGGCTGCCGCATTGGCGTCTAGAATCGCACCGTCGAGGGCGACTAGCAGCAATACGTCGGTGACGCTGTCCACAGCCGCACCCGAGATGAACTGTTCGATCCTCACAGGATCCCGCCTCCCACTGTGCCTACGCGGGTAGCTGGCCCCCGACCTGATTCAGCGATCAGACGACACTCACTTGGAGTATACCCTCCGCTGCTTCGCGGCCGCTCGTTGCGATAGCCAACGAGAAAGCGCCCCTCCGAGTCTCTCCAACGAGACGCGAAAGGACGCTTGAACGTCGATGGTGGGCGATGCAGGATTTGAACCTGCGACCCCTTCCGTGTCAAGGAAGTGCTCTCCCCCTGAGCTAATCGCCCATCGGTTTTCCTACTGCCCGTGAAGGCAGCGAACGATAGTGTAGCAAAGCATGCGCCGCTGCCAAGACCCCAAACGGCCAGCGGTTGAAACTCACGCAAAATGCTTCTTGCACCGCCCCTACCCAATCGCTAGACTAGCCTCTGCGCGGACGTGGCTCAGTTGGTAGAGCACAACCTTGCCAAGGTTGGGGTCGCCGGTTCGAATCCGGTCGTCCGCTCCATCGACTCTCTGAAGAAGGTCGGCCCTGTAGGCCCGAATGGCCCGGCGGGTCGGCCTTCTTTGATTGACTCGGCGCACTTGTGCGCTCAATAGGGCGACGTGGCCAAGTGGTAAGGCAGAGGCCTGCAAAGCCTTTATCCCCGGTTCGAATCCGGGCGTCGCCTCCAGAGCACTACATCGGTCAGCCATCGCCGGCTGGCCGTTCTTCTTTGCGGCGCGATTCTTGTGCAGTAAGCGCGATTGGTCAGTCCACCCCGAGTTGCTACACTTCTCGCGTTCTTGACATAGGGCTGGGTGCTTCGACCGAAGGTTGGAACGTATGCGAGTTGGTTTCTTCACCGACACCTACACGCCCCAGATAAACGGCGTGGTCACGTCGATCTGTCTGTTCAAGGCAGCTCTGGAAGCTCGCGGACACGAAGTGTACGTGTTCGCGCCCACCCCGGAGCACGAGGACGACGGCGACCTCACTGTGCGGTTCCGGTCGCTGCCGTTCGCCTTTCAGCCCGAGATGCGCCTCGCCTCACCGCTCTCGATCGAAGCGCTCCGACTGGTCGATGAGGTAGAGCTGGACATCGTCCACTCCCACGACCCGTTCTCAATCGGCCTATTCGGCCTTAACGTCGCGCGACGACACAAGATTCCCTACGTCCACACGTACCACACCCTGTATCCCGACTACGTGCATTACGTGTGGGAGACACGCCTCACCAAGAAGCTCGCCGAGAGACTCTCCCGCGACTTCTGTGAGCAATGCTCCTCCATCATTGCGCCGTCGACCAAAGTGGAGCGGTACTTGCGGGACTGGGGCGTGAAGGTGCCCATCGAGATCATCGCGACCGGCGTCGATGTCGAGCGCTACTCGACGATCGACCATGACCGCATCAACCGCCTGGCTGGGCTTATCGATCTGCGTCCTGAGGATCGCGTCTTGCTCTTCATGGGTCGGCTCGGCAAAGAGAAGAACGTGGAGATGCTCCTTCACGCGCTGTGGCACTCCAAGTTGCCTAACACGCGCCTGATCATTGCGGGTGATGGACCGCATCGCGCCTATCTCGAAGAACTCACCGAGGAACTCGGACTGTCAAGCCGAGTGTCCTACTTGGGATACCTGAAGGGTGCAGATGCCGTCGCGGCCTACCACGTGGCCCATGCCTTCGCGTTCGCCTCAACAACCGAAACCCAAGGCCTTGTCATCGGCGAGGCAATGGCCGCGGGTCTGCCCGTCATCGCCGCCGAGGACCACGCGGTTGAGGACTTCGTGATACACGGACGCACCGGACTGATCGCACCGGGCCGCGCTGAGGACCTGGGGCGGGCGTTCGACGAGCTTCTGTCTGACGAGCAACTCCTGCATCGCTACTCAGATGCGGCCCTCAATCGAGCGCAATGCTTCTCAATCGAGCACCAGGCCGAACGTCTGGAGAACCATTACACGCAAGCGATCGAGGAGCACCTGCCGCGCAGGAGGTTCACGAGGCTCGCACTCCCCCGCCCGCTCCGCAAGAGCTGAATCGAGGAACGCGAACTCCGCGCCCCACCAGGAGGTAGCGGGGCGCGGTTCGCGGGTCACACGAGGGTATGGCTACGCAGAGTACTTGAGCTGGACCCGCTTCGCCTGTTCAAGGCGGTTGAGTCCACGCTCCAAATCACGGGGATCACGAATGTTCTCGACTGCCCACTTGACGATCTCAGCGGGTACGAGGGGGAAGCGCCTACGCGCTTGAGCCAGGGTCATGGCTGCTCCTTTGGCTACGATGAATGCTGCGACGGTTGGTGTATTCGATTGACCCTACGCATGTAAGTGTGAACCTGAGGTTGAGACTAGTCAAGCGGCTTTCCACGACATTCTTGGGTGAGGCAACGGGGCGGTGAGGCCCGGCGAATTACCACCGGGCCTCACTGGTGTACTGGGCCTAGAACCAGGGCTTGCTCCCGTACACGTAGGTCGCCTCGAACTCCGCATCCGTCTTGGTCAAGTACATGACGCCCTCAATAATGCCGATGACCCCCATCACCATGGGACCAAGGCCGAATACGAACGACCCCAGGAGGGTCACGGCGATCATGATGATGCCCTCTTTCTGATAACCAAGATAGAACTTGTGAATCCCCAGTGAGCCGAGCAGGATCGCAAGCAGACCAGCGACCATCTTCTGCTTGTCACTTGTCGCAGCCGCCGGAGGTGTGTACCCCGGCTGTGCGTAGCCCTGCTGTGGGGGCGCTGGGGGCGCGTACTGCCCCGCAGGAGACGCGGGCGGTGCAGGAGGCACGGGAGGTGCGTACGGCTCAGCCGGAGGCGCAGGCGGCGCGACAGGCTCGGGCGCTGGCGGCACAGGCGGCGCGGGAGGCTCGGGTGCGGGCGGAGCGGGCGGAGCGAAAGGCTCGGGCGCGGGAGGGGCCGCAGGTTCAGGCACCGCTTCAACAGCAGGCTCGGGCACGGGAGGCGCAGGCGGAACCGCAGCGGGCTCCTCGGGCATGGGGGTCATGTTCTCATCGGTCATGGCTACTCCTCATCCGAATCCGGAAGCGTCGGCGGACCCACATCCTATGCAGTCCTTGCACCACATGGAAGCTACCGCATCTTGTTGTCTTTCTTCCCCAAAACACCGCTGACGAAGTACGTGAGTGCGGCAATGATCGCGGCCATGCCCACTCCCAGGTACAGAAGCTGCAAGTAGTCGTGCATGTTGATCACTCTGCCGAGGAAGAACACGCCCATCACCACAACGACCACCCCGACGAGTTTCTGCTTGAGATCCTCGAGGCTGTGGAACTGGAGCCAGTGCGGGAGCGGCAGCCGGTCGTCAACAAAGAGCTCGAACAGCCCCAGTGCCATGACGTAAAGCACCACCGCGAGAAGGTACACATCGGCAATCTCGATGAACTCGACCGTCGCTATCTTGAGCGGGACCGATCCTCCGAGGATCTCTCTGACGATTCTGACGCTGTCCAAGCTCGCCATCACGATCAGCGTCACGGCGCCCACCAGCAGCCCAAGCACGGGACCGATGGCCAGAAACCGCGTCCAGCCTACGAAGCGACGGCCAATGGCCTCCGCATCATCTGGCTTCGTCGGCGTCTTCTCGGCCATCTACTGCCCCCATCGCTCGAACAGGCTGTGCTCTACTCCCAGCACGTCGAGTACCTTGCCCACGACGAACGAGACAAGGTCGTCGACGGTCTGCGGCTTCTGATAGAACGCCGGGTTGGCGGGTGCGATGATCGCCCCGGCCTCCGCGAGGGCCGTGAGGTTGCGCAGGTGCACGAGCGAGAATGGCATCTCGCGGGGCACGAGCACCAGCGGCCGGCGCTCCTTCAACGCGACGTCTGCCGCCCGTTCCGGTAAATCGCCTGCCAGACCGGCGGCCACCGAGGCGCAAAAGCCCATCGAGGCAGGGCAGACCACGACCGCATCCATGGGGTGAGATCCCGAGGCGATGGGATCGAACAGGTCGTCGGGATAGGCGACCCGTAGATGTGCAGAACCGGGCAGTTCGAGGAACGCGGCAAGCGCACTCGCGGCAGCAACCGAGTCCTCGGTGGGCAGCTCGAAACCCAGTTCGTACGCGGTCACCTCGCGACCCGCTTGCGTGGCGCAGAACACGACCTCGTGACCGGCTGTGATCAGCTGCTCGGTAAGTCGCATGCCGTAGACACTACCCGACGCACCGGTCACCACTACTGTGACGCGTGCCATGTCTCCCCTTCCTAGGCGATCAGTCGGTCCGCCAACGCGCCGGCGAACACGATGACCGCAATGATACCGTTGACGGTAAAGAACGCGGCGTTGACGCGCGAGAGGTCGTCGGCCTTCACGAGGGCGTTCTCATACGCGAGCAGCACCGCGGCTATCGCAACACCCACGAACCACGGCCAGCCGGCGTCGGCCAGGTACCCGCCCGCTGCGAGAAGCACGATCGTCAAAACGTGGGCCACCCGCGTCTGGACAAGCGCGCTCGCCACGCCATGGTCCGCTGGCATCGAGTGCACGCCATCGCGCACGTCACACTCCTCGTCCTGTGTGGCATAGATGATGTCGAAGCCGGCGGTCCAGAGAAGCACCGCCGCACCCATCAACCACGGTGCCGGGTCACCGATCGGCCCGCCCACGCCCACCCAGCCACCCACCGGCGCAAGACCCAGGCACAGGCCTAGCCAGTAGTGGCACAGCGGAGTGAAACGCTTCGTGTACGGATAGATGACGAACGCGATGAGAGGAATCGGCCACAGCCAGCGCGTAATGGGCGCAAGCTGCCAGACACCGCACAGGTACGCCGCCAGCATGATCGCCGAGAAGGCCCAGAGCTCCCACGCCTTCACGAGCCCTGCAGGGATTGCCCGACCCGCCGTGCGTGGGTTGCGTGCGTCGATCTCCTTGTCGACAGCGCGGTTCACCACGAAGGCAAACGCGCGAGCGCCGACCATGACCACGGTGATCCACACGAGCGACTGCCAGGTGGGCCAGGAACTCTCGGTCACCCACGACGAGGCCACGGGGACCAGAGCCCCGGCACTCGAGCTGGCCGGCGCTCCCGGAATCGGACCCGTGCGCCACACGGTGGCCGCAATGGCCCCATACAACGCCCCGATGTAGGCGTACGGCAATGCGAAGATCGAGTGTTCGAACTTCACCAGCTCAAGGAAGACCTTGGTCCTCTCGGCGAGCCTACCCAAGGCCGAGGTCCGACCACATCGCGTCCACGCGGGCTTTGACGTCGGAGTCCATCTCGAGCGCCTCGGGCCACTCGCGCTCGTGGCCCTCGCCCGGTAGAGGTCGGGTGGCGTCGATGCCCATCTTGTAGCCGAAGCTCTCGAAGTTGCTGGAGTGGTCAAGCTTGTCGAGCGGTCCCTTGGTGATGAGGATGTCGCGCGACGGATCGACGTTGTTGAAGCAGCGCCACGCGACTTGACTGTAGTCGTGGCAGTCGACGTCCGCGTCGACCACGATCACGTACTTGGTGAACATCATCTGGCCCATCGACCATGCGAAGTTCATCACGCGGAATGCCTGGCCGGCGAAGTCCTTCTTGATCTGGAAGATGGCGCAGTTGTGGAAGACTCCTTCGAGTGGCAGATCGTAGTCAATCACCTCGGGCATGAGCGCCTGGATGACCGGCAGGAAGATGCGCTCGGTCGCCTTGGCCATGTAGCAGTCTTCCATCGGCGGTCGGCCTACGATCGTCGCAGGATAGATAGCATCGCGACGACGGGTGATCGCTTCGACATGGAATACCGGGAAGTCATCGGCGAGCGAGTAATAGCCGGTGTGATCGCCGAATGGGCCCTCCCACCGCGTCTCCTCGAGATCGCACCAGCCCTCCAGTACGATCTCCGCGTGCGCAGGCACCATCAGGTCGTTGGTGACGCACTTGACGACCTCAACCGGCTCGCCGCGCAGTATTCCCGCGAACAAATACTCGTCAATGATCGGTGGCACTGGTGCTGTCGCCGAGAAGATCGTGATGGGGTCGGCGCCCAAAGCGACGCTCACGGGAACCCGCTTCACGCCCGATTCGCGCCACGCGCGCAGGTTCTTCGCGCCGTCGTGATGCTCGTGGATGTGGAGGCCCGTGGTGTTCTTGTCGAAGATCTGGAGCCGGTACATACCCAGATTCGGCTTGCCTTTGAGATTGTTGGTGACAACAAGAGGCAGAGTGATGAACGGGCCCCCATCCCCGGGCCAGGTGGTGAGCACCGGCAGCTTGGTGAGATCTACATCCTCGCCGCGAAGGACTACCTCCTGTACCGGGGCTCGTTTGACCTCCTTGGCGCCAGCCGTGGCGAGGTCCTTGAGGCCCATGAGCACATCAAGCTTGCCCTTCATGCTGGCAGGCATATCCAAGGGCAACAGGTCCATCAACTGCTTGGCCTTGGCGTCGAGGTCGCGCCATGTGCCCGTCTCGGCATCAACGCCCATTCCCCAAGCCATGCGGTCGTAGCTGCCCATCAGGTTGATGGCGACAGGCATGTCGTAGGTCTCGCCGGTCTCGCGGTTCACCGGGTGCTCGAAGATCAGCCCCGGGCCCACCTGCTTGCTCACCCGATCGGTGATCTCCCCGATCTCGAGTTTCGGATCGACCGGCGAAGCGATGCGTTTCAACTGCCCGTGGGACTCAACAAGGGCAATGAACTCGCGAAGGTCCTTCAGGGCCATACGTGGGCCACCTTTCTAGGGATTCAGCCTGCGGTAACCCGCCTCGCCGGCTATCCTAGGATGATACCTGCCGACAAGGTAGCTCACCAGCATCCCCAGTAGGGCCACCGCACCGAGTGCCGTCATCTGTACCAGGTCGAGGTCGTACTTGAACGCCCACTTGAAGTCAGGCAGCGTCCAAGTCACCTGCGGCCCGTATGCCCAGAGGAACCACGCCACCTGCATCGCAAGCGTGGACATGATCACCAGCACGGTGGCTGGCGCCAGAGACAGCCATCCCGCCAGATACCTGCGCGTTCGGGGGCCCTGCGCGAAGCGGCGCACGAAGGGGTAGACTGCCGCCGCCACCGCCACGCCCATCAAACCAGCCACCACGGTCTCGATCATCCTGATAGTGAAGAACGTCTCCAAGTATTGCTCTGTGTTGAATGACGAAAGCGACCACTTGTACCCGTGAACCACGAAGAAGAGAAGGTTGTAAGACGCGTAGTACGCGACAGCTCCCGCGAGCGCCGAGACGAACGCCCTCCATGAAGCGGCGGCAATCGCCGCAAGCATCACGACCGTTACGGCAAGGACCGCCAGTGCGTATGGGAGTCGCTCTTCTTTCTCCCTCTCCTTGCGCAGTTCTATGCTTGTGTTTACCGCGTTGACGGCGCTTGAGACGGAACTGCCCGCCTGGCGGGTGAGCCCTTGCCCGCTGACGACCGTCGAGATCCTATCGAGCAAGACGATGCGCTGCGCCGTCTCAGCCGCGTACACCGCTGGGGCATCGGTCGCCAGCGCAGCACGCACGGCTGCCCCGTTGGAGAAGGCCGGCGGGCGCATGCCCGCAAGAACCGCAACTGTCGAAGCCACTTGGTCGAGCGTCCCCTCGGACGGCGTTCCGAGTCGCGCTCCTCCCCCTGATACGATCAGCGGCACGCCTATGACCTCAGGCTCCCACCCACCGTGTCCGCCCGTTGCGATATGGCCGTGGTCAGCAACGACCACGAACGCAGTGTGCTCTGACTGCAACTGGGCTATGAGGCGGCTGAGGTCGGCGTCGATGCGCGCAGCGACCTGCCGGTACTCCGCCGACGCCCCCCCGAAGTCATGTCCTGCCTCGTCGAGGTCGGGCAGATGGACGATCAGCAGCTCAGGATCGGTCGCCTTCGCGATTCTGAGTGCGTCGTCCACCAGGGTGCCCGATAGGTAGCCGCCCTCCGGCCAGTCCCTGAGCGAGACTGCGGGGCCTTTCTCGACTCCGTACAGGTCCGCGAAGTCGCTGGGCCCTACGACGGCAAGTCGGCGGCCGCCCGCCAGTGCCTCATCAATCAGGCTGGGGACGGGCACACGCCCCTCCCACCAGTTGGTCGTCACGCCCGAGAGGGTCTGTGGGGCACCCGTGAGTATGGTCGTCCAGTTGGGGTAGCTCAGTGAGGGCTGTGCGGTCCTGAGCACGACGTCGGTTCCGTAGTCTCTCAACCGGTCGAGACTGGGCATGCCCGTGCGCGTGATGTCGTCTCGCATTCCATCCACGATGACCAGCACCACCGTCTTCGCCAGGGGCTTGCCCGGGGGCGGACCCGCATCGCCAAGCTCTCGGGCAGCGTATGGGCTTCGGTACGACACGACCTGATCCCACGAATATCCCGCGAGAAGCGAGGCGCCGTACGCGATGCCAATGCATGCGATGACGCCCACGACCAGGATGATCCAGGACACGTATCCACGCCTCACAGTCCGCTCCCGACTTCAATGCCAAGAACAGCTTCCAGATCGTCGAGCGAGCGCACGAAGCGCTCCGTGCCTGAGTATTCAACACCGTGCCGGTCGATGAGAACGGGAACCATACCAACTGATGTCGCCCCCAACACATCAGCGTAGTGATGGTCCCCCACGTGCGCTGCCCGGAGCGGATCGACACCCACACGCTCGCAGGCCAACTCGAAGATGCGGGGATCGGGCTTGTGCAACCCAACCTCGGCCGAGCAGACAAGCGTATCAAGATACCCCGCCAGGCCAAGCCCGCCGAGAAGTGACGCGAGCCGCCCATCCCAGTTCGAGATGACCCCTACACGCAAGCCGCGTTCCTTCAGTCGCTCGAGCGCCGGCACGACGTCCGGATATGCTCGCCAGCGCTCATGGTCGCCGAACTCGTCGTAGACTCGTCGTGCGATGCACGCCGCATCAGTCTCGAGCCCGAGCTTGCGCGCAAGCAGCGAGTACATGCCGACCCACACAGCGGATGTCTCGTCCTCGCTCGTCCAGAAGGTGTCGTCCTCGCGATAGCGATCCTCATAGAACGCATCGACCAGAGGCATCAGCGAGTCAATCGCCTCAAGGTCACGAGCGTGCCCAACATCAGCGAGGACCTGGCGCACCACTTCGGGGACGCTCGGGTGTGGATAGAGCAGGGTGTTTCCCACATCGAAGAAGACTGCGTCGAGTTCCACGCAGCTAGTCCAGCCAATCCGCGATATCGGCGTGCTTCGGGGGCGCTGCGCTAGGCAGGGGGCCGGGATGCCCCAGAGCGATCACGGCTATGACTTTGCGGCCATCCCCAATGCAGAACGCCTCTTCAAGCCCCTCGTCCAGCCACTTCAGGAAGGTGACATTGCAGGCGGCGAGGCCATCAGCGGTGACCGCAAGCAGGAGGTTTTCTATGGCCGCGCCAATCGACAGAAGCGCGTTGGTGCTCTCGAATTCATCGGTGGCAGGAACCATCGACACGCCGATCACCACAGGTGCACCACCGAGTTCCGAGTACCACTTGACCGCCAACTCGTATTTCTCGGGCCCCAGCACGCTCATGTACTCGGTCAGATGGGCGGTCGCCTGGGCGATCACGGCGCCCGCGCGTTGACGGGCAGCCCCCATGGCGACATGGAACCGCCATGGCTGGGAGTTCATAGCCGATGGTGCCAAGCCCGCCGCCCGAATGACATGCTCGACAGCTTCGCGGGACAGCGGCTCATCACTGAAGTCCCGCACCGAATGGCGACCCTCAAGTGCCGTCCAGAACTCCATTGCGCCTCCTAGCGAATAGTGGCCGCCAACCTGTCGACCACAAGCCTTGCCGCATTGTTCGTACCCACCGCTCTCGCCGAGACTCTCATCTGGTTCAACCGGTCAGGGTGATTCGAGAGAAAGCGTGCCTTTTCGACCGCATCTTCTCCATCTCGGGCTAGCAGCGACGCCCCCGCATTGAGCAGGAAGTCGACGTTGGCCGTCTCCTGGCGTGCAACTGGAGTATAGATTACCGAAGGCACCCCCGCGCACACCGCCTCAAGCAGGAGCGCGCTCCCCGCCCGGCCCATCACCACATCGCCCAGAAGCGCGGCGCTGCCGTTCAAACCCGAATCCACCACGCTCAGCAAGTGGCTGGTAGCCGCGAGGACCCCGACCTGCCGGTCAGCGCGGGAGTCCTGACCCCGTTCCACGACGACCTGAATCCCCCGACCCACCAGGGCCGCAGCGATTCCTTTGACGTCAGCCTGCGAATACCCGGCACGCCCCAACACGACGGTGAACCGCTCGGCGAGTCCCGCCCTCATTCTCAATACTCCACGAGGGTCCGAATGTTCTGGCACCCCTGAGGGCACACCCGAGACGACCACCCGGCTATAGGGCACGCCGGCCATCACCAAATCCTCGCGCACTTCTTTGGTGGCGACGAAATACAGGTCACACTTGGGGTGTATCCAAGCGCTCCCAGCCGAGAATGCCGTCATCACGGCCGCCACCGGTGGTCGCGAATCAGTCGCGATCTCGGCGGCCGCGGCGGCACCGATCTCAGAGGTCGCCACCACCAGATCGAAGGCGCCCGACTTCGTGAACCGCTGCAGAGCGCTCACGCCGCTGGCGCTCAATGCCCCAAGGACCGCGTTGCCGGGCGAGCGGGACAGGGCACACTCGAGATCGCTCGACGACGAGGGCGAGAAATCCGCGTCTTGGGTGTAGGCGAGCCTCGCCAGGACCGCTACACCGGGCAAGAAATCCTCCAGGAAGTCGACCTCCGTGACCTCATAGCCGCCCTTTGCGGCATCCAGGTGCTTTCGCAGCGCCGTGGCCGCCGGAGCGCTGAAGCCGCCCAGCGTATCCATGAGAAGCAGGATACGACGCCCCGCACCGCCGCGTGCAGGACTCACCTGACTCCCGGCCGATGCTTGGTGAGACGCACGAGGGTGCCACCCAGTGGAGAATCGTCGTAGTCCACGCGATCCATCAGGGCCTGCATGAACATGATGCCGCGACCGCCCGGCGCATACAGGTCATCCGTGCCGGCGTGGGTGCCATCGAATCGCATCCCGTTGTCCATCACTTCCAGAACCACGCGG
Organism: Coriobacteriia bacterium; assembly: GCA_038202795.1. Classification (GTDB taxonomy): domain Bacteria; phylum Actinomycetota; class Coriobacteriia; order Anaerosomatales; family PHET01; genus PHET01. The sequence continues at coordinate 18,066 of JBBREQ010000005.1, read as the reverse complement.
TCCGGATAGCTGATGATGTCAACACGGACCTTGCCCTCGGCATCGTCGGGCGCCCCGTGGCGAACGGCATTCGCCATTGCTTCACCCAAAGCGACCTTGATGTCGAACAGCGACGCGTCAGGAAAGCCCAGCGGCCGAATCATCTCGCAGACCTGTTCTCGGACCGCACCCAATGCACCAATCTCCGGTGAGACATCGACCTGCTGACGCCATATCGGTTCGAGGTGCTCCTCGGGAAGGTCCAGTCCCTCCAACGCCGCGGTTACCGATGCCGAGGTCGCTATGTTGGTCGCAACGGTCACCAGACCGGACAGCTCGAGAATCCGCGTCACGTCTCTGTTCGCCCCGGCCAGGACCAGCCGCCCCCCGGAAGGCCGCAAGCAGTGATCGAGCCACACCAACAGGCCCAGGGCCGAGCTGTCCGCGTAGACGACCTGGGAGAGGTCCAAGACGATGTCGGCGCACTTGCCCTGCATGGATGATTCGAGTTCGTGGCGGAGCTCCGGCACCATCGCCATATCGATGTCCCCTGAAAGATGGACAACGCACGCGTGCGACCCCACGTTGTGGGCGATGTCAAAACGACCGCTCAACTCACGCCTCCTGCACGTCTGCCGACATCTCACTGTCTCCATTGCGTATGACCACCGAGAGAATCGCCACATCGTCGCGAAGGTCACCTTGAGTGAAATCACGCACTTCATCCAGCAGGTCTGTTGCCAGACTCGCAGATTCATACGAGCGCGCGAAGAACTCAGTGACACGCTCTTCTCCGTAGAAGGTGTTACCCACTCGAGCCTCGGTGACACCATCTGTGAACAGAAGGATGCTATCCCCTTCGGCCAGCGGCGCCTCGATCTCGTCGAAATGTGCATCCACTGCCGCACCGAGCAACGGACCGGTCGTCACGAGACGTTCGATCGTGCCGTCGACGCGCCTGAGCAATCCGGGAGGATGGCCCCCATTGGCCCATACCATGGATCTCAACACGGGATCGTAGCGGCCAACCCACAGCGTAACGATATCACTGAGCTCACCTGACTCGGTGGTCATCCTGTTGACCTCGGAGGCCACGCCGGCAGGCGTCAATCCCGCAGCCACCAAGGCCCTGACGGCGAACTTGATCATGGTGGTCTTGGTGGCCGCAAGCACGCCTTTGCCACATACATCCGCAATCGAAAGCCACACCGACCCGTCCCGGGCGCGGAACAAGTCGTAGTAATCACCCCCGATTTCAGTGTCAGCGCCAGCAGGCTGATAGACGCTCGACGTGCTCAGCTCGGCGAAGTCCGGAAGCGCAGCGGGAATAATCGCTTGCTGCAGAACCGTGGCGACATCGTGCTCACGGCTGTAGAGCCGGGCGGTATCCAACGCGAGAGCCGCCTGTGCAGCAAAGGTCTGCAGAACGTTCATGTCCTCGGCATCGAACGCACCGACATCGATCGAGAACACCATGAGCACTCCGATCGACCTGCCTCGCGCGAGCAACGGCACGGCCAGAAGCGAGCGCAGGTCGTTATCGGCAGCGGCTCCCTCGACCCCCTTCATGCTCGCCTGGAGATCGTGGACCGCGACCGGCTCGGCGGTGGCGAATACCCTCCCGGGAAGATCCTCTCCTGGCCCGACGCTCATATGCACGACGCTCGTGGGCACCGCGCCCCGTGCCATCGCAGTGGTGAGTGTCTTCTTGCGGGGATCGTAGGACAGAAGCGCGACAGCATCAGCCGCCAGGATCTTCTGAACCACGTCCAGAACCCGGTTGAGCACGACGTTGACCTGCAGTGAGGAGCCTACGGCCTGGCTGATTCGGAAGATGGTCTCGAGATTGGCAGCACGGGTGACCGCCCTCTCGTAGAAGTAGGCGTTCTCAAGCGCCAGGGCAACCTCGTCGGCAAAAGCACGCGCGAGAGCGAGCAGGTCCGTGGTAGCGGCTACCGAGGGGGGAAGCACACCGATCATCACAGCGCCATACTCGTGCTCGAGCGCTATAGGCGCGACGATGAGGTGGGTGCCGCCGAACTCATCGAGCAGGCGGTCTGAGGCGGGCTTATCTCCGGCCGTCATCATGATGGCGTCGCCGCCCGCCACGAGCTGAGCGTGTTTGGCCGTTTCCACGATGTCTCGGCTACGCAGCCCGGGCGCCTGCTCCTCGAGACCAAAGACATCGGAGTTGACCGGGACAATGGCTAGGTACGTCGCGCCCAACGCGACTTGGACGATGCTTCGTACCGCGCGCAGCGCGACGTCGAGTTCCTCGGGACGCACCAGCTCCTCGGCGACCGCGCGCAGCGCCTCTGCAATGCGTCTTGAGTCGCGCTCCTCAGTGAAGAGCCGTGAGTTGTTCACGGCTACCGCCGCCTGTGCCGAGAAGGTCCTGACCATCTCACGCTCGGCATCGGTGACCGGGTCTTGAGAATCACGCAAGACCACCACGACCCCGAGCGCTTCGGCGCCCGCGACAAGCGGCGCGGCAAGCGCACCGGAGTGCGATCCCCGTATCCCCGGCAGCTCTGCTGCGAGACGCTCTTCGCTGCACGTGATGTCAACGGGGTCGTCGGTACCCAGAGTGCTTGCAAGCCAGCCCTTGCGGTCAATCGAAACCGGCTCGGCGTCGGAAAGGTCGATTCCTCGGGTGCGGACCGGCGACAGCACACCCGTGCTGTCATCGACAAGATAGATCGCCGCCGCGCCTGGTCCCACGATATGGCCCATCGCAGAGAGAATCCTGTCGAGTACCTGGTCGAGTTCGGATGCGCTGGCCAGCAGCTGCGAGAGGTCCTGCAGCGCATTCAAGCGCAGGGCAACCAGGTTGAAAGCGCCAGCGACTCGGCCGATCTCATCGTCCCGGTCGGTCGCCAGCTGTCTGACGTAGGAGCCCGAAGCCGCACTGAGCGCGGCGCGTTCGAGTTCGCGCAACGGACGTGCGAGGCGGCGTGACATGCCCCAGAGCGCAAGAATGACCGCCGAACCCCCTATCACCAGAACCAGCACTGCGGGTGTCACCGCCCTGAGAGTGTCGCGCACAGCGACGCCGGCGGGCTCTGTGATGACCACACGCCAGTCCACGCCGGGAATGCCGCCCAGGTCCGCGTAGTGCCCTGTCATGGGCGCCCCATCCACTGCGCGAGCACTCACCCGCCCTGCACTCGCGTCCGTGGGCGCCCACTGTGCCGTGCCAAGCCGCATTCCTTCGCCCAGGGGGCTAGCCGCGAGCACCCTGTCCTGATCGAGCACCACAATCGCGCGATCAGGAAGCGAGCGCTCAGTGGTCCTCACCAAGTCATCCAGAAAGGCGTCGTCGACCTGGGCGACGATGAGGAAGGATGTCCCGCTTTTGCGGATGCCTGCCCGTGTGAACCACAGCTCCCTGCCGGCGCCGACCTCCGGAGTGATCAGGAAGAACCCATCGACGCCGCGCCGTGCCTGCACGAAAGCGGGCAGGGACTTCACGGGCGTGTCAGGATCCGCTGGCACCGATGCCAAGAGAGTGCCATTCGCTCGCGCGACGTAGGCTGATTTGAAGAGGGACTTGTTGGTCAGCAGAACCCCTGCAGCATCGGAGAGGCTCTCCGTGTCATCACGCGTGACGGCAAGCCGCCCACTCACCGAATCTGCGACGGACACCACCCGTTGAAGCGTCATCGCGATGCGATCGTCGACGACTTGCAGGGCGAGCAGGTCACGGCCCGCGGCCTTCTCGGCAGACAGCCGGTACGCGCTGATCGAGGCGACGATGACCGCGACGGACACCGTGAGGAGCCCCACTGTGAAACTCACGCGCACTATCTGTGCAGCGAGCCCGCCCTGAGTGCGTTGTTTCACGGTCGTGAGTTCTCCTGCCCGATGCTGGTGCCAGTCCATCCATTCTGTCTAGGCAAGAGATACCCCAACGGGAGCGACCAGCTGCGACTCACTGGCCCCCAATATCGGGAAGCTGCACTTCGATACTCGGTAGCGCACCGGTCAGCCAGTTCGCCAGCAGGCCCAGCCGTCCTGTCGCAATCAGCACACCCACGATGATGAGCATGACACCTGCGACTCGATTGATGGTGAGCGAATGGCGCTGGAGCCATCTCATGAGACCCCGCAGGCGCCCGAACATGAGAGCGACCAGCACAAACGGGATTCCCAGTCCCAGCGAGTAGAACAGCAACAGAATCGCGCCCTGAGCGACGCTGCCCGACGAGCCCGCCATGGCAAGAATCGTTCCGAGGATGGGACCGACACACGGCGTCCACCCGGCGGCGAATGACATGCCCATGACCAGCGCCGCCCCCTGCCCGAACGCCCGCGACTTCTCCATGTCGACCCGAGCCTCGCCGTAGAGCCAAGGGATCTTGATGATCCCGAGCATCAGCACGCCAAATCCGATGACGGCGATACCGGCGATGATCTCAATGATGCCGCGGTACGCGACAAGGAACTGGCCGAGGAAGGACGCCGACGCGCCAAGGGCGACGAACACGACGGAGAACCCCAACACGAAGAGCAGCGCAGGTGTGAGGATCCTGCCGATAGGGGGTCGGTCGTCGGCAAGCTCGGCCGTTGTGAGCCCCGTCATGAACGACAGATAGGCGGGTATCAGTGGCAGTACGCACGGCGAGAGGAACGAGAGTACCCCTGCGGCAGTGGCGATGAACAGGGCGGAGATATCGGGCATAGTGTCTCTCAATCAGGGGACGGCGAGTCAGTCTGCGAGTCTACACAATACCCCGAGGGGTATCCAGCATGCAAATGTGGTTGGGCGGCCAAGCGGCCCGGAGGCCCAACCTACGACAACTGATCCGCCTCGTATCCCACCGACTGGACTGCAGCAATCAGTTGGGCCGGGGTGACGACCGCATCGTCGTAGACGACGACGCTCAACCCGTTAGCGTGGTCGGTCTTGGATTCAACAACTCCCTCTATCTCCGAAAGCGTGAGATCCACCAGCAGGGAACACGAACTGCAGTGCATACCGGAAGTGGCGAAACGAGACGTGACTTGGGACATGACCTCTCCTCGCTCGAAGAACCCTGAGGTTGCAGTGTACCGATGTTCTCGCGCACGGAACAGACTTCGAGACCGCCCAACGGCTACCCGCCTGCGCGTCAGGGCATCAGTGCTGAGTTTGATGCGGAGACAGGCTCACTGGTCAGACGCGCACCGCAGTGCGGGCACAGTCGCCACTCCTCATAGAGCGTCCCCCCGCACTGAGCGCAGACCACCTCGCTATGTAGATCAGGGTGAGCGAGTGGTGCCTGGAGGTCGGGACTCAGCATCGGCCAAGCGAACCAAGCCACGACTACGCCCGTCAACAGCGAGAGCAGCCACAAAGCGGCAAAGAGCGGAGCACGTGAAGCAGCCCCCACCACGTCAAGTCCCGCTACCGCGCCGATCACGATCACCGAGAACACCAGTCCGGCGACACATGATGCGCTCACTCGCGATGCCTGCGCCCTGTTCACGTTCGTCCTTTGCGAGAGAAACCGGGAGAAACTGTCTGAACGTGAGGTGCAACACCCGTGCCAGTGGGCTAGAGTCCCAACCTATGCATGCGGGACTCCATCGTCTTGGTGGCGAGCCCCAACAGCTTGGCCGCCTTTGGGGTGTTGTTGCCGGAGCGATCCAGCGCCTGTCGCACCAGATCGAGCTCGACTTCCTCGAGATCCACGCCCTCCTGAGGAAGCACGAAGCCAACCGACGATCGCTCCAGTCCACACGAGTTCGAGCGCACCTCTGCCGGCAGGTCCTCAACGCCTATCTCCTCTCCGTGTGACAGAATCACAATGCGCTCGATGGTGTTCTCGAGTTCACGGATATTGCCGGGCCACTGGTAGGTGGAGAAGGCCTCGAGTGCACGCGCCGACAGCGTCTTGCTCCCAGCCCGATGCTTCTCGAGGAAGTGAGCTGCGAGAACCGGGATGTCGGTGGGCCGCTGACGCAAAGGCGGCAAAGTGATGGGTACCACATTGAGGCGATAGAAGAGGTCTTCCCGGAAGACACCGTCGGCTATGAGCTGTTGGAGATCCTGGTTGGTCGCAGCCACGACTCGGACATCGACATCGATGGTCCGCGTGCCACCCAGACGCTCGAATCGGCGCTCCTGCAATACTCGCAGAAGCTTCACTTGGGTGGCGGGCGAGATGTCTCCGATCTCATCCAGGAAGAGCGTTCCCCCGTTGGCCATCTCGAAGCGGCCGGGCTTGGCGGCCACCGCACCGGTGAAGGCCCCCTTCTCGTACCCGAACAGCTCGCTCTCGAGCAAGGTCTCGGGCAGCGCGCCCGCGGATACCGAGACAAACGGTTTGTTCGCGCGCTCTGACAGATCGTGGATGGCGCGGGCTATCAGCTCTTTTCCGGTACCGGACTCGCCGTAGATCATCACCGTCGCACTCGTGGCCGCGACTTTGCGCACCGTCTCGAGAATGGCGAGCATGCCGGGGTCGGAGGCGACGATGCCCTCGACGTCGTAGTCCTTCTGCACCTCTTCGCGCAGACGCTCGACTTCGGCCGCCAGTTCGCGGAAGTGCATCGCCTTGGTGAGGGCGAGCTTGAGCTCTTCAAGGTCGAAGGGCTTGGTGAGATACTCGGTCGCGCCCGCCTTCATCGCGTCGACGGCCGTTGCGACGTTTCCGTGTGCGGTGAGCATGATGATGGGGAACGTGGCACCTTGAGCACGAATACGTCGCAGCACTTCCATGCCGTCGGGGGCGGGCATCCGATGGTCAAGCACCATGATGTCCGGTTCTTGCTCAGCAACCGCCGCGAGCGCCTCCTTGCCGTCAGCGGCCTCGACGACTTCATAGCCCTCGGGTGTGAGTGCCTGCCCGAGCACCCACCTCATGTTCTTCTCGTCGTCCACGATCAGAATGCGCTTGGCCATACCGTACCTTCCTTAGTCTTCCATCGATGCGGGCAGGGTCACGATGAACGTGGTGCCGTCCGGTGAGCTTTCGACAGCGATATGCCCGTCATGTTCGTCGATGATACGGTGCACGATGGTCAAACCCAAGCCGGTCCCGTCTGCCCGCTTGGTGAAGAACGGGTCGAAGACCTTGTTGATGTCCTCAGCGGCGATGCCCGGACCGGTGTCGGCCACGGTGATGACGACGTAGTCCTCGGTGCTGGACCCTTCAATGAGGATGGACCCACCCTCGCTATCCATCGCTTGGACCGCGTTGGTCACCAAGTTCAGAAACACCTGTTTCAGCTGGTCGGGATCGCCGAACACGGGACGCAGGTCGTCTTCTCCGACAGCCATCTCGATCGAGACATCCGCCTGCTTCGCGAATCGATTGGTGAACAGGACCACATCCTCGATGACCCCCCTTAGATCAGTTCGCAACAGGGTGGGCTTACTGGGCCGACCAAAGTCGAGCAGCGCCTTGATGACCCTGTCCAAACGATCGATCTCCTGCTTGATCACGCCCGCAGCTTCGTGAATTCGCTCCGAATCCGCTTGGGCGTCTTCGAGCAGTTGAACCGTGGCCCGGATGACTCCCAGTGGGTTGCGTACTTCGTGAGCGACGCCGGCTGTCAGCTCGCCCATCGCAGCAAGGCGGTCCGCCCTGATCAACTGGTCCGTGAGTGCCTTGATGTCCGACACGTCCTCAAGGGTGACGACCGCGCCCAACACGGTCCCGCCTACGGCGCGCATGCGCGAAGTCGACGCCTGCACGTGAATCTCCTGCCCGGTGGCGGTGACGAGTGTGGCATCCCGAAGCGCGAGGGGAAGCCGCCCAGCAAGCACCTTGGTCACATCGGAGGACATGCCACCGTCGTCTTTGAATAGCAGCCCAATAGGCTTAGGAACCATCTCGAACTCCGAGACGCCCAGCATGCGCTCAGCGGCCGGGTTCGCCGTCGCCACAGAGCCGTCCGGCCCCACGGTAAGGACGGCCGACGTGATGGAGCGCAGAATCGACGAGGTATAGTCCTGCACGTTGATGAGCTGGATTGCTCGCTCTTCGAGCTTCTTGTACGCCTCCTCAAGCTGCATGGAAACCTGCCGCAGGTCCCGGGTACGGCTCTCCTCAACATCTCTCAGCGCACCGAAGAGCAGCCCCACCGCCAGGTACGAGACGATTTCGAGCACATTGTCGAAGCCCATATTCAGTGGCCGATTAAGAGATGCCTGCGCGTGAATCCCAAATGACACCGCGGCGGCAAGAGCGGCGAGCAGTCCGCCGCGTTTCCCAAAGACCCACGCCGCGTACACGATGGGCACGAAGTACAGCCGGCGGTACAACAGATGCAGCGGAACGTTGGCGATCGTGCTGGGAGTGAACAGATGCAGGACCGTCAGCACCGAGAGCATGAACACGACAGCCGCCAGCGCCCGAGCGTTGCTCGATTGGGGGCCGGTGTCGGGTTCCTCGATCTGAGACGACTGCGGACGTCGCGGCAGGCTCATCCGATCCGAACTCATCGTCGACGCCTGGCCCATGAAGGATCGATGCCCATCTCCTCACGGTACTTCGCCACTGTTCGTCGCGCGACCGTGACTCCTTCAGCAGTGAGCATCTCGGCGACACGCTGATCGGACAGAGGCTTGGCGGCGTCCTCCTCCTGGACCAGCTCACGCAGACGTTGCTTGATGCTGGTAGCGGCCACGTCCATCCCGGAAGACGTGCGGTAACCGCCGCTGAAGAAGTATTTGATCTCGAACAGTCCATACGGCGTCGCCATGTACTTGCCGGTTACGCCACGCGATACCGTGGACAGATGAACGCCGATCTCTACCGCGACATCCTCGAGGCGCAAAGGGCGCAGCGGCCCCTTGCCATCCTCGAAGAAGTCGCGCTGAACCTCCAGCACGATCTCGGTGATGCGGGTCACCGTGTCTTTGCGACGGTCGACATTTCGAATGAAACTCTCGGCAGCGCGGATCTTGTCCTTGAGATAGCGTCTGGTCTCATCATCGGCCGTGGAGCCTGAGCGCAGCATGGAACGATAGCGGGGTGATACCCGAAGTGCAGGCAACGCCTCATTGTTGGAAACGATGAGCCACTCGTCGTCGAAGCGGCGGACCGTCACGTCCGGCACGATGTAGCCTGGGGACGGACCGGGTGAGAAAGCCCCGGCCGGGCGTGGGTTCAACGTGCGCAGCAACTCCACCAGCCGTCTGACCTCATCCTCGTCGACCCGAAGCGCCCGAGCGACCTTACGGAAGTGGTTGGACGCGACATCGTCCAAGTGGTCTTTGATGATGCGCGTGAGGCGCGGTTCGTCCATACCCAGGTACTGCATCTGCAGGCACAGTGCCTCGGCCAGATCGCGCGCGCCCACCCCGGGGGGATCGAGTTGCTGGACCGCCTCAAGGCCGGCTTTGGCAACCTCCAGGGATTCACCGACCAAGCGCGCGATCTCCTCAAGTGATCCCTTGAAGAAACCGTCGACATCGAGCGACCCCACGACCGCCTTGGCAGCGTGTGAGACAGAGGGCGCAAGGTCCAGCAGCGTAAGCTGGTCCAGCAGGTAGTCGTCAAATGTCAGGACGCCACCGACGAACTCCTCGGTGTTGGTCTGCTCGATGTTGGGGTCGCGAGGCGCGGTGGGTTCTATCTGGTCGAGGTCCTCATACATCTCGAGCCACTCGTCCCACGAGCGCTCGTCCTCACGCTCGTCGAGGGGCTCCTCGCCCTCCGCGGGCTCATTCTCGGTGTCGTCGACCTCGAGCAACGGGTTCTCGAGCATCTCCGTCTCGACCATCTGTTGGAGCTCGGCGACGGGCATCGCGAGAATGGCCAACCCCTGGTAGACCTGGGGTGACAGCGTCATCTTCTGGCGCAGTTCGGGGCGCTGTTGCAGATCCATTGCCCCTCCTCCGTCGGCAATCGGGGCCGCGAAAAGAGCGGTCTACTGCAAAAAATATACCACTTTCGCAGCCGTTTCTTTCGCTCAGTCCGGCGGCGGGAGCGCGGGAGTCATGCTGCGCTCGGGCAACTGCACCACGAGAATCGCTAAGATGACCAGCACTCCTCCCATGAGCTGACTCATGGTCAGGGCCTCACCGAACAGCAGATAGGCACCGATACCTGCAAGCAGCGGCTCAATCGTGGAGGTGACCGTCGCGTTGGTAGGCGGGATGTAGCGCAGGGCAGCAAGAAATGCCGAGAAGGGCACGACGGTACTCACGACGGCTATGAACAGCACCGCGGCGGCAGTCCGCCCGTCCGAGAAGATCGAGAAAATCGCATTCGGGCCAAGCAACAACAGCCAGAAGACCGAAGCGAAGCCCAACCCATAGACAAGCACGGTGTAGGGAGTAAAACGCCCGGCAGCGACACTGCCCATGAGCGAGTAGATGGCGAAGAACACAGCCGAAGCCAGGCCCCACGCCACGCCTGCGGGCGAGACCACCAAGCCCTCGCCGCCGATTGCCCCCACAACGAAAGCGCAACCTAGGACGGAAAGAGCGACGCCGGCCGGCAGTGCCCACGTGAACCGATGACCCAGGAACAGCACGCTGACCACGAGCACGATTATCGGGGCGAGATACTCCAGGAGAATCGCTGTGGCCACGTTGGTGAGCGATATCGTCATGAAGTAGCTGAAGTGCACTCCCGCAAGTCCGACTACGCCGAACACCGCCAGAAACGGCAGATCAGACCGTGTGATCTTGAACGCCTCGCGACGCCGAAAGACAAGCCAAAGCGCGAGCAGAAGATAGGCCGAGAGCGCCCGGGCACCCGAAAGCACGGTCGGCTCCACCGTGATGCCCAGCGGGGGGATCGGCCAGCTCGCAGTCGCGACAGACGGGGTGGTGAACAGCCACTTCGCCATGAGTCCGCCGCTCGCCCAACACGTCGCCGCTAGCAAGACGAGCAGGTAGCCCCTCCCGGAGCGCACAGGCCTAGACGAGTCCTGCATCGATCTCCTCGGCGGTCTTCGCCTTCTGATAGTCATCGAAGGGTTCAAGGTGCACGATCGCATCCACGACCGTCGCGAACTCACGGCACAAGACGCGCTCGACCGTCTCGGCGATCGCGTGGCCCTGGGCGACGCTGAGGGCTGAGTCCACCTGTACGTGCAGATCAACGTAGACCTCGGCGACGGAGCCACGAGTTCGAATGTGGTGGCAGCCCATCACGCCGGACACGTTCTCGACGACGACACAGATATCCGCGGCGGGAATCCGCGCAGAATCCGACAGCGTGGCGCTTGCGTGGCGAAACACGCCCAATGCGGTAGAGAGGATCGCGACTGCGACCAACAAGGCGACGATGGGGTCGGCCAGTGGGAAACCGAGCTTCACAAGCACCAGAGAGACGATGACTCCCAGGCTCACAAAGATGTCTGACGTCGTGTGGTTAGCGTCCGCGATGAGGATCTCGCTCCCCAGCCGCTTGCCTGCACGCCGCTCCCACATGGTGACACCTATGTTGACCGTCATCGTCCCCAGCATGATGGCGAACGAAACCACCGTGACCTGCGTAGGCTCGGCGTCGCCAGTCAGCCCGGCGATCGCACTCGAGCCAACCCGATACGCAGCGAACACGAGCATGGCACCGATTGCCGCAGAAGCGTACGTCTCGTACTTGCCGTGCCCATAGGGATGGTCCTTGTCAGCCGGACGAGCGGCCATGCCCATGCCCACAAGCCCCACCACGTTGCTGGCGCCGTCGAACAGCGAGTGGAAGCCGTCTGCCAGCATCGCCGCTGAGTTGCTGTACGCGCCCCACGCGAGCTTCGCGAGTGCGACTCCCACGTTGAGCGCAAGAACCGCCCACAGGACCTTTCTGATGCCTCGGATGCGATCCGAGACCGCGGAGCCGTCCTTGTCCTTGCGATACCCCACTGAGCCTCCTCGCACGAGCATTGCGGCGCATACCCCGTGGGGGTACCATGAACGGCAACCGCCCCTACGGTATCAGATTGCCGAGACGCCCATGTCAACAACTCAGCTACCCGCAACAGTAGGCAACGACGCCGAGCGCAAGAAGATCATCAACCGCTTGCGACGCTTGGAAGGCCAGGTCCGCGGACTGCAGTCGATGGTCGAGAACCGTGCGGCTTGCGAGCAGGTCCTGACCCAGGTCATGGCCTGCAAGTCAGCATTGAGCCAAGTGGCGATGCACGTCATCGGTCATGCGATGAAGAGCTGTCTGGTCGACGATTCTCTCAAGGAGCGCGGAGAGTTGATCGGCGCCGCGTTCGATGTCTACCTGCACTATCGTGAGCTCAGCGATGCCGCCTTTGCCTCCCCCAACACCACACCCGCCACCCCTGAGAGACTCCTTGAGCGACTCAGAGAACTCGAAGCACAGTTGTGCGATGTGCAAGCGGTCATCTCGGCACCCTCGGACTGCGAGAGTGCCCTCATGGGCCTGACGCTGGCCAGCTCCACCCTCAACGACATCTCGCTCACTATCCTGGGCCATGCGATGCAGGACTGCCTGATCGACGAATGTGCTACATCGCGGGACGCAGTGATCGACCAGGCCATCCAGGTCTTCTTGCGCTACTCGTCTTGCGTGAAGTAGGGCCCCTCCCCATCTGAAACGTGAAGAACCCCGACGGTTGCCGGGGTTCTTCACGTTTGGCTCAGTGAGGCAGATGGATGCTAGCTTTCGAGGCCGAGTTCGCGACCCAGAGCATCAGAACTGCGGGCGCCGACCACCTGTGCCGTCATCTCGCCACCCTCGAACTTCGCGATGGTCGGGATGCTCATGATCCCGTACTTGACCGCTACATCCCTCGCTTCATCGATATTGAGCTTCACGAACTTCGCGCCGTCACCCACGCGGACGGCGAGCTTATCGAGTTCGGGAGCCACGGTGCGGCACGGACCGCACCACGGAGCCCAGAAGTCGACGATTACGGGCTTTTCGGAGCCGAGCACCTCGGCATCCCAGGACTGCTCGGTGATATCAAGCGCGCTGCTCATGTGGTCTCCATCTCGACGGGAATGTCATCTGACGTGCTCTCGCTACTATACCCGTGGGGGTATCCGTGGTCAACACGTCTCTATGAGATACTTCCCCATGCTGGGTCTCCGCCCGCATCTTGATACGTCTGGCTTGTATCATGCACGTAGGGAGGTGCGAGACAACGTGACACTGGCCTGGGTCGCATTGGTCGTATGCGCGATAGTCGCGGGCGCCGCGGTTGTCGCGCTGATGGTTGCCCGGACGTCGCTGGAGCCGCTCTGCGCATTCATGGGGATCGTGGGTCTGGGCGGGTCGATCTACGCACTCGCGCGCATCTCAACCACCTACGACTCAGCGGAGATCGCGTTGTGGGCGTTCGCGTTCGTCATCGCCGGAGCAGCGGGCGGCTATGCGCTCGCATCGACTCTGTTGCACGTGCTCGCGCGACGCATCAGAGCCGAGACTCTGCCCGCCAACCTGCCCCAGGATCCTCACAAAGCCGCAATCCTCGTGGTCTCCTGCTCCGAACCGGAGTTCTACGACCCTCGAGCGACCGCGCAGATGCTCCAAGGACTCGCCGAAGAAGGGCTGCTCGACGCCTCCATCGGCTTTCTGCCGTTCCTGTTCTTCGCGCAGAAGACCCGCTACCGGGCAGTCGGTGGATCCAACCCCGCTCATCGACAGCTTGCGAGTATCGCCGACAAGTTGGGACAGTCGATACAGGGAGCGACCGTGCGCGTGGCGCTCTGCGCCGGTCCTGAGTCGCTTGAGAGATCGGTAAGCCACGCCGTCAGACTGGGCCACCGTTCCGTGATCGTGGCCGAGCTCGCGGTAGGCGAATCGTTCGCGCTCGCATCAGCCAAGGAGGCTCTGCGCGACCTCCACCTCGAACGCAGTGGCGTCACGATCTCGAGCACGGGCTGCCTGACGTGCTCGGATCGAATCATCGGCATGCTGGCTGCCCGAGTATTTCATTCGACAACGGAGCCCGAGAGCACGGGCGTCGTACTGGTCGGGCACGGTCAACCGGAGGAGATCGCGAGCAAGCACCCTCAGATGGACGAGGACGAAGCGACGTTCCTCAGCCGGCTTCGCATGGCGTTGCTCGACGGCGGCCTGGCTGCCGCCCGCATCCGTATCGCGTGGGCGGACTGGGGCGAGCCGGACGTGACCACGTCGATTCGACATCTGACGGCACTGGGATGCTCGCGCGTGATCGTGCAACCGTCGACGTTTCCCCTCGACACCATCGCCACGCGCCTGGACTTGGAGATTGCTGTGCGACAGGCTCGAGTCGATGAGAGCGCGACAATCGTGACCCTGTCTGCATGGAGGGACGACCCGGCGGTCATCGCGGAGTTGCGAGGGCAAGTGATCGCCGCTCTCAATGGACCTGCTGCGCGCGCCTAGCGGGGCTTGCAGCGCTCCCAGTTCCACGACTGCATGCGCCGAATCTTGGGTAGGTCCAGCGTGTATCGCCACGCGAGTGAGAGCCCCTGCCGTGCCGCCTCGGCGCGCGTCTCAAGATTCACGATACCGTCGCGAAGATCCTCAGCGGTCGTGCCCTTGAACAGCGTATAGCCCTTGCCCACTGCCTTGAGCACGTGCGCATCACTGCCGCCGGTCGCCGCGATTCCCTGGCCGCCCGCCAAAGCCTTGGCGGCCATGCTGTTGGCCCAGACCAAGAAGGGCATCGAGTTGTAGACCTCGAACGCGTGAAACGCCCACTCGTTAGCTGCGTCTGCCACAAGGTTGCGACCGGTGGGCCCGAACACGCCCTGGGCCGAGAAGGGATGGGCGATAATCGCGATACCGTCTTGCTCGTGAATCGCGCGCACGGTATCGGCGGCCGACATGCCCGCAGGGATATGCTCCTGGAGATAGAGGCCCAGCACGTGACCCTGCTTGGCCGAGATCTCCTCCCCCACGATCACCTCGAAGTCATAAAGCTCAGCGAGCGACTGCGCGAAGAGCGCGCCTTCGATGGTGTTGTGATCGGTGATGGCGATGACGTCGAGATCCGTGCTGTTCTGCACGTACTCCATGATCTCCGGAATCGACGGCAGTCCGTCAGAGTGATTCGAGTGGATGTGTATGTCTGCTTTGCTCCACACGTCTGTACTCAAGCGCGCGCATCTCCCTAGTCAGGGCTCAGAAGCTTCATTGTACTCCCCCCGTTGGGAAGCAATCCCTGCACCAAGTCCCCCCACCGCCTCGTAGGCGGCCGGAGACCGACAGGATCGCCGAGAAGTACCCTACCCGCTCTACTATCGGCACGCGACGAACGACGTGCGAGCCTTTCTCGGCGAGCGGTGCACTCTGATACCCCGAAGGGTCAGGCTCGGTTCCTGGCCCACTGGTCGAGCCGCGCAACGCCCTCGTGCAACTGCGAGAGCGACGTCGCATAGCTGAAGCGCAGGAACCCCTCGCCGCCCGACCCGAAGTCGATGCCCGGCGCGCATGCCACGTGAGCCTCCTCGAGCAGGCGCCGCGAAAGCGCGAGAGAATCCGCGCCCCACTCGCTCGCGTCAGCGAAGACGTAGAACGCTCCGCACGGCTCGCACTCGATAGTCAGGCCGATCTCGCGCAGCGCGGGGACGAGATAGCGCCGGCGCTCGTCGTAGAGCGCCCGCATGCGGGCGACGTCCGGCTGCGCTTGGGTGAGCGCCACGACACCTGCCTGCTGCACGAACGCATTGGCAGCCAGGAAGAAATTCTGCTGGATCTTCTCGGCGGGGCGGACGAACTCGCGCGGCGCGATCAGGTAGCCAAGGCGCCAGCCGGTCATCGCGTAGGCCTTCGAAAAGCCGTTGAGCACGAACGCGCGGTCCGTGTACTCGAGAATCGAGTGCTCTTCCCCGCAGAATGTCAGCCCGTGATAGATCTCGTCAGAGGCGATGTGGACGCCGGTCTCCTCGGCGATGCTCGCGAGTATCTGCAGGTCGTTCGCCGAGAGGACCGCACCGGTGGGATTCGAGGGCGACGTGACCATGATGGCCTTCGTGCGCGGCCCGATCGCGGCGCGCAGCTCGTCGGGGCGGTAGCGAAAGCCATCCTCGGCGCGCACGCGGACCAGCTTGGGAATCCCGCCAAGGAACCGCACGTAGTTGGGGTAGGCGGGGTAGCAGGGATCGGGCATGATGACCTCGTCACCCGGGTCGAGCAGCGCGCCGAAGAGCAGCAGCATCGCAGGGCTGGTGCCCTGGGTGACGACGATATCCTCGGGGTCGACCGTGGTCCCGTAGTGTCCCCGGTAGTGATCACGTATGGCATTGCGCAGATCCGGCAGGCCGAGCGACTGGGTGTAGTGGGTGCTTCCCTCTTGCATGGCTGTCTCGGCCGCCTGGGTGATGACGTCGGGCGTAGGGAAGTCCGGGTCACCGATCTCGAGCCGGATGACACTGTGGCCTTCAGCCTCGAGCTCTTTGGCCCGCGCCACAACGTCCATCACCATGAACGGCTGGATCTCCTGGGCGCGGCGTGAGACGGGTGTCACAAGTCAGTCCTTTCGTGGAGTGAGGCGCGCGCGGTAGATGGCCGAGGCAGCATTGCCGAGCACCTCGAGTCTGCGTAGCTCGCCGTAGGATATCTCGTCTGTCTGAATCAGTTCGTGTGAGGGGTGCGGGTCGAAGATGAGGCCTAGCTCGTCGGCTCGGAACCACAAGTCTGTACCGGGAAGCACGTGGAGCGTGGACATCTGGACCTTGCCGGGGTCGGCCTCGAAGGCGAAGTGCATACCGTCGAGAACGTCGGAGACTGTGTCGCCCGGCAGGCCGATGATCAGATCGCACTCGACGCTGATGCCGGCCCGCTTGCAGGCAGCGACACCGGCGAGGAACCGCTCGCGGTCGAAACTGCGGTTGCAGGCGCTCAAGGCCGCAGCTCCTATGGACTGCGGCCCGGTCTCGACGCTCACTACGCCCGCACGCACCAACTGGGCGGCCTGTTCGTCGTCGACGCGTTCTATGTCGACCTCGATGGTGTGCAGCCGCAGCCCCTTCGCCACCCACGGAGCCAAGAGGTCTGCTAGGCGGCTGAGACGATCAGGTGTGAGGTTGAACACCGGATCGATAAAGGAGAACGAGCGCATGCCCGGTATCGACGCGAGTCGCTCGACATCAGCAGCGATCCGCTCCCAGGAGAAGCTGCGTATCCGTGTGGAGCCCTTGCCCTCGAAGCAGTACGCGCACGCGTGGGGGCACCCTCGGTAGGTCTCGAGGTAGGCCGAGCCGTCCACGGCGATGTCCCGACCGAGGTAGGGCGACGGCACGTCATCAAGGTTCTCGATTACGGGGCGCCCGGGGCCGCTTGCGATGCGACCGTCGACGCGGGCCGTCACACCCGGCACCGCGCTCGGGTCGCCGTCGCGCACCAACGCGTGCAGCAACTCCGGCAGCGCGAACTCGCCCTCACCGCGCACCACCGCATCGACAGCTGGCTGCTCGGTGAGGGTCTTCTCGGCCAGGGGGCCTACTTCGGGGCCGCCAAGGACGACATAGGTTTGGGGGCGCGCGGCCTTGAGCACGCGTACGGCCTCGAACACGATGCGCGCGTTCCAGCACACCACCGAGAACCCAACGACATCGGGGGCGGGATCGAGGTCGAGGAGCTGGTAGGCGATCCACCAGGGGTCGGTCGAGGTGTCGAACTCGGGGGTGGTGATCCAGGTCTCGGGCAGGCGCGGGTCGGCCTTCACGCTCTCGCGCAGGTAGGCGTTGGCGAGCGAGCGATACCCCGGCGACGAGACGCCGACCAGGGCGACCACCAGGCGTTCGGGACCGCGGCTCACGACTCGGCCCGCGCCAGAGACCAGGGCTCCGCCGAGAATGGCGAAACGCCGGGCCCGTGCAGTGCGACGCCCGACACCGTCGCAGCACGAAGGGCATCGGCTGCGAGAGCCGCAGCGAGCTCGTAGCCGTCGACGGGCTCGACGAGCACTGCGACCGCACCCAAGCGGGCGAAGGCGAGGACGGTGGCGGTCAGTCCTGCGGCCGTGTGACGGCAGAGTGGCACGAAGCCTGTGAGGGCGATTGGCTCAGCTGCCGCGCGCGCAGCGGCGGCGAAGGCTGCCGCACCCGCCATCGCGGCGTCGTAGAGACCCGAACGAGCCGTGAGCTTGTCATGGGTTGCGGCATCTCCAGCCAGCAGAACCAACTCGATGTGCCGAACACCTGCGTGACATGCGCCCGCGGCGTTGCCCCCCACGGCGAGA
>JBBREQ010000004.1:0-46761 GCA_038202795.1 Coriobacteriia bacterium | reverse complement strand
TATCCTCGCCCTTGATCGCGTACGTGCGGATACCGTAGTGCTCGACGAGCGCGGCGGCAACGTCGTCTTGGGTCGAGAGCGGGTTGCTCGCACACAGCACGATGTCGGCGCCGCCGGCCTTGAGTGTGCGCATCAGGTTCGCGGTCTCCGTGGTGACGTGCAAACAGGCGGCAACGCGCACACCCTCAAGCGGCTTCTCGGTCTCGAAACGCTCGCGGATGCTCGCAAGCACGGGCATGTCGGCATCCGCCCACTCGATGCGGTTCTTGCCGGCATCGGCAAGCGACAGGTCTTTGACGTCGTAGTCCATGACTGCTCCTCACACGAACGGGCGGCAGCGCATCGTACGCAGCCGCCGTGGATGACCGATTACAACTCGTGCAGTATAGCAACCAACAACCCAGCGAGCGCCACCCGTGCGCGCTCCCCGGCCTCGAGGACCTCCGCATGCGACAGCCCCTCGCCCGCCGCCGCGTTGGTCACGAGCGAGAAGCCCAGTACGCGCAGGCCCAGCGCCCTGGCTGCTATCACTTCAGGCACGGTCGACATGCCCACCACATCCGCACCCACCGTGCGCAAGTACTGCACTTCAGCGGGTGTTTCGAACGCGGGGCCGAGAAGCCCCGCATACACGCCGTCCTTCAGCACCATTCCCTCGCGCGCAGCAGCGCCGAGCGCCAGTTCGCGAAGCTGCGGATCGTACGCATCGCGCATCGGGACGAACGGCACGCCGCCTTCCGGCCCCGGCCAGCCAACGAGCGGGCTGTCACCGCTGAGGTTGATCTGATCGGAGAGCAGCACGACATCCCCGACCCCCAAGTCAGGATCGACTCCACCCGCAGCGTTGGTCACCACGAGGATCTCGCAGCCCAATGCTGCAGCCAGCCGAGCCGGGTACGCCGCATCGAGAGCCGAGACGCCCTGGTATCGGTGGACTCTCCCCGAGAACACCACCACGGGCACGCCAGCGACCTCCCCCGAGATCAACTCGCCCGCGTGTCCCGCGATGCCGGACGCAGGCCGGGGCAAACCCTCGATCTGAGCATAGGGAATCCTCTGTGGTCGCTCGACAGCGTCAGCAAGCCCTCCGAATCCGCTGCCCAGCACAAGCGCCACGCGGGGGCGGGGAAAGTCCGACAACCGTGCTGGTACCTTGATCTCGAGCACGCCACGCCCTCCTAATCGAATCATCTCGAGGAGCCCCGCGTGCGCTCCTCGGCTGGTTTCTACCCGAGCAGGCGCGCAAAGCACCCCTCGAAGCCGTACTCCCCGTGATGCCGGTCCGAGGATGGTATAATCGGTAATGGCTTGTCGCGCTGCGCGACACCGAACGGTCCAGCACTCCCGACGCCGCTCTCGTCACACCACCGGAGGCTTGGAATCATGAACGTCAGCTCTCTCACCCGACTTCGCGCTGCAGTAGGTGCTCTTGCTGTCGCCGCCCTGATCACTCTGGGCGCTCTTGTGCCCGCGCGAGCGCTCGCGGTCGATCCGCAGTACACGTTCACCGGCGGCGGCTGGGGCCATGGAATCGGGATGAGCCAGTGGGGAGCACGAGGGTATGCGCTCCAGGGCTGGAACTATGACACGATACTCAAGCACTACTATCAGGGTACGACGGTCGTCGCGAAGCCGACGGTCACGATCCGAGTCAACCTCGACGCGACGGCCACCGCGCGCTCGCAGTGGTGGATCAAGGCGGGCTCGGAGACGACGCTCACGGTCAAACAGCTCTCCAACACCGCCGAGCGCATCACGCTCAACCCCACGAGTTCCTACTGGATCACCGCCAAGAACGGCGACACGAGCGTCCATACGGACCTTGCATACACGTACACCAGTCCCACAACTGGTGCCGTGAGCAGGCGGCACAAGCCCGGAGCGGTCCTCAAGACCTTCTCGGGAACCTGCTATGCGACGGCTGGCGGTATGATCCAGCTCCTGGGATCGAGCGGTCCCTTCAACCACGCAGGCGTTCGGTGGCGGGGCTACGTTCGGTTCATTCCGGGTTCCTCGACCGCTTCAACGACCAAAGCGGTCAACCACGTCGACCTCGAAAGCTACCTGTACGGGGTCGTCCCGCGCGAGAGCCCGGCTTCCTGGCCGGCGGAGGCACTGAAGGCTCAGGCCGTCGCAGCGCGGTCATACGCGTACCAGAGCGGCAAGGAGAACCGGATGATCTACTGTACGACTCGCTCGCAGGTCTACAACGGCTACCAGGGGCCCAAAGGCGGCGAGGTTGCGTCGACCAACGCCGCTGTTGATGCCACAACGGGCCAGGTTGTTTGGTATGGCACCGAGACCAAGCCGGTCATCACCTACTTCTCTTCGTGCACGGGTGGCCATACGGCCAGCATTCAAGACGTGTGGACGACGTCAGCTGCGAAGCCATATTTCACGGGCGTCGCAGATGCAGACGAAGCGAGCCCCTACTACGCCTGGAAGCTGGGCGCCTACTCGGCGACGTACGTTTCCGACAAGATTCGGGCACGCGACATCAGCGGCGGC
This sequence comes from Coriobacteriia bacterium, assembly GCA_038202795.1. GTDB lineage: Bacteria > Actinomycetota > Coriobacteriia > Anaerosomatales > PHET01 > PHET01. Next base: position 44,253 of record JBBREQ010000004.1, on the reverse strand, counting down.
GGCGGGCTGGAGTACTCGGTCGCCTCCCCTGCCACTATCACCAGCATCACCCCCGAGCGCGCGGCATCGGGCTACACGCACCATGTGACCTTCACCTGGTCCAACGGAAAGACGTACCGCGTCACCGGCGACACGGTGCGCAGCGCGCTAGGCATGAAATCCACCAAGTTCGGGGTCACGAGCAGCTACCCCGCATCGGCGGTCAGGCGCTACCAGAACTCGGATAGCCGTATCGCCTGGACCGGATACTGGAAAGTACAGTCCAAATCGGGGCTCTCGGGCTCCACACTGACCTACTCGGGCATAGCGAACTCCTCTGTCACATCGGTCTTCAACGGCACCGGTGTCGCATGGGTGGGCACGAAGGGCCCGCAATTCGGGAAGGCCGAGGTCTACATCGACCAGGAGCTGCTCAAGACGGTCGATCTCTATTCGCCCGCGACTCAGTACAAACGGACGCTCTACACCCACACCAACCTCAGTCCGGGTGCGCACACGATCACGGTCAAAGTGCTGCGCACGCGGACGTCCAGAAGCGCGGGCTACCTAGTCGGCATCGATGCACTCGACGTCTACAACGGTGAGCTCCAGCAAGCCACCGCTCCGCTTGCCCGCTTTGAGGACACCGAACCTCAGTACGTGCTTCTGGGCGAGTGGAAGCCCTTTGGCAATGCCGCGTACTCCGCCGGTCGGCACCTCTATACGGCACAACCCAAGGCACGGTTCTACGCGACGTTTTACGGCTCTGAGGTGCGCTGGATCGGCAACGCTTCGCCGGGATACGGATGGGCGACCGTCCGTATCGACGGCGGTCCCGCCCAGAAGGTCGTGATCACGACTGACGGCCACGAGTACCAGAAGCTGCTGTTCGAACGCACGGGGCTTTCACAGGCTCAAGCACACACGATCATGATTGAGGCATCCGGCCATGGTGGCACCGATGCGTACACCGCCGTGGATGCGATCGACGTGCGCGGTGGCTGGCTCATTCCTGCCGTGATACCTAGGGTGACCGTCCAAGAGACTCACGCTGCGATCTCATGGCGGGGCTCATGGAAGCCGACGCGCAGCAAACGCCTGTCGGGCGGTTCTCAGCGGTGGTCATCGACGCGGAGTTCCGAAGCGATCGTCACATTCGAGGGCACAGGGATCACGTGGCGCGGCCGGCGCGCCGCGTGGTACGGAAAGTCCAAGGTCTACCTCGACGGAGTCTACAAAGGCACAGTCGATCAGTTCGGCAAGAGACTCGTTGACCGCCAGGTGCTCTGGAGCAGCGGCCGTCTCACGCCAACGCGCCACACACTGCGCATCGTGGTGAAGGGAACCAAACAGAAAGCGGCCAAGGCAACGAACGTCGCTATCGACGCGTTCGAGATCGCTGGAAGGCCCCTCAGCCCCTAGGCCGACCTGCGCCGCTCACTGGGTCTTGACGGGGGCTACCGGCACCCGAGCAACGTCCCAGTCCTTGCCGACGACCACCAGCACCGCGGTGTCGAAGTCGTACATTCCGCGGCTCTCCACCAGTTTGGTCCCCGGTGGCAACACGCTCAGCACGAGCTCAGCCGACCCCTTGTCCTTCTTGTAGATGACGAGCGTCTTCTTGTAGACGAACTGATTGGTGTTGCCCACGTCTTTGACCTTGAATGCGCGAGCCTTGAGTATGGATGCGGCCTGCTTCGCGCTTCCCACGATCCCGGCCCCGTTGCGAACGGTGACGGTGATCTCGGACGGTTTCTTGGCCTTGGAAACGGTCGGCGCGGCGCTGGCTGTGGTAGTCGAAGATTCATCACCCGATGCTCGCGGCTTCTTCTTGAACGGCTCGCCGGCCTCGAACTTGGCCATGATCTCGTCCTTGCTCGCTTCATCGGGCCAGATGAACGGCGAGCGCCACTTCCCCGGCAGCGTGGTCGTATAGACGTTGTCGCTGCCTGCGCCCTTGAGCGCCTGTGCTGTTCTCATCATCTCCATCAGCGACATGTCCGTGGAGATGTGGGGGGCCACCGCCGAGACGATCCGGGGCGTCTTGGCGACACTGGTCTTGGTTGCAATCTGCTCGGCTATGGCCTTGGCGAAACTCTGCTGGTTCTTCATTCTCGAAAAGTCCTGATCGGCAAACTGGTGGCGTGCGCGAACAAACGTCAGCGCATGCGCCCCGTCCAGTCGCTGATAGCCAGCGTCAATGTGCGACGCCCTGTCGCCCTTGCTTCGATCGGCCTGCTTGTCGTTGATCTCAACGGGCACATCGATCCACACCCCGTCCATGGCGTTGACGACTTTCTCGAAACCGGAGAAGTCGATGGCCATGAAGTGGTTGATCGGCACCCCGGCGAGTTCCTCGACACTATCGATCGCCAGCTGCTCTTTTCCCAGCGCGTAGGCGCTGTTGATCTTGGCATAACCGTGGCCGGGGATCTGCGCGCGCATATCGCGCGGAATCGAGATCATCCAGACCTGTTTGGTCTTGGGATCGACCCGAACCAACATTATGCTGTCAGAACGGTACTGAGTGTCCTTGGGGCGCTTGTCCACGCCCATGATCAGGAGGTTGTACGGCTCCTGTGGCTTGACCTTAGCCAGATCGACCTTGAGAACCTCCTTGCGCACGACGGTGCGCTGCATGGTCGATTCGATGTGCTTGGCGTACGCGTACAAGGAACCGGCGCCCACGACCACCGCAACCGCGACTGCCCCCGCAGTGATGGCAACGACTCGCTTGAGGCGACGATGGCGGCGGTCCCGTTCCACACGAAGCCGCGCCGGTGCCGCTTCAAGTGACCCACGACGGCGAGAACTCGGATCAGACAGTGCTGCGCCGTCGTCGAGCCCGCTCGGATCCGGAGCCACTGCTTGGTGGGACAGAGGCAGCTTCCCCACAGCGCGAGAGGGCGCCTTTCTCCCTGCGGGGCGCAGGCCACCGGGCTTGGAGTCTCCGGCCCCGAAGCCTCTGCCCTTTGATGAATGCTTACCCATGATCCTCCGTAGCAGGTGGTGACGTCTGGTGGGATTCAGCAGGAAACGTGCCCCGCGAGTACCCGTACATCAGTCACACCCAATCGTCACAACCGTATGATGTGGTCCGCAACGTGCGCCTTGAGCACATTGCGGGTGTCAAGAATCAGTTCAGCCGAGGAAACCACCATCTCGTAGTCGACGTTCGAGTGGCTCGTGATGATCACCGTCACGTCGCAGTCCCTGCATGCCTGTTCACTGAGTTCGACCCGCTCGACGGGCACGCCATCGACAATGAACTCATCGACATAGGGGTCGTGGTAGACCACAGCGGCGCCCCTGTCTCTGAGCAGGCTCACCACTTTGATCGCAGGACTTTCTCGGAGGTCGCCAATATCGCTCTTGTAGGCGACGCCCATTACGAGAACCGTACTTCCGGACAGCGCCTTCTGCCGCGAGTTGAGCGCCTTGGAAATACGCTCGAGCACGTGGTAGGGCATGCTCTCGTTCACCTTTCCAGCGAGTTCGATGAACTCCGTGTGGAAGTCGTACTCACGCGCTTTCCATGAGAGGTAGAACGGGTCGATGGGGATGCAGTGCCCACCCAGTCCGGGTCCGGGGTAAAACGGCATGAACCCGAACGGCTTGGTCTTAGCCGCATCAACGACTTCCCAGATGTCGATGCCCATTCGCTCGGACAGCACAAGCAGCTCGTTGACGAGCGCGATGTTGACGCAACGGAAGATGTTCTCGAGCAGTTTACTCATCTCGGCGACCCGCGTGGATGAGACCGGGACGATGCTCTCCAGAAACGAACCGTAAAAGGCGACCGCAACTTCCGTACAACGCTCGGTCACACCGCCCACAACCTTGGGGGTGTTGTGCGTCGCGAATTCGGGGTTTCCCGGATCGACACGCTCTGGAGAAAAGGCAAGGTGGATGTCGGCGCCAACCTTGAGCCCCGCGCGCTCCAAGATGGGCTGGATTACCTCCTCGGTCGTGCCGGGGTAGGTGGTGGATTCGAGCGTCACGAGGGTACCAGGAGTGATGTGGGGAGCTATCGATTCGGTTGCCGCAACCATGTAGGAGACGTTGGGCTCCTTCATGCGGTCGAGCGGCGTGGGTACGCAGATCACCACCGCATCGCATTCCCGTGCTCGTGAGAAATCGGTCGTTGCCTCGATGAGTCCGGCGCTCACGAGCTTCGCGAGCGTGGCGGAAGGCACATCGGGGATGTAACTGCGTCCCAAACCCAGCTCAGATACCTTGGACTCGCTGATCTCTATACCAATGACGTGGTGGCCAGCACCGGCCATCTCGATGACCAACGGCAGCCCTACATAGCCCAGACCGACAACGCCGAACACGGCGTCGCCTGCGGCCAATCGTTCCTCGAGTCCCATGATCTGTTCTCTCCCCATAAGAGGGTGCAGTAGTGTGAGATTCTACCTTACGCCACGCCACGGCCCGGGCAGGTCAACAACCTCCGGCGGAACAGACACCTACTTCACCGCAAACATCAGTTCCCCGCCGCATACAAGGTCGTCGCCAATGGTGGCCCTAGCTTCGCCCCAGCCTATAGGCCCGCGCGAGCGCGTGATGCGGCACTCGAGCCGCATCACATCACCAGGCACGACCTGCCGCTTGAAGCGCACTTTGTCGATACCGGCGAAAAACGCCAGTTTGCCCTGATTCTCGGTGAGTGAAAGCAATGCCACCGCGCCCACCTGGGCAAGCGCCTCCACCACCAGGACCCCGGGCATGACCGCATACTCAGGGAAGTGACCCGGGACCCAGAACATGTCCTTGTGGACGTCCAGGTAGCCCACAGCACTCTCTCCCGCGACGTAGCTCTCGATGCGATCAACCAACAGGAACGGGTAGCGGTGCGGGATTATCGACTCAATGGCTTCTCGGTCGAGCATGACGGTCCCTTTCGATCGGTCGGATTGGCGCGCGCCTCAGCCAGCTGGAGTCGCGAGGGTATCGGTTCGAACGCGTCGGATGTCGGCACCCAGAGCAGCCAACTTGTCGCAGAAGCCGTCGTAACCACGGTCGATGTGGAAGATGTCGCTGATTCGTGTCTCCCCCTCAGCGGCCAGCGCGGCGAGCACGAGCGCGGCACCTCCCCGCAGATCCGTGCTGCGAACCGGAGCTCCCGAGAGCGCCGGGACTCCTTTGACCAGGGCGTGGTGACCCTCTATGCGGATGTCCGCACCCATTCGCATGAGTTCATCGGCGAACATGAAGCGGTTCTCAAAGACGTTCTCGGTGATTATCGAGTCGCCGGGTGCGAGCGAGAGCATCGCCATGAACTGCGCCTGCATGTCCGTGGGAAAGCCGGGATGCGGCAGAGTCTGTATGTCGACGGGGAGTACGGGGCCATCCCTGTGCACCGTGATGCCCTCCGGGTCGACTTCGACACCACATCCGACGGCCTCCAGTTTCGTGAGGACGATCTCAATATGTGCCGGGTCGACACCGCGCACAGTCACCGGTCCGCCCGTGATCGCTCCGGCAACCAAATAGGTGCCGGCCTCGATGCGATCCCCAACGACGCGGTGCTCTGCGGGATGGAGGGATTCAACGCCCTCGATGGTGAGGGTCGAAGTTCCACCGCCGGTGATGCGCGCGCCCATTGCGTTGAGGTAGTCGACCAGATCGACGATCTCGGGCTCGCGCGCGGCGTTGGCTATGACGGTCTCGCCCAACACCTTGACCGAGGCCATGAGCAGGTTCTCGGTAGCTCCCACACTGGGGAAGTCCAGTGTGACCTGAGCCGGCGCAAGTCCCCCGTCAGGTATCGACGCTTCGATTGAGCCATGCCCGAATGAGATGTCGACGCCCAGCGCCTCAAGCCCCCTCAGATGCATGTCGATCTTGCGAGAACCGATGTTGCAGCCGCCGGGCATCGCGACCACCGCCTCGCCCAAGCGCGAGATGAGCGGCCCGAGCACGGCAGTCGACGCCCGCATCTGCGCAACGAACTCGTAAGGCGCTTCGTGGCTCGTGAGAGTCGTTGCATCAATGCTGAGCGTATCGCCGTCTCGCTCGACGCGCGCGCCAAGCCCCCGTAGCACGGCAGCCATCAACTCGACATCTGCGATGCGCGGCACGTTATGAAGTACTGAAACGCCAGGCGCCATGAGCGAGGCGGCCATGAGTTTGAGGGCGGAGTTCTTGGCGCCGGACACGGTTACCTCACCGGTCAGCCGCTTTCCTCCGCAAACGAGTATGGATTCCATGCTGCCGAGAATACCGCATGCACCTCCGCTGGTCGCCCGCCGTAACGCTTCCGTGACCTGCCCGTGGCGCAACCGCGTGCTCGAGTCCGCGCAATGCAGCAGGGCGGGTCCGAGATCTCGGATCCGCCCTGCGTTCACATCCATCAATTTTGAAGCTACGCGCCGCGCTTCTCGGCGGTCTTGATCTGCAGCTCGCACCAGTTCAGGTCGCGCAGGCACTCCTGCCGCTCGTCCTCGGCGTCCGCCGGCAGCTCCTCGAGCAGCTGCTTGACGCGTTCAATCGACTCCTGAGCACGCTGCTTGTCGATCTTCGACACAGAGACCGCGTCATCAGCGAGCACGATGACCTTGTCCTCATGAACCTGCAGATATCCGCCTGACACAGAGAAGAACTCCCACTCGCTCGCAGCGTCGCCAAACTGCAGCCGCACCTCGCCCGGCGCAAGCTGGGCGACCAGCGGAGCGTGAAGCGGCAGGATTCCTACCTCTCCGTTCAGCGTGGTCGCGACTACCATGCGAACCTCACTCGTGTACAGGATCTGCTCGGGTGTGACGATCTCACACAGGAGAGTTCGTGCCATCAGTTTCGCCTCTCCCTAGACCGTTGCGGCCATCTGCTCGGCCTTCTCGAGGGCCTCCTCGATGGTGCCGACATACCGGAACGCCTGCTCGGGGACGTCGTCGCACTCGCCGCTCGCGATCATATTGAAGCCCTTGATCGTGTCGGCCAGCTTGACGTACTTGCCCTTCATGCCCGTGAACTGCTCGGCCACGAAGAACGGCTGTGAAAGGAACTGCTGCATCTTGCGTGCGCGGTTGACAGAGAGCTTGTCCTCCTCGGAAAGCTCGTCCATACCCAGAATCGCGATGATGTCCTGGAGATCCTTGTTACGCTGCAGAATCCTCTGGACCTCGCGGGCGACGCGGTAGTGCTCTTCGCCCACGACCTCGGGGTCGAGCGCGCGCGACGTGGAGTCGAGCGGGTCGACCGCCGGGTAGATGCCCATCTCGGCGATGCCGCGCGAGAGAACCGTGGTGGCGTCGAGGTGAGAGAACGCCGTGGCCGGCGCCGGGTCGGTCAGGTCGTCTGCGGGCACATAGATTGCCTGGACTGACGTGATCGAGCCGTTCTTGGTCGAGGTGATGCGCTCCTGCAGGTCACCCATCTCGGTAGCCAGCGTGGGCTGGTAACCCGCAGCTGACGGCATGCGGCCGAGAAGTGCGGAGACCTCAGAACCCGCCTGCGTGAAGCGGAAGATGTTGTCGATGAACAGGAGGACATCCTGGCCCTGATCGCGGAAGTACTCGGCGGCGGTCAGCCCGGCCAGACCCACGCGCAGACGAGCCCCGGGAGGCTCGTTCATCTGCCCGTAGACGAGCACGGTCTTCTCGATAACACCCGATTCCTTCATCTCTATCCACAGGTCGGTGCCCTCGCGGGTGCGCTCGCCAACCCCTGTGAACACGGACGTACCGCCGTGCGCCTGAGCGAGGTTGTTGATGAGCTCCATGATGATGACCGTCTTGCCCACGCCCGCACCGCCGAAGAGGCCGGTCTTACCGCCCTTGATGTAGGGCTCGAGCAGGTCTACGACCTTGATACCGGTCTCGAAGATCTCCGTCTTGGGCTCGAGGTCCTCGTACTCCGGCGGCTTGCGGTGAATCGGGTAGGTCTGCTTGACCTCGACGGTCTCGCCGTCGATGCACTTGCCCACGACGCTCCAGATGTGCCCGAGCGTCTCAGGACCCACCGGCATCTGCATGTACGCGCCGGTATCGACGATCTCCATGCCTCGCGTGATGCCGTCGGTGGAGTCCATCGCGACAGCGCGCACAACGCCGCCCTCGAGGTGCTGGGCAACCTCGAGCACGAGGTCGATCTCGCCCTGCTCGGTGGTCCCCTTCACGGTGAGCGCGTTGTAGATCGCGGGCATCGACTCTGCCGAGAACTCGGCGTCGATGACCGGACCCACTACGCGGATGATGCGTCCAACATTCATAACGTGTCCTTCTTTCGCGTGTGCCAACTAAGCCTGATCCTCCAGCGCAGCAGCGCCGCCAACGATCTCTGCAATCTCTGTGGTGATCGCCGCCTGGCGCGCACGGTTGTAGCTACGCGTCAGCGTGGAGATCATGTCTGTCGCGTTGTCCGTCGCCGACTTCATTGCCGTGCGGCGCGCTCCGTGCTCGGATGCGGCGGACTCGAGCAGCGAACGGTAGATGAGCGCCTCGACGTACGTCGGAAGTAGGCTCGCGAGAACCGACTCACTGGACGGTTCGAAGATGTACTCGAGATTGCGACCGCTGGCCTCGACGTCCTCCTCGGCCTTGGTGAGAATCGAGTGCTCGATCGGTAGCAGCTGATGAGCCTCGGGCTTCTGCTCAGCGAGATTCTTGAATCGGTTGAACAGCACGTGTACCGCATCGATCGATGCGTCTTTGTACTGATCCATGACGCGAACCGCCACCTGCCGAGCATCCTCGTAGGTCGGCTTGTCCGACATGCCGGCGAGAGTCATGGCTGGCTCGATACCCCGGTAGCGGAAGTAGCCGATGGCTTTCTTGCCCACCGCCACAAGCTCGACCTCGGTGCTTTGCTCGGCGAACTCGGCCATCATGCGTTCGGTCATGCGAATGATGTTGCTGTTGAAGGCACCCGCGAGACCGCGATCCGATGTGATGGCGATGAGCACGACACGGGACTGCTCTTCACGAACCTCCAGCAGAGGGTGCGAGACATCGCTCACGTTCTTGACCACATTGCCTAAGACCTCTGAGATCGCCAGAGCATACGGGCGCGCGTTCTCTATACGCGTCTGCGCTTTGCGAATCTTGGCGGTGGAGACCATCTCCATGGTGCGAGTGATCTGCCGCGTCGACTGGACGCTCGTGATCCGGTTCTTGATGTCTCGAAGCGTCGCCATACCTGACTACCCCTCGCTCGAGACGAATATCTGCTTGTACTCGTTCAGAGCAGCAGCGAGTTTCGCATCCGTCTCATCCGAGACCTTCGACTCATCGCGAATCGCCGCAGGAATATCGGGATGCGAGCCCGAGACATACTCGATGAAACCGTCACGGAACGCCAGTACCTGGCTGGTCTCCAAATCGTCGAGGTATCCCTTGCCTCCGGCATAGAGAGCCATGACCTGGTTCTCCACCGACATCGGAGCGCGTATTCCCTGCTTGAGGAGCTCGACCAAACGGATGCCGCGATTCAATTGTGCCTGAGTCGCTTTGTCGAGATCGGAACCGAACTGGGCGAACGCCTCGAGCGAACGGAACGCCGCGAGGTCGAGACGCAGCGTACCAGCGACCTGCTTCATGGCCTTGATCTGGGCGTTGCCTCCGACTCGGGAAACCGAGATACCGACGTTGATAGCTGGACGGACGCCCTTGTAGAACAGGTCGGCGGTCAGGAAGATCTGGCCGTCAGTAATCGAGATGACGTTGGTGGGGATGTAGGCCGACACGTCGCCAGCCTGGGTCTCGATGACCGGCAGGGCAGTCATGGAGCCACCACCGAGTTCGTCGTTCATCTTCACTGCGCGCTCAAGGAGCCGGCTGTGTAGATAGAAGACGTCCCCAGGATAGGCCTCGCGCCCCGGAGGACGGCGCAGTGTCAGAGACATCTGACGGTAGGCGACAGCCTGCTTGGAGAGGTCGTCGTAGATGCACAGGGTCGCGTGACCAGGGTTGTCTTTGCCCGCAGGCTTGCCATCCGCGCCGTTGTACATGAAGTACTCGGCGATTGCAGCGCCCGAGAACGGAGCAAGGTACTGGAGTGGTGCGGCATCAGAAGCGGTCGCTGACACGATGATGGTGTAGTCCATCGCGCCGTAGGCGGCCAGCGTCTCGACAACACCTGCGACCGTCGAAGCCTTCTGGCCAATGGCGACATACACGCAGATGACGCCCTTGCCCTTTTGGTTGATGATCGTGTCGATCGCGATCGCCGTCTTGCCCGTCTGGCGGTCGCCGATGATCAGCTCGCGCTGACCGCGGCCGATGGGAACCATGGCATCGATGGCCATGATGCCGGTCTGAAGCGGCTCCGTGACCGGCTGACGCTCGACGACGCCGATAGCCTTGTGCTCGACGTTTCGGTACCCATCAGCCTCGATGGGACCTTTGCCGTCGAGAGGGGCACCAAGCGGGCTGACGATGCGACCGAGGAAGTTCTTGCCCGAAGGAACCCGGACGATACTTCCGGTTGTCTTGACGGTATCGTTCTCTTTGACTTTGGTGAACTCGCCCAGAAGAACGGCACCTACTTCGCGCTCGTCAAGGTTGAGCGCCATGCCCATAACCGTGGAGCCATCGGAACAAGCGAACTCGAGTAGTTCGCCAGCCATGGCTCCGCGCAGGCCCTCAACGCGAGCGATACCATCGCCTACCTCAGAAACCGTACCGATTTCGCGGGCCTCGACACTGGTCGAGATCGCATCAAGCTGCGACCGAAGAACCGCATCGATTGAACCGGCGGTGATCTCCGCCATCTACACATCACCTCCAGTGTGTGCGGTCGAGAGAGTGACGCGCGCAGCCTCGAGCTGAGATGCGATGCTCGCATCGAGCCGACGGCCTCCCGCGCTGATTACAACTCCACCAATAATGGCAGGGTCGACCTTCTCTCGAAGCACGACATCCTTTCCAAGATCGGCGGATAACTTCTTTCTAATGGCGTCACGCAATGCATCCGTGAGTTCGACAACGGTCGTGACTTCAACGGCAACTGTGTTGCGCCGGGCTTCAGCGACGAGCCCATAGGCTTCCGAGACACTCGAGAGCAAAGACAAGTCGCCGCGCTCGGCCATCACACCAAGGGTTGTAACGAGCACCGGGTGCATCGAAGCAAAGACCTCGTGCGTGATGCTGCGTCGAGCGTCAGCGGGAGCAAGCTCGGCCACAAGCGCGTCGCGTAGCTCCGCGTGGCCTCTGATCGTGCGCAGCGCGTCCTCGACCTGCATGCCCACAACGTCGACCGCATCCTCGGAACGAGCAGCCTCGAACAGCGTCTCGGCATAGGTCGCAACGATCTGCTTCGCGAGCGCCCGGCTAGTTCTCATTGAGACTACCTGCCTCGCTCACATACTTCTCGACAACCTTGAGATGATCTTCGGCCGAGAGTTCTGAGCCGATGAGCTTACCGGCAACCGCTACCGATATGCGGGCAACAGAGGCCTGCAGCTCAGCGATGGCTGCGTTCTTCTCGCCTACGATGGCCTCGCGTGCCTTCACCAGCAACGCATCGTACTCGGCCTGGGCCTTAGTCGAAGCGTCCAACCTGGTCGCCTCCGCAGCCTGTTTCGCTTGGGCCAGAATCGTGGCCGACTCCTTGCGAGCCTCAGCCATCGTCTGCTTGTACTCGGCCAGCAGACGCTCCGCCTCGATCTTGGCGGCTTCCGCCCTCTCCAGCGACTCGCGGATGGTATCCGCGCGCCTCTCGAGCATCTCCGAGATCGCTGGCCACGCGAACTTGCTGAGCACGAGAAACACGACGAAGAACGCGATCATCGCAGGGATGAACTCCGCCAGCTTGGGGATAAGCGCATCAGCGCCGCCACCTCCGCCACCCTCAGCGGGCGCCTCTGCCTCTGAGGCATAGGCCGCAACGGTAGAAGCAGCGAAGAACGCCGCAGTGAACCCCGACAGTGTGATGCTCTTGATGAAAGCTTTCACGGTGAAAGTACCTCCCTAAAGGTGTGTGGGAGGTGAGCCCTTAGAGCTTGCCCTGGACGAGAATGCCAAGGACGAAGCCGAGCAGTGCGAGAGCCTCAACGAACGCCGCAGACAGGATGAAGACGGTGAAGATTCGGCCAGCCATCTCGGGCTGACGGGCGGTCGACTCGGCAGCCTTGCCGCCCACCATACCGATGGTGAGAGCGGGAGCGGTGACCGCGAGACCGTACAGAAGTCCAAAGCCGATGAAATTCACGATTCCTCCTTGTGTACCGGACCCGGACCGTACCGGGATCCCTGCCAACCTATCGAACGCCGAGGTCTGCCCGGCGGACGTACCCTCTTAATGCGCCTCGGAAGCGGCACCGATGTAGACCGCCGAGAGGAGCGTGAACACGTAGGCCTGTACGAAGGCCACGACGAACTCAAGCATGTAGAGCGCGATCATAAGGAAGAGCCATCCGATGGACGGGAGCGCACCTGCGAGCGCCCCCCCGCTCATCTCCTGGATGAAAGGCTCAACGAACAGCGCCGTCAGAATCGCGAAGATTCCGAGGATGATATGGCCCGCGTACATGTTGGCGAAGAGTCGTACGGCGAGCGTGAAGATGCGCAGGAACGCCGAGAAGACCTCGATGACCCACACGAGCTGCGAGACCCCAGGGGGCAAGCCTTTGGGCGAGAAGCTCTTGAAGTAGCCCCAAGCGCCCTGGCTCTTGATTCCAACGTAGTTGAAGTAGATGAAGACCGTCGTCGACAGGGCGACGGTGATCCCCATGGTACCGGTAGCCGGTTTGCACCCAGGAATCAGGCCGACGAGGTTGCTGATCAAGATGAAGAAGAACAGTGTGGCGAGGAAACCGAAGTGCTTCTTGCTGCCGTGAGGAATCATTCCAGCCGCAATGTCGTCGCGGACGAACTGCGCGAGAGATTCGACTGCGTTGGAGACCTTGCTGTCCGGGACCATCTTGAGGTTCTTCACGGCCACGAACATGACGATAGACAATACGGCGATCGCCACGCACATGAAGAATATGTAGTTGCTCAGTACGAACTCGGTAGGCCCGTAGACCTTGCCGTTGATGTTGAGTGTGCCCAGTGAGTAGAGAAGGAGGTCCACCTCATGAGAGAGATTCTCTAATGCCTCCACGCGCTAGCTCCTCGTCTCGTCGTCAGACTTGGCGAACCGCCGGAGAATGACTGCTCCGACCACCGTCAATCCAATCAAGAACCCGCCGATAACCGACGGTCCAAACCATATGAAGCCCTTCTCGGCCAGAAGACTGTAGCCGAAAAGCAGGCCAGCGCCGATCAATATCCCGCTCATCGACGAAACCATCGTGGCTATCGTGGCAAAATCAGCCTTCTCGGCAGTGGCGAACCTAGATGCCCAGAGCATCGGAGCGGCGAGACATGCGCCGAGACTCAGGCCGAGTAGTACGGCGACCGCGGGGGTCGCAAGAAAGCCCTCTATCTCCGCCAAGACTCCGTAGACCCGTCCCCTACCCTCGACCGATCAACTCCACCCACGAGTTGATCGGTGCCGGCCGACAAACCGCGCACATCGTACACGACCCCCCACCCCCACACAACCCGAACGGAGCGCTCACACACGCCACGTAGTAGCCATCACAGACCAGCAGCCTTCGGGCCGTCATCTTCTTGGCGGTGGACCGCCTCGAACAGACCCAGCCAGTACGCCATGAACCCGGTGACGACCAGCATCGTGATCAGCGCGGCGAACCTCATATAGCCGGGAGAATAGCGAACCGCATAGCCGCCCACCGCCAGTGCGGCCGACCAGGCATAGATGATCAGCACGGTCTGGCGTTGGTCGAAACCACGGCCCAGCAGCCGATGATGGATGTGCCCCCTGTCGGCCTCCTGGATAGGGCGATTGTGCCGCAGTCTGCGCAGGATCGCCGAAGCCGTATCGAAGATCGGGACTCCCAAGATGATGAGCGGGACCGCCAGTGCGATAGCAGCTGTCGTCTTCATTACGCCCAGCAGGGAAACGGCGGCCAGTGCGAACCCCAGGAACATCGCCCCGGAGTCACCCATGAATATCGAAGCCGGGTGAAAGTTGTAGCGAAGAAAGCCCAGGCAGGCGCCGATAAGGACAGCAGCGATGGCGGCTGCATCCAACCGGTTGGCCGGCGCCGCTAACGCGAGCAGACTCATTGCGGCGATGGCGCTGACCCCTGCCGCCAGTCCGTCCAGCCCGTCAATAAGGTTGATTACATTGGCGAAACCGACCAGGTAGATGATGGTCACCGGAATCGAGAGGAGCCCCAGGGTGACCAGGCCGCCCTGTACGGGATTACCCACGTAGTCGATGGTAAGGCCTGCCGCGACCACGACTCCGGCCGCGACCACCTGACCCGCGAGTTTCGCGCCCGGTTTCAGACTGACCAGGTCGTCGACGAGCCCGATGATGAACATCAGTGTCAGTCCGGCAAGGACGCCCAGGAGCCTTACGTCGCTCTCGATCGACTCGAGCAGGACCTGGTTCCAGCCGAGCCGTGCCTCTCCGAACACCTGCAGGCCCAGTGCGGACATGAAGCCCGTGAAGATCGCGATGCCGCCCACACGCGAGATGGGCACCTGGTGGACCTTGCGACCGCCAGGACAATCGACCAGCCCGAACCGCTCAGAGACGGCGCGTACCAAGGGCGTCACAGCAAGCGTCACCAGCGCCGCGGCGGCGATGAGCGCGAGATAGTGCAGAGGGCTCACGAGCCTGCCTGTTCCGCTGTGGGTGTGACGCGCCGCGGGACCACGCCGGCCTCGGCCAACAACTGCTCTGAAAGCGGGTCCGGGTACGGGTCTCGGTAGACGATATCGACAACGCCGGCGTTGAGCAGGATCTTGGCGCACAAGACGCACGGCTGGTGCGTGCAATACGCAATCGAGCCGTCCATTGCGATGCCGTGCTTGGCCGCTTGGATGACAGCGTTCTGCTCGGCATGAATACCGCGACACAGCTCGTGGTGACTACCCGAAGGGATGTTGCGCTGCTCGCGAAGGCAGCCAACCTCTTCGCAGTGCGCGAGGCCTTTGGGAACGCCGTTATAACCTGTGGCTAGGATGCGTTTCTCTTTGACCAGCACGGCCCCTGTCGCACGCCTCAGACACGTGGAGCGCCCGGATACCTGCTCGGCGATGGCCATGAAGTAGTCGTCCCAGGACGGACGCGGCATGATTCGCTCGCCCCCCGCTACTTGGTGCCGAAGAGTCGGTCACCGGCGTCGCCCAGGCCAGGAACGATGTAGCCGTGATCGTTGAGGTGGGAGTCTACCGCGCAGGTGTAGATCTTCACGTCGTCGCAGTTGCGGACGACCTCGTCTATGCCTTCGGGCGCTGCGAGAATCACGAGCAGACTGATGTGCCGTGCCCCCTTCTCGCGCAGGAACTCGACAGCTGCGACGGCGGATCCGCCCGTGGCAAGCATGGGGTCGACTATGAGCACGTCACGCTCGGCGATGTCCTCGGGTAGCTTGTGGTAGTACGCGACCGGCTTGAGCGTCTCGGGATCACGGTACAAGCCCACGTGGCCCACCTTGGCGGCGGGAATGAGCTCGAGGATACCGTCCACCATGCCCAAGCCCGCGCGTAGGATCGGCACCACGGCGACCTTCTTGCCGGCGAGCACCTTGGTCGTCGTCTGGGTGATGGGGGTCGTCACCGTGGTCTCGGCGAGCTGGAAGTCGCGGGTGGCCTCGTAGGCCTCGAGCATCGCAAGCTCCTTGACCAGCTCACGGAACTCCTTGGCGCCGGTCCCCACGTCTCGGAGTATCGACAGCTTGTGCTGGACGAGCGGGTGATCGACCACCACGACAGTGTCGGGAAACGTACGCGACTCAGGCATGAGTGAGGCTCCTCTCGGGGGGTGTCCTTACAGCTCCGGGTAGAGCGGGTGGAGCTCGAGCAACGCCTTGACCTGCGCCTTGATGTCCTCGAGCACCGCTGCGTCGTCGCGCTTGAAGATCGTGGTGGCTAGCAGCCGGCCCACGGTACGCGACTCTTCCTGGTTGAATCCGCGCGTGGTCATGGCGGCTGAACCGACTCGGATGCCACTCGTCACGAACGGGCTCTCCGGGTCGTTGGGAATGGAGTTCTTGTTGACGGTGAAGCCTACCTCTTCGAGAAGCTTCTCGGCTTCCTTGCCAGTGATCGAGGCGGGGCGCAGGTCGACAAGCATCAGGTGATTGTCTGTGCCACCCGAGATCAGGCGCAGCCCTTCGGTCACCATCGCCTCGCCCATCGCGCGCGCGTTGATCACGACCTGCTCGATGTAGGTCTTGAACTCGGGCTGCATCGCCTCTTTGAACGCGACCGCCTTGGCGGCGATGATGTGCTCGAGCGGGCCACCCTGGAGCCCCGGAAACACGGCTTTGTCGATGGCGGCAGCGTGTTCGGCCTTGCACAGGATGAAGCCTGAGCGGGGTCCGCGCAGCGTCTTGTGCGACGTCGAAGTTACGAAGTCGGCGTGGGGGACGGGGCTTGGATGGGCGCCTGTGGCCACAAGGCCGGCGATGTGCGCCATGTCGACCATGAAGTATGCGCCGACCTCCTTGGCGATCGCCGAGAAGCGCTCGAAGTCGATGACGCGTGGGTAGGCCGAGGCTCCGGCGATGATCATCTTGGGGTGGTGCTCCCGGGCCAGACGCTCGACCTCGTCATAGTCGATGCGCTCATCGGCATCCAGGCCGTAGGCGACGACGTTGAACCACTTGCCCGAATAGTTCACGGGCGAGCCGTGGGTGAGATGTCCACCGTGAGCGAGCGACATTCCCAAGATGGTGTCTCCGGGCTCCAGCATCGCGTAGAAGACCGCTAGGTTCGCGGGCGCGCCCGCATGCGGCTGAACGTTGGCATGCTCGGCGCCGAAGAGCGTCTTGACGCGCTCCCGCGCAAGGTCCTCGATCTGGTCGACCACTTCGCAACCACCGTAGTAGCGCTTACCGGGAAGGCCCTCGGCGTACTTGTTCGTAAGCACTGTGCCCGCGGCCTCGAGAACGGCCAGGGAGACGAAGTTCTCGGAGGCGATGAGTTCGATGGTGGAGCGCTGGCGCTCCAGTTCAGCGTCGATCAGGCTGGCGATCTCGGGGTCTACCGCGGGAATGAAGCGAAGTGGCATGCGTATCGTTCCTCTCATGGGGACCTACGGGTGAAGCGGGGTGCGGCTCTCAGCCGACGGGCTTCTCGGCTTCGGTGATCTTGTCCAGGCGGTTCTGGTGCCGGCCACCCTCGAACGCGGTTGCCAAGAACGCATCAACGATCTCCTGGTTGACCTGGACGGGGACGAAACGGCCCGACACCGTCACCACATTCGCATTGTTGTGCTGCCGCGCGAGGCGGGCAAACTCCGGGTCGGTCACATTGGCTGCTCGGACGCCGGCAACCTTGTTGGCGGAAATCGCCATCCCGATTCCCGTGCCACAGACCAGCACACCGAAATCAGCTTCTCCAGCGGCCACGCTTCGGCCGACTTCAAGCCCGAAATCCGGGTAGTCGACCGACTGCTCGCCCGATGAAGTGCCCACGTCACTGACTTCGAAACCCTGAGAAGCGAGATGCTCTCGCAAACGCTCCTTCTGCTCGAACCCGGCGTGGTCTGAACCGATTACAACGCGCATGTTCGCAAGAACCCCCTCGGTGAAGCGGTTGGAAGCGTGCCCGATTGTACCGCATCCCTCGCTCGCGAGAGCGTGCCAAACCGCATCCTTCATGACGAACAGGCGCCCTCCCCAGAAGGGTCGGACGCCCGCCGGTAGTCTGACTTGAGTCGGTGCTAGGCGGCACCCATAGCGGCGGCCATGATCTTGTCGGCAGGCACAGCACCTTCGCGCACGATCTGGGGCTCTGAGCCGGTGCACAGCACAACGGTCGAGGCCATCTGGTGGTGAGTCTCGCCACCGTCGAGGACGATATCGGCTGCGGTGATGATCCTGGCCTCGAGCTCCTCGTAGGAGCTGGGAGCAGTGTTGCCATGCGTGTTGGCGGAGGTGGCAAAGATCGGTCCGCCTGCGGCCTGGAGCAACTCGCGGACGACTTCGTGATCCGGGCAGCGAAGCCCGATGGTCCCGTCCGCGGCGCGGAAGTCACGCGGAACCTTCTCGGAGGCCTTGACCACGAGTGTCACCGCTCCGGGCCAGTACACGTGAGCGATGTTGTGTGCGTACTGAGGGACGTCGATACCCCACGTGTCCAAGGCATCTTCGGTCTCAACCATGAGGGGGATCGGCAAATCAGCAGGGCGGACCTTCACTTCGAACATCTCGTGCGGCCCGAACTTGGAATCCGCGAGCGCGCCGAGACCGTAGACCGTTTCAGTCGGGAAGATGGCAATCCCGCCGTCACGAAGTACTGTGGCGGCGAGATTGATCACTTCCGCTGAAGGATCATCCGGATCGATGTGATAGCACTTGGACATGCTGATCGCCTCCCATTTCCGCGTGTGAAAGACCGACTCAGGGCCGTCCTCCGAGTCGTGCCACGACGATTCTGTCGCGACCGGTCAGATCGGATACGACCCTTACCTCTTCATACCACTCTAGCGCTTCTTCAGCTGCTCTTCGCGCCATTCTTTCGTCGAGTTCGACGGCGAGAAGGCCGCCTGGTTTCAGCCACTGCCGTGCTTCACTCACAAGGCGACGAAACACATCCAATCCGTCGGGACCGCCGTCGAGCGCAAGGTGCGGCTCGAAGCCTGCGACCTCTAGCGGCAGATCGGACACATCGGCGCTGGGAATGTAGGGCGGATTCGACACCACCGCGTCGAGCGTACCCCGCAGCTCGTCAGGGAGCGCATCCAGAAGATCGCCCTCATGCACGCTGATCCGGTCCGCAAGCCCCAGTCGCTCGGCGTTCTGGGCAGCGACCTCCACGGCAGCCCCAGACAGGTCGCTCGCCCACACCCGCGCACCCTCGTGCTCCTGCGCAAGGGACAGTGCGATGCAGCCGGACCCCGTGCATATGTCGGCCACGAGCGGCGCGCCAAGCTCCCGGATCGCCGAGAGGACCTCACCTACGAGCACCTCTGTCTCGGGTCGGGGAATCAACACACCCGGCCGCACCTTCACGATGAGGTGCCGAAACGCGACCTCTCCGGTGACGTACTGCAGCGGCTCCCCCGCGGCCCGACGCTTAACCGACTCGCGCAGCGAAGCTCGCTCTTGTGGAGTCAGCGGGCGGTCGTAGTACGCGTACAGCTCGAGGCGTGAGAGCCCCGTGGCTGCCGACAGGAGCCACTCGGCGCTGAGTCGAGGGTGCTCGTCGCCCTTCTCGGCCAGAAAGCCCTGCGTCCAGTCGAGAGCCGCCTTGACGGTCCAGATCCGCTCGCTCACCGGCCCCAGCCCCCCACGCGCGTCTAGCCCGCGGCGAAGGCGGCTAGGCGCTCGGCGCGATCCGCCGCCGCGAGTCCTTCGATGAGCTCGTCGATCTCGCCCGCCATGATCGCGGGGATGTTGTGAACGGTGAGCCCGATGCGGTGATCGGTCACACGGTCTTGCGGGTAGTTGTAGGTGCGAATCTTCTCGGAGCGGTCTCCCGAGCCGATCTGGCTGCGCCGCTGGGCGCCGAGTTCGGCCTGCTGCTTCTCGAGCTCGACCTCATAGAGCCGAGCGCGCAACACGCGCATCGCCTGATCCTTGTTCTGGAGCTGCGACTTCTGATTCTGCGACTGCACCACCGTTCCCGTGGGCAGGTGCGTGATGCGCACGGCGGAGTCGGTCGTGTTGACCGACTGTCCTCCCGGGCCGCTGGAGCGGTACACGTCGATGCGCAGATCGCCGGTCTTGATGTCGACCTCGACGTCTTCGACCTCAGGGAGCACGGCGACAGTCGCAGTCGACGTATGGATCCTACCCTGGGACTCGGTGACGGGAACACGCTGCACTCGGTGCACGCCCGACTCGAACTTCATCTTCGAGTAGACCTTGTTGCCCTTGATGCGGAACGAGACCTCCCTGAAGCCCCCCGTGTCGGCCTCCGAGGCATCAATCTCTTCAGGCTTCCATTTCTGGAGCTCCGCGTAGCGTACGTACATGCGGTAGAGATCGCCTGCGAAGATGGCGGCCTCGTCGCCGCCGGCCCCTGAGCGGATCTCGACGATGATATCCTTCTCGTCGTTGGGGTCAGCGGGAAGCATCATCACGCGCAGCTCGTCCTCGAGTGGGGGGATGCGCGCTTCGAGTTCCTTCGCCTCCTCGGCAGCGAACTCCTTCATCTCAGGATCGTGATCGGCCTTGAGGACTTCTTTGGCCTCGTCGAGCTGTTGGGTGACGCTCAGGTATTCGCGGGCCTTCTCGGCGATGGGGGTCTGCGCGCTTTGCTCCCGCGCCAGACGCGTGTACTCCTTCTGATCCGCCAGCACGACAGGGTCACCCAACATGGCGGTCAGCTCGTCGTAGGCGACGACCAGCTTCTTCAGCTTGTCACGCATGGCTCTTCCGCATCTTCCGGGGACGGATCGAGTGCTTCTTCCAGGTGATCGGGCGCGGGAGTCGGCTCGCCACGCTCGGCGGCTTCCTCGGCGAGTTCCCGGTCGATGACCATCTGCGTGGCGACGACGGCGACCTCGATCATGTCGTCATCCGGTTCGCGCGTGGTCATGCGCTGCAGCTGCAATCCCGGCCAGAGGATCACCTTCACAAACGAGTTCTCCGAGTGGCTACCTGCCCACTTGACCGTGACCTCATAGGCGATACCGGCAACGAGCGGCATGAGGAGGAGGCGCGAGAGGATGAGTATGGCTAAGACGCCCAGACGGCTCTCCCAGCCCAGTGCCGCGGCGATGGGTTTGACCGGGACGAACGAGAACACAAGGATCGCGATGACCATCACCATGAGGAGGAAAGATGTACCGCACCGGACATGCCTGGTGGTGAAGCTCTGGATGACAGGCACCTCGAGCGGAAGGCTGTGCTCGTAGGCGTGGATCGTCTTGTGCTCCGCGCCGTGATAGGCGAACACTCTCTGAATCTCGCCCATGCGGCTGATGGCCCAGATGTAGATGAAGAATGCCGCTACACGAAGAATGCCGTCGATGATATTCCAGGTGAACGGGTGCTCGGTAGCCCGTACCACCAAGTTCGTGAGCACCGCAGGCAACACGATGAACAGGCCGATGGCAAGCGCCAGGCCCAAAACGAGCGACAGGCCGATCTCCTTGCCGGACAGCTGCTCTTCTTCGGTCTCGCCCGACATCGACGCCGAGATCGAGAACGCCTTCATCGCAAGAGCGAGCGTCTCTACGAGTGCGACAACGCCGCGGACTATGGGCTTACGCATCCAGCCATGCTTCTTGGCAGCCGAGTGCAGGTCGTGGGTCTCGGAGTGGATCGAACCGTCGGGCGTGCGCACAGCGACAGCCCAGTTGTATTTGCCGCGCATCATGATTCCCTCGAGCACCGCCTGGCCACCGATGTGTGTATGCGTGATCGGCGCCTCAAGATGCTTTACTGCTGTGTCACTCACGAGTTCTCCCGTCGCGTCGCGCGCGGGTATGGATCGCCGCACGTCATCTTGCCCTCGCGGCAGGGTCCGCGGCGACACGAGGCGCCTGCGTCCATGAACACGTAGGGGGCGGTGGGCATGATCAGCGCAAGCATCTCGAGTGCCAGCTCGCGTATCTCCCACTGTGCCCGCTTGCAGCACCGCACCTCAAAGAAGTGGAGCAGCTCGCGAACGTTCATCGTGATGGCGATCTTGGTCTCGGTCGCGTTGGGCAGCAGATAGCGCGCATCTTCTGCGCTCACGCCCGAGGCCATGAGCTCGCGGTACGCACTGAATGCGTGCGCCGTGGCTGCCACGAAGGCGGCCTTGGCAATCGGATCCGCTTCGACAGCCGGAGGCACGATGAACAGCGGCTCCTCGGCGAAGGAAACGTAGCGCTGGGACTGCTGGTTGTAGCTCGCAAGGCGGTGCCGCACCAGCTGATGCGTCAGTGCGCGCGAGACGCCGTCGACCGCGAACGTGTAGCTGGCATGCTCGAGCGCCGAGAAGTGCCCGCTTTCCATGATCGTCTTCAGTACCTTGCGAACCGCCTCGTCGCTCATGTGGTCCATGAGCTCCGCCGCGCCCACCGGCGCGTAGCACAGGCGCGCGGCGACGGCCATGGCGCGCTCCGGCTCAGGCGTATGGTAGAGAAGACGAACGTCCATGGAGCACTTCCTGACTCGAATGCCGCCGTCGCGGCCCTCTGCCGTATGAAACGGGGGAGGCGCTTCGAAAAGTCGAGGCGCCTCCCCATTCTAGTCGTGCGTACGCTGCAAGCGCGAGCCTACTCGGCGCTCTCCTCGGCAGGTGCCTCGGGGGCCTCGGCAGGTGCCTCGGCAGCGGGCTCGTCAACGGCTTCCGCTACGGGAGCCGCTTCGACGACCTCGGCCTTGGCCACTTCGCGAGACGACTTGATCTCGTACTGGGCGGCCTTCTCGGCCTTCTCGGCAGCCCTCGCATCGCGCTCCTGCTTGGCCTGGATGGCGGCTTCCTCGGATGCCTTGCGACGGGCTTCCTTCTCGGCGGCCTCTTTTTCGAGCGTTGCGGCAGCGGCGTCACCGAACTTGTCGCTGAAGCGCTGGACGCGTCCACCGGTGTCGACGAACTTCTGCTGGCCGGTGAAGAACGGGTGGCACTGGTTGCACAGTTCCACGTGCAGCTCGCCGCCCGCGGTCGAACGGGTCTGGAAACGGTTGCCGCACGAACAGACTACCGTCGCCTCTTCATAGTTAGGATGAATATCTGACTTCACGATCTGACACCTCCGATAGCGCCTTGGTTTCCGACCAAGGCTGGACAGCCCGCGTAGTGTATCACCGCACCGCGGGTGCGGCAACGGAAAAACCGCACGCATTAGAGATCGATACCGTTACTCTTATCGCCTGCCTTGCGCGCCATCTTCGCGAGGAACTCCATGTTGCTAGCGGTCTGCTTGAGGCCTTTGATCAGCATGTCCATGGCCCGCTCGGGGCTGTTCACACCGTGCAGGATGCGACGCACTCCCCAGACGAACGGCGCTTCTTGCGGGTCGAGAAGCAGCTCTTCTTTGCGCGTTCCCGAGGTGATGACGTCGATGGCCGGG
The DNA here is from genome assembly GCA_038202795.1 of Coriobacteriia bacterium. Lineage (GTDB taxonomy): Bacteria > Actinomycetota > Coriobacteriia > Anaerosomatales > PHET01 > PHET01. The sequence goes on along the minus strand of JBBREQ010000004.1, from coordinate 21,294 downwards.
AAGATCCGACGATCCGCAAGTCCCCGGTCAAGGCGGAGCTCCATGTTGCCGGTGCCTTTGAACTCCTCGAAAATGACCTCGTCCATCTTGGACCCGGTGTCGACGAGCGCAGTGGCCAGAATGGTGAGCGAGCCGCCAAACTCGATGTTGCGGGCCGCGCCGAAGAACTTCTTGGGCGGATAGAGCGCCTGTGAGTCAACACCGCCTGACAGGATGCGGCCTGAGGCCGGCGACGCCAAGTTGTAGGCGCGCGCCAACCGGGTGATCGAGTCCAGGAGGATTGTGACGTCACGCCCGCTCTCGACCAAGCGCTTGGCGCGCTCGATGACGAGCTCGGCAACGGCTATGTGCTGCTCGGACGGCATGTCGAAGGTGGATGAGACGACCTCGCCGTGGATCGAACGCTCCATGTCGGTGACTTCCTCGGGCCTCTCGTCGACGAGCAGGCACATGAGGTAGACCTCGGGGTTGTTCGCGCTGATAGCTGCAGCCACGTCCTTGAGCACGGTGGTCTTGCCCGCCTTGGGTGGCGAAACGATCAGACCGCGCTGACCCTTGCCGATGGGCGCTACCAAGTCGACGATACGTGCCGTCATGAACTCCGTGCCGTGCTCCATGCGCAGCCGCTCGTCGGGGTAGATCGGCGTCAGGTCGGCGAACTTGGGCCTCCCCTTCACGGCCTCGACGGGTAGACCGTTGATTGTGTCGAGCTTGTGAATGGCAGCGTACTTCTCGTTGTCGCGCGGGGGTCGTACCTGACCGGCGACGAGATCTCCTCGGCGAAGCTCGTTGCGCCTCACCGCAGACATCGAGACGTACACGTCGCTGTCGCCCGGCAGATACCCGCTGGTGCGGATGAAACCGTAGCCTTCGGGTAGGACGTCGAGGACGCCGGAGATCTCGATGAAGCCTTCCTTCTTGATCTTGGCCTCGAGAACGGCATCAATGAGCTCGTCTTTCTTCTTGAGCACCTTGACGTCGAGTTCGAGCTCAGTCGCCATCACCTTGAGGTCGGCGACGGTCTTGGTCTCGAGTTCCGGCCGGGTGATCGAGGGGGTCGGTTCTGCCGGAGCTCCTCCGCCGCGGCGGCCACGCTTACGAGGGCGGGCACTCACGCGTTCTTCACCTTCTCCCAGTCCGAGAGAAACGACTCGAGTCCCCGATCGGTCAGCGGATGCTTGACGAGGTTCTTGAGCACCGCGAAGGGCACCGTCGCGATGTCGGCGCCCATGAGGGCGGCCTGAGTCACGTGGTTCGCCGAGCGGATCGATGCGGCGATGACCTCGACCTCGTGACCGAAGTCGTAGTTGGCGAGTGCGTTGACGACCTGCGACAACTGCTCGATGCCGTCCTCGGAGATGTCATCGAAACGGCCCACGAACGGCGAGATGTACGCAGCGCCTGATCGAGCCGCGAGCATCGCCTGGGGCACCGTGAAGCACAGCGTCATGTTGACCTTGATACCTTTGTCATAGAGCGCCTTGGTGGCCGCCAGCCCCTCGGGCATGGTGGGCACCTTGACGATGAGGTTGGGCGCGATGGCCGCCAGCTCCACGCCTTCGGCGATGATCTCGTCGCGCATGAGTCCGACGGTCTCGCCGCTGACGGGTCCGTCAACGATGTCGCAGATGCGCTTGAGGTGGTTGTGAAAGTCGGCGAGCTTGCCGCCTTCACGTGCGTAGAGCGTGGGGTTGGTCGTGACGCCCGAAAGCACGCCCCAACTGGCCGCCTCTTCGATTTCGGCGAGATTCGCCGTGTCCAAGAAGAACTTCACGAAACGATTCCTTTCGTCGAATCACCGGACTTCAGTGAGCCGGCCTCTGCCTGTCAGTTCTCGATTGCGGCGTTGACAACGTACTCGAGCACGTCTGCGACCGTCTGGTCGAGCTGGTGGCTGTAGACCACCGGTATGCCGTTCTTCCGTGCCAACTCCTCGATGTATCCGCCCAACAGCCGGATGTCTTCGAATCCGGTCCGGTACCGATCGAGGGGTCGTGACCCGTCGGTCTGCGCTTCTCGGATGTAGAAGTGGCTCAGGTGAGACTGCTCGTCGCTGACACCGATGACGAGCTGAACCACGCGCGCACCTTCGAAACTCAGGGGATCAAGGTAGCCCGGCACGAGGTGGATTCCTTCGATGACCATCGACGTTCCCTCGAGAACCGCACGTGCTATGAGCGACTTGACGCCCGAGGATACGATCGCTGTCTGTTCGCGGAAACCCACGATGACGGGATTGGCGCCCTGCGGCACCGGGACTCTCAGACCCTTCCACGCATTGAACGCGCTTTCATACACAGCGGGCATGAGGTCTTGGCTGAATATACCACGCATCACTTCGCGAATGGAATCCGTCGACGATATGCGAGTGATTCCCAGCCGGTGTGCGACCTCGGTCGCAATCGTCGATTTGCCCACCCCGGTGGTCCCACCCACGAGCACGATGAGCGGACGGTCCAGCCGTGAGACGTCGCGCATACGCAGATAACGCCTCGCATAGTCGGAATCTGCCATCTGTTCCAGACAGCCGGTGGTCACCTCGCGCAGCCGGTCGCTGCTGAGCCTGAGCTCTCCCCGCTCTCGCAGGTCGTCTTGGACCTGTTTAGCGATGTCGTAGGCACGGCTGGGAGGCAGCCCAACAGCCATGAGCGACTGCGCGAGCAACCCCTTGCTGAAGGGCAGGTTGTGCGCTTTGTCGGTGATGGTGATAATCGGGTGAGACTCCGGCACTAGGTGCTCCCCTCGCTTCGCGCCCTGCCCCGCTCGACGGCGAGCTTCGCCGCCCTCTCGACGAGGTGGCCCAAGTCGTGTCCATCCAGCGCGACGGGGACGTTGTCACACAGGATCGTGGACACGCCCGCGTCTTGTCCGGCTGCGGCGACCACGTCGATCGCCGCAGCCTTGAGCTCGGTCACCAGCGTGTCGAACTCACCCGCGTGACGCGCGATATCCTCCCGCAGCTTCGAGCGGTTGCTCAGATTCGTGCTGACCGCCACAACGTGGGCGCCGTACTCCTCGGCCAGGTACTCGCCCAGCCTGTCCGCTATCGCTTCGGGCGCCGTGGTGGCGAACAGGACACGCCGCCCCTCGATCGGCGAGAGCGGCGCCGGCCGAAACGTCGTGGCCACGACGGGCAGCTCGGGCGCCAGACGCGCGATCTCGGACCGGATGCGCTCGACATCGTGGGTCGAGGCCACGGGCTCCTCGGCAGACGAGATCACTACAAGATCGGCGCGAGAGAGCCGGTAGGGGCCGAAGTAGTCGCTGACGTAGCCCGCGCCACGCCCCGCGCCCACGACCAGGATCGACGCATCCGAGAAGACCGGTGGTATCGCCGAACCCGAGCCTTCAAGTACGAGCAGGTCCTTGTCCAGAGAGTCGGCGAGCAGCGCGCCTTCGGGCACGTTGCTGTAAAACGTCTCGCCCGCCATGCCTCCGCCGCAGCGCCGGCACCCCACGGTCGTCACCCGACTCATCACCGCGTCCTCGTAGTTGTCGCTCGACGCGTGCTTGCCCTGCTGCGCGAGCTCGATCAAGTCAGCGGTGGTCAGCTCCACGCTCTCCCCGCGGATAAGCTCGGGTTCAGCCGGACCGCCGCGCCCCATCGCGAGAACCACGATATCGAGCCCGGAATCCTTGAGCCGACGCGCGATGTAGGCCGACACAGACGTCTTGCCCACCCGCTTTCCGGTCCCGATGATGCCCAGCGTCGGCGTGCGGGTCACCACGCGATCGACAGGTGCGGTGAACCGGAAGTCCGCACCTCGGTAGTCCACTCCCAGTGAGAGCGCGACCGATGCCAGCTCGAAGCGATCGGCTGCCGAGACGACCGGCTCGTCCGAGAGGTCCACCAGCTCGTCGGGCCCGTAGCGCCCGATGGCGGCACGCACCGCGTCTTCAGCGGTGGCTCCGGTAACGACCGGCACGCCGTAGGTTGCCAACCCGGCGTCGAGATCGACCTTCTCGGTACCGCCCAGGAACACGGCCGCCACGACATCTGCCTCGCGCCCCAGCTCGCCCAGCGCAAAGGACACGACCGGCGGGTAGTGCTCGCCGTCAATCAGAGCCACCGCCCGCCTCATTGCTGGGCCTCGTCACCCAAAAGCTCGAAGCCAGCCGCAGGCGGAGCATCGTCTGAGCGCCAGCGGCAGTAGCGCTTGTTGACGTCCTGGAAGTCGGCGACAACCTGGGCATCGACGTAGGGCTCCTTCAGCAGCACGCGGACGTGCGAGTTGTCGCGGATCTCGATGACGTTGTAGCAGGGCCGCACCTTGCCGCGCAGGCGATGGGTGCAGCAGGTACCGGCGTTGACGATGAGCATGTCCTCGAGCCGCCAGACGTTGGGCACGTGCTTGTGCCCGCACAACACCAGGTCGACCCCGTTGTTGGCCAAGACGCGGAGCAGGTCACCTGCGTCATGCACGATGTTGCGCTCACGGCCCGTGCCGGGCACGGGCACCAGGTGATGATGCATCGCAAGGACCTTGAACTCATCGGCGGAGTCGGCGAAACGCTCCTCGATCCACGTATAGCGTTCGCGCCCAACACGGCCGGTATCCAGGTCCGGCTCGCTCGAGTCGATGCCAAGCACGCGCGTCTGGCGATGGTCCAACTCCACGCTGCGCGCGCCGAACAGCTCCGCGAAGTGCTCATCTCCCACGTTTCGCGCGTCATGATTGCCGAGAAGGACGACCCTGCGGTTGCAGGCGATGCGGTCGATCAGACCGTGTGCGGCCTCGAATTCGTGACGGAAGCCCATGTCGGTGAGATCGCCTGTGACCACGACGATGTCGGGGCAGAGCAAGTTGAGCTCGTCGATCACCCGCTTGGCGAGCGACGGGATGTGATACTGGGACCCGCAGTGCAGATCCGAGATGTGAGCGATGACCGTTGGTTCACTCACTCCGGCTCCCCTTCCATCATCGACTAACGCGGCAGCGAGCGCCGCACGGCGCTATCACGACTTCCGGTCAGCGCGTCGAGATCGCCCAGCCGCGAGGCGATGCCCAGCAGCGAACCGAACAGGCTCCCAAACTCGTCCTCGTAGCTGATGACGTCGTACTCGCCCTTGATGCCGCCGCGCTTGGCTGCCGCGTCAAGCGCATCCTGGTTCGTGCCCAGCTTGTCGACCAGCCCGAGCTTCTGCGCCTCGGCACCGCTCCATACCCAACCCGTGGCCAGGCTCTCGACGTCGGAACGCGGCATATCGCGCCCTTCGGCGACGATATCGATGAACTGACCGTAGGCCTCATCGACCGAGCCCTGTATCAGACCGCGTTCCTCGGAGGTGAGCGGGCGATACGGGCTACCAGCGTCTTTGTACTTGCCCGCGGTGATCACCTGGAACTCTACGCCGACCTTGTCCAGCAGCTCACTCACGTTGGGAATCTCCGAGATGACGCCGATGCTTCCCACCGCAGAGCCGGGCATCGCCCATACCTCGTCGGACTGAGAGGCCATCATGTACGCGCCCGATGCGCCCACGTCTCCCACGGAGACCACGACCGGTTTCTTGGCTAGCTTGACGTAACGGGCAACCTCCTCGCTGGCTGCCACCGTCCCTCCCGGAGAGTCCACGCGCAGCACGATGGCCTTCACACGCGCGTCCTCCTCGGCCTTGTTCATGAGGTCGTAGAAGTGCTCCGGGGTCATGATGCCGTCGAAACTCGACCCCGTTCCGGCGATCACCCCGTCGACCCGGATCACCGCGACAGCACCCCCACCAACTGCCGAGAAGGACGTAGGGGATGAGCCAACGATCAGCGCGATCGGTATTGCACACGCCGCGACGACGAGCGTGAGCACGAACACGATCCCCACCGTCCACCATATCCACGCGCGGCTTCGCGGCGGGGGCGTCTGCTCCAGCGCTGGCGCGGGAACCTGATTGACCGGAGGAACTCCCGGGTGGTCCGCGAAAGCTGGAGCGCCACCAGCGTCGGAAGGAGTGGGAGTGGGGGGAAGACCCTGATCGGTCATGTGACGCCTCTCGGGATAGTCACGCCGCTGACGGTTCGCGGGTGAGGGGATACAGTTGATTCTTCCCCACTGGGGCGGGGTGGTCAATCATCCGGGGGCGACTAGAGCAGCCGCGCGCCGACACGGTCTATGCGCAGCGCTTGCGGCGGACGACGTGTACCCAGGGCACGGATGCGGTCGGCGGCTCGCTCCGCAACCTGCTGCGCCAGCTCGTGGGCCGACTCGTCCGTGTCACCGGCCACCAACCCGATCACCGTGGGGCCCGCACCTGAGAGCGCGACGCCCGCCGCGCCGGCGTCGCGCAAGATGTCGTGCATCACCTTCAGATCGCCGACGGCAGCGGCCCTGTATGGCTCGTGCAACCGATCCGCGAGTGCGGCGCCCAGAAGCTCGGGACGGCCCACGGCGATCGATGCCGCGAGCAACCCTGCGTGCGCCACATTGAATGCCGCGTCCGCGTGGGGCACCGCGTCGGGCAACATGGCGCGTGCGGCGTGCGTAGCGAGTTCCGCTACCGCCGGCACGACCACGGCGGCGAGGCCACGCGCTGGCTCGAAGCGCGCGCAGCGGGGCCCCTCGATGTCGGTCCAACAGACCGTGAAGCCGCCCAGAAGCGCGGCGGCCACGTTGTCGGGGTGCCCCTCAATCTCCGCAGCCAGCTCCAGTATCCGCTGGTTCCCGAAGTCGGCCCCCGTCAAAGTTTGACCCAGCAGCAGTCCGGCGATGATCGCGGTCGATGAGGACCCGAGTCCGGAACCCGTTGGAACGCGATTGGCACAGCCGATCTCGGCGCGCAGGTCAGGCTGGCCCGCCTCGGCGAACGCGCGCGCCATGGCCACAGCGGCGAGATTGGTGCCATCGGTCGCAAGGCTACCCGCGCCTGTGCCTTGGACGTCGACGCGCCACGCATGGGCAAGCTCCGCCTCGAACCGGTTGTGCAGGTCAAGCGCCAGCCCGAAACTGTCGAAACCCGGGCCCAGATTCGCTGAGGTGGCTGGAACGAGAACCGCTGCGCCCACGGGCTAGATGTCCTCTACGCGGATGACGGCTGCCGTGCGCGAGACCACGTCAAGTGCCTCGATCTGTGCAAGCGCGGCACGAACTGACGCCTCGCGTGCTCGGTGCGTCACGTACACGATCTCGGCCACGCCCTCCTCGGCACGCTTCTGGATGACCGAGGCGATCGACACCTCGTGGGTTCCAAACACGCTCGCAACCGCCGCCAGAACGCCCGGCTTGTCTGCGACCTCGAGACGGACGTAGTAGCCGGTCTCAAGATCCGCGATGTCGCGTAACGGGAGCTTCTCGGTGCAGGTGCAGCCTACCGTGGGGGCGCAACCGGTTTGGATGCGCCGCGCCACCTCGATGAGATCCCCCACGACCGCAGATGCCGCAGGCAGCGACCCGGCGCCCTCGCCGAAGAACATCGTCTCGCCCACTGCGTCGCCCACGGCATAGATCGCGTTGTACACGCCGTTGACCGCTGCCAGCGGATGCGACGTGCGAATCATGGTGGGATGCACGCGAATATCGATGCCGGAGTCGGTCCGTCGCGCGATGGCGAGCAGCTTGATCGCGGAACCCATCTCACGGGCGTAGGCGATGTCGGCTGGCGCGATCGAGCGAATCCCCTCGGTGGGAACCTGGTTCATGACCACGCGGCTGTTGAAGGCGATCGACGCAAGAATCGCGATCTTCGCTGCGGCGTCATGACCGTCGACGTCGGCCGTAGGGTCCGCCTCTGCATAGCCCTTGGCCTGCGCTTCGGCGAGCACCGTATCGTAGTCGAGTCCGTCGTCGGCCATGCGCGTGAGCATGTAGTTGGTGGTGCCGTTGACGATTCCCATGATGGTGAGGATCTCGTTGCTGGTGAGCGAGTGCTTCAGCGGCTCGATGATGGGGATACCGCCGCCAACAGACGCTTCGAAACGAATGTCGACGCCCGCGGCCTCGGCCGCTTCCATGACCTCTTCACCCGAGGTCGCCATGAGCGCCTTGTTCGCGGTCACGACGCTCTTGCCCGATGCGAGCGACTTCAAGACGACGTCACGAGCCACACCTGTTCCGCCGATCAGCTCGATTATCACGTCGAGCGAGGAGTCGTCTATGAGCGCCTGCGCGTCATCAAAGCACGCTCCTGCCGGCAGACCGAGTTCCCCAAAACGGTCGGTGTTGCGATCCGCGAAGGCGGCCAGCTCGATATCGACGCCCGCGCGGCGTTTGAAGTCCTCGCGATGACGGTCGAGGATCTCGATGACGCCCGAGCCGACAGTGCCAAGGCCGATGAGGCCAACGCGGATGGTACCCATGGGACAACCTCCGAAACGCAGGGATGAGCTCAGCGAGCAATGTGAATCCCATTCTACCCGACCGCTGCGCACGTGCCGCAGGCCAGCGCGCTCGGCCTCGCGGCTCCCGGTGGCACTAACCGGGACCGCGCGCCCATGCCAGGTAGTCGGCAAGGTCATCTGCCCGAGCCTGTTGGGTGCCCAGGTCCAGTTCGCGACGATATTCAGCAGCGCCGATGAGATCGCGCGGATCCTGACGGGCAACATCGACCCACATCTTCAGCTGGACGAGACCACCAGCGCTCACGCGAAGTGCAGCCAACATGAGTCGGCACGCGGCCTCGTCGGCCTCCTCGGCGCACTCTGGTGCGGGAGCCAACCCCGACAGGATGAGCGCTGCGGCAGCGTAGTCGGCCCCCGCGAAGGAGTCGCGCAGGTGCGCGTTCACCGTCCGAGAGTCCCAGTACACCGCTTTGCATGAGATCTCGTCCACGTTCTGTGACCGATTGCGGGCGGGCCACTCAGACATGTGCGTCCGCAGAGGGACAATGCAAGGCCACACGATTCTTGCCTTCGCGCTTGGCACGATAGAGCGCCGCGTCCGCGCAGCTCATCAGTTCATCGGCCGCACCTGCGTCGTCGGGGTAGACCGCGATGCCGATCGAGATGCTGAGCGCCGCCGCGTCGTGTTGCGGGTCGGTCTGCAGCTCCGCGCTCGACACTGCCTCGCGAATTCGCTCGGCCACCGCTTCAGCGCCCTGCGCATCCGCATCAGGGAAGATAACGCAGAACTCCTCACCCCCGTAGCGGTACGCCCGGTCCGCGGACCGAATCGCACTCTCAACGGCGTGGGCGGCGGCTTGGAGCGCCTTGTCGCCTTCGAGATGGCCAAACCGGTCGTTGAATACCTTGAAGTCATCGAGGTCCATCATCGCGAACGCCAGGCACTCGCCACTTCTCTGCGCGTGCTGGATCGTGTGCTCAAGGTCATCATGCAAGCTGCGGCTATTGCCCAGCCGCGTCAGCGGGTCCACGAGCGAGAGCTGTTCTGACTGCTGGTGCATACGGTCCACGTCGCGCCCGATCCAGAGCCATCCCGCGACCGCCACCAGGAGCAGCGGAATGAACGCCCCGTAGTGGGCCCCGGCATCGCGCGCCACCAACGATCGGATGTAGTCCTCGGCCACCCCAACACGCACGAACCACGGCGCTCTGTCGACCTCGGTGTACGTGCCGACCATTCGCGTGCCGTCGGGGGAGACGGTCTGACCGAACCCCTCACGTTGCGCGACCATCCGCCTGACCTGGGCATCGCTGAGCACCTTGGTGCCCACCCATTTCTCGGCGTCTCTGTTGCGTGCGATCACTACGCCATCGTGGTCGACGACCGCGATCGTCATGTACTCGGGGGCCTTCTCTCTCATGAGGCGGTCTTGCACCCGGGTGAGGTTCATGGCGGCTGACACAACACCTACTCGCACGCCGTCCCGGTCGAAGACGGGCAGGCTGAGGTGTACATCCGGTGCGCCGCCGATCTTCGAGTACGAGAACTCGCCGATGGCAAGCTGGGTCGAGACCATCGAGCGCTCGAACCACGAAACACCGGACACGTTGATCTTCTTGCCCGCCTCGGGCGAACGGGCACTCGCGATCAGATTGCCCGAGGTGTCAAAGTAAACGATGTTGCCGTAGTGCCCACAGTGCGACAGGATATCGGCGAACCAGGCATTCAGCACCTCTTGACCACCGTTGAGCGCGGCATCGCTGTGCGCGATCGCGTTCAGGATCTCCTCGGTAGATTCAATGTAGCCGTCAATGGAGTACGCCACGCTGCGCGCGCGGGCGAGATTCGCCTGACGATTCTCCGCCAGGCGTGCCCTGTTGATGTTCCGGGCCTCAAAGACCGAGAACACCACGAACGGCAACACGGTGAGCGCCAACAGGACAACCAGGCGCCGGCGAAGCAGCACCTTGCCTGTGGTCCTGTCGCCTCGTGTGGCAGGCACTCGTCCCCCAAGGGGCGTCGCGGGTGGGTTCAATTGTCACAGCATCGGCGAGGCAGCAAGACCGGCTTACGCTGCCAGCTGCCTGCCCCTTGATTATCGTGAACTGAGTAGCAAACCTTGAGCGGCCGCGCTGAGGGTCGCTACCTGAGCCCCTTTTCGATCAAGGTGCGCAGCGTCGCTGCGTCCGCGGCTCCGTCGATCCGACCGAACTCGGTGCCGTCGGGCGCGACGATCATCATCGCGGGGATGGTGGTGACGCGGTGCTCGTCAGCGAACTGACCACCCACAGCATCGGTATTGACCGCGCCGTAGACCACGAACTCGACCTTCCCCGCATACTCTGACTGCAACCCGTTGACCACGGGCCTCATCTCAACGCACGGTGGTCAACTGGGATCGCCGAACACATAAAGCGTGGGAAGCCCCGAAGCCGAGGGCTCCCACACGGTACCCGGCGCGGCTCCTTGGCCCGCCGGGGCGGACCCGCAGCCCGCAGCTGCCAAGGCGACGAGCGCCAGAAGCACGGTTAGTAGAACTGTCGTGGTGCGCGAAATCCTCATGGCGTCAGCATACCTCAATGGATGGGTCTCCAGAGATGCCTTGGCTCGAGACTCAGCCAGCTGCCCTAGTCCACTTCGCATTTCATGAGGTCCTCATACGTCTCGCGCCGTACCACCCAACGCCACGCGCCGTCGCGCAGAAACACGACACCGGGTCGAACCTGCTTGTTGTAGTTGCTGCTCATGGACTGGCAGTACGCTCCGGTGGCGCAGACGCACAGCACGTCCCCGACCTCGGGGCACTGCAGCGGTGCGTCGTTGACGACGATATCGCCGCTCTCGCAGTGCTTCCCGGCAACCGTCGCAACCATCTCGCGGGGCTGGTCCGCCTTGTTGGCGATCAGCGCCTCGTAATGTGCGTCATAGAGCGAGGTACGGATGTTGTCGGACATGCCGCCGTCGACCGCAACGTAGGTCCGTATGAGGGGAATCTCCTTGATCGAGCCGACCGTGTAGAGCGTGACCCCCGCATTCGCGACGACTGAGCGCCCCGGCTCGACCGCCATCGCGGGAACGGTGAGCCCATGCTTCTCGCACGCTTCCTTGATGCCGTCGACAACCACCTTGGCGTAGTCCTGGATCGTTGAGGGCTCATCGGGAATGCCGTAGGCGATGCCCAAACCGCCCCCGGTATCCAGCATCCGAACCTCCACCCCGGTCTCGGCCCTGATCTCGGAGATGAACTCCACGATGACCTCTATGGCCTTCGAGAAACTACGGAGCGCGAATATCTGGCTTCCGATGTGCATATGCAGACCGTCGAAGTCCAGCCCCGGCAGTTCGATGGCGCGCTTGACCGCGGCCATCGCGAGCCCTTGGTTACGTCCGAAGCCGAACTTCGAATCCTCGGCACCGGTCATTATGAAGTCATGCGTATCGGCCTCGACGCCCGGGGTGACGCGCACCAGGACCCGCTGCGTCACGCCTCGCTCGACAGCCAGCGCGTCCAGGCGGTCCATCTCCTCGAAACTGTCGACGACCACGCGGCCGACACCGGCATCCAGACATTCGGCGAGCTCGGCCGGGGTCTTGTTGTTGCCGTGCACGTAGATGCGCTCCATGGGGAACCCTGCTCGGCGTGCGAACGCCAGCTCGCCACCGCTGGAGACGTCGAGACAGCAGCCCTCCTCGGCCACGAGCTTGACCATCGCAACCGACATGAACGCCTTACCGGCGAAGATCACATCGACGTCTTTCCAATGGTAGGTGGTCCATTTCACGTACTGGGAGAGCTGGTGGCGGATCGTCTCCTCATCCATGACATAGACAGCCGTTCCCGTCTCACGAGCGAGCGCGACCGTGTCGACGCCACCGATCCACAGGTGTCCGTCTTTGACCTCGGCTGTCATGGGCAAAACGCCGAGAAGGTCGTGGCCCGTCTTTCCGTCGGCGGTCGCCGGCGGTCTGGGCGCAGATGGTCTTGCCATAGCGATGCTCCCCTCGAACCGTGCACTTAGCTTCTGCTAAGTCCTACAGTTTGCACATACTACTTCAGAGTCGGCAAATGGTCAACGTCGGGCCGTCGTGCTCCCTTACATGCGCTCGGGAGCGCTCACACCGAGAAGCCCGAGAACGCAGCGCAGTGCACGTCTGGTGGCGTCCACAGCGTAGAGGCGGGCGGCCGTGAGCTCCACGTCCTCACTCACGACACGACACTGGGTGTAGAACTGGTGGAAGCTCGCAGCCAGGTCCTCCGCGTAGCGGGTGAGCTTGTTGGGTGCCAGCTCCCGTGCCGCGGCCTCAACGACATCGGGGAACTCGGCCAAGCGGCGCATGAGCGCGAGCTCTTCAGCTGCGACCAGCAGCGAGAGATCAGCTGTGGGGCGTACGATCTCGGCAGCAAGCGAGTCGGCATCCACCGCAGCCGCTGCGACCTGCTCGCCAGCGGCCTTGCGAACGATCGAGCAGATGCGTGCGTGCGCGTACTGCACGTAGAACACCGGGTTGTCCGCCGATTGCTGGCGAGCGAGTTCGATGTCGAAATCGACCTGCTGATCTGTGGAGCGCCGCAGGAACCAGTAGCGGGCTGCATCAGCTCCCACCTCGTCGACCAGCTCCTCGAAGGTGACCATCTCGCCGGTGCGCTTGCTCATCCGAACGGCCTCGCCGTTGCGGAACAGATTGACCAACTGGCCGATGACCACGTCCAGCTGCCCCTCATGACCCAACGCCGCGCAGGCCGCCTTCATCCGCGCGACGTAGCCATGATGATCGGCACCCCAGATGTTGATCACGCGGTCGAACCCACGATCGAACTTGTTCTTGTGATAGGCGATATCCGCGGCAAAATAGGTGTACTCGCCGTCCGCTTTGACCAAAACGCGGTCCTTGTCGTCGCCAAAGTCCGTCGAACGGAACCACGTCGCGCCGTCGAGCTCGAAGATGTAGCCCGCCTCGCGCAGCGCTGCGATACCGTTCTCGACTGCAGTGGAGCCATTGCCCGGGGTCGCGGCGTGCAACGTGCGCTCGGAGAACCAGACATCGAAGTCGACACCCATACCGTGGAGCACGCGGTTGAGGTGCTCGAGCACCTGCACGTAGGCCTTCTCCCGGAAGTACTCCTCGCGGGCGGCCGCGGAGGCGTCAAGCCAGCGCGCGCCCTCCTCCTCGAAGATCTCGCGGGCAATCTCGGTGATGTAGGCGCCTTGGTACCAGTTGTCCTCGAACGCGACGTCCGCCCCGCAGAACTCCAGATAGCGCGTCGAGACGCTCGCACCGAAGATGTCCATCTGAACACCCGCGTCATTGACGTAGAATTCGCGCTCGACGTTCCAGCCGGCATGTTCGAGGACCCGGGCCATAGCGTCGCCCAGAGCTGCCCAGCGTCCGTGCCCCACGTGCAGGGGCCCTACAGGGTTTGCCGAGACGAACTCGACTTGCACCCTCAGGCCCTGCCCAAGATCGCTTCGTCCGAAATCGCGGTCGCTCTCACGTGCCTCGCGCAAGACGCGCTGCAGCGCGGAGGGTGCGAGACGGAGGTTGATGAACCCGGGGCCCGCGATCTCGACAGCGGCGATATCGGCATCCGCCGTCAGATGGGCTGCGATGATCTCCGCGACTTGGCGGGGGTTCATCCCGGCGGCCTTCGCGCTGCGCAGCGCGACACTCGTGGCCCAGTCACCGTGCGTGGTCTCCCGGGGCCGCTCAGGAGCTGCCTCGGGAGCTTCGGTCAACGGGAGCTCCCCAGCCTTGATGGCTGCGTCGATCGCGGCGGTGACAAGCGCAGAAATGGCGTCTCTCACGGGTGCAGAACCTCTCGCCCAAGCTTGCTGATGTGACCAGCAAGTATAGCGTATGGGTGGGCACTGCTACGCCGTGCGAGGCGCCATCCCGCTGCAACTCAAGGAGCTAGACCGCTACCAGAACGGTTTCGGCATACTCTCCGTCGTTGGGGAACATGTCCGAGGGCACCCTCTCGCGGCCGCGCGCCTCGAACACCCGGTGGCGGGCGCAGCTCAGGTTGTCACCCAAGCAGTAACGCCTCTTGAAGATGTCCGCCATGGCAGGCATGTTGTCCATCTTGTCGTGGAAGAACGGGCACTTGGGCAGACATTCGCATTCGTTCATTTCTCTCACCTCTCTAGCGTCGAACCATTACTGCAGAAACCCGCTCGGGGAGCAGACCGAACAAATAGCAACCCAGACAGAATTCCGCGAACGCATCCAGTGAAGCAACGCCCACGAAGAGCAGGGCGACAACGTTGAACCAGAACAAGGAGTCAAGCGAGTAGGCCATAACGAGCGCCAGAACCGACATGAAGCAGGCGAGCACTGCGGCAAACCGCTTGGGTGCCGAGTCCACGGGCCGACGTTGGAGCTCCAGCATGTTTGCCACGGTGTGAGCAATGATGCAGTTGGGGCTGTAGGCGAAACCCAATATGAGCTTGATCAGGTAGTCGACAGCCAGGTACGCCAGGATCCACGGCGTTTGGGTGACCACAGAGCTCACGACCACGGCGACCACGATGGCCGCATTGATGCGTGCTGCGGATTCGTCGATCCGCTCGCTCCCGACGGGACACCGAGCTCCCTGCGCGCTCATCTGAACCACTTCCCCGCTGCCGTGTTGCGCTTCCCTGTATGCGGGTCCTTAAGTTGCGTATCGGCATCTTAAGGTTGGGCAATATACCCTGCGGGGTTCCCGGTTCTTTAGCGATCACTTGTGATAGGGCTCTCCACGCGCGATTCGAAACGCCCGATAGACCTGCTCGAGCAGCACGACTCGTGCGAGGTTGTGGGGCAGCGTCAGCTCGCCGAACGAGAGTCGCTCGTCGGCACGGGCGAGCACCTCGCTTGCCAGTCCCAGTGAGCCGCCGATGAGAAAGACGACGTGGCTCTGCCCCTCAACGCCCAGCCGAGACAGCTTTGCCGAGAACTGCTCGCTCGACAGCTGCCTGCCGCCTATCTCGAGTGCAACAACGTGTGTGCCGGGAGGAATCGCCTTCACAACGTCGGCAGCCTCTTCGGCGAGCGCACGCGCCTCTCCCCCGCGGCCTGGATCGCGGTCGGCGATCTCGACCACGCGCACATCCGCGTACGGGCCAAGTCGTTTGAGGTACTCCCCGGCAGCATCGCGCCAGTAGGCCTCCTTGAGGCGACCTACGGCGATGAGTGTGATTCGCATCGCTGCCGCCTACTGACGTTGGGCGTCAGAACCCAACGTCACGTCGAGCGTCCTGCGGGTGTCACTGCGAACGACCTCGACCGCAACGATGTCACCTATCTGATTCTCTCGGACCGCGGTGTAGACGTCATCGACGCCTGTGATCGGGCTGGCACCGAGCTTGACGATGATGTCTCCGCGCTGGATTCCCGCCCGCTCGGCCGGCGAGTTGGGCTGCACGAACCGTACGAGCGCCCCGGACTGTACCGGCAGCCCGAACTGGCTCGCGATCGCCTCATCGACCGTCTCGGTACTCACGCCGATGTAGGGGTGGACCGCGCGCCCGTTCTCGATGAGTTGATTCGCGATGTCCAGCGCGAAGTTGACCGGTATCGCGAATCCAACGCCGGCGGACTGCGGCGCCCCCACCGAGCCGGAGGGCGACTGGATGAGCGTGTTGACTCCCACCAACTTGCCAGTCGAATCGACGAGCGCACCGCCGGAGTTGCCCGGGTTGATGGCAGCGTCAGTCTGGATGAGGTTCGTGTAGGTGGTCAGATCGTTCGCCCCGGACTGGAGCGAGGACCGGTTAAGCGCCGAGATGATGCCCACGGTCACCGTCTTCTCGAGTCCGAAGGGGCTACCCACCGCCATGACATACTGGCCCACGCGCAGGGTCTTCGAGTCGCCGACCTCCATCGCAGGGAATGGCCCGCCCTCGAGTTTCAGCACCGCGAGGTCACTTGACGGGTCGACACCCACCACCGTCGCGATCAGATCCTGCGCCCCCACGGTGACCGTGAGCTTGTCAGCGCCCTCAACGACATGATTGTTGGTGAGCACGTAGCCGTCTTCGCGGATGATCACGCCCGAGCCGTTCCCCACGTCTTGGGTGACGGTCGTTCCCGAGAACGGGTCATACCCGGCCTGACTCAGCGTCACGTTGACCACAGAAGGCACCACTTTGGCTGCCACGGCCTCGGAAACCTCGGCCATCGTGCTCCCGGCCTTGATGGTCACCTGCTCAGCCGCGCTCTTCGTTGGCTCGCTCTGCTCGGCGCGAAGGGGTTGTGAGCCCGGAAGCAGCCCCAACGCCCAGACAACGGCTACCGAGACGAACAGCCCACCTACGACCGCTCCGACCATCGCCGAGGTGATGACCGCTGCGCTGGACCAGGCCTTCCTGACAGCCGGGTCCTCGCAGGGCTCGTCTCCCTCGCCGGTGTAGTCGCAGACCGGCAGCTCTCCGGTCACCTCAACGTACGGGGGTTCCATCGGCTCGACATCTTCAAGGTGTGTCTCGGAGTCGGCCATCCAAGCGATGGGGTCGCCCTCAGAGCCGTCAGGCTCGGGCATCTGGGGAATCCGGTAGTCGTTGCCCTCGGTCATGCGCGCACCTCTTCGCCACGAGACGATCGGTCGATGTTGGGTTCACGTGCAGCAGCAACGATTGTACCCGCGAGTCAACGACGGATGCGTGACGCAAGCCATTTCACAGGAATCACAGAGTCGCGTCACACCAGGCGCACGCGCTCTAGGAAAGCGACGTCTGCAGCAGGTTGAGAAGAGGGTCGGCGACCAAGCCCAGACCCACCGTCAGGGCGGCGAGCGTGACGATCACCGCTGCCGCAGCACGCGGGGACTGCGGGTAGTCGGTCGTCTGCTCCAGCATCGGGTCGCCGGTCTCCACGGGCGCTCCCTCTCCGGGCGTGAACATCGCGCGGATGACCGCGAAGGCGTATCCGCCGGCGACCACGCTCATCAGAACGCCGATGACCACCGGAATGAAGTAGCCCGCACGGTACGCCGCCGAAAGAACGCCGAGCTTGCCATAGAAGCCCACCATGGGCGGGAACCCGATGATCGAGAACAGGTAGACGACCGTTGCCCACGCTTCGACGGGGCGGCGCTTGACCAGGCCTGCGACGTCGGCGAAGGTTCCGCCTTCCTGAGCCACCACCAGCATCAAGCCCAAGACTGAGATGGCATACACCACGATCAGGAACACAGCTGCGGCGTAGCCCGAGGGCGTAGCCGCAGAGGCTCCCAACAGGGCGTAGCCAACCATGGAGATGCCGGAATACGCCACCATGCGGCGGAGGTCGGTCTGTACCAGCGCGGCGAAGATGCCCAGTGGGATTGAGATCACCGCAGAAATCAGGAGGATGCGGGAAAGAGCCGGAGAGGCCGGAAGCACCTCGGCCATCAGCCTGACCATCGCATACATCGGCGCGATCTTGCTGACTGCGGCAACAAACGCCACTGACGCCGAGGGAGCGCCCTCATAGGCGTCGGGAGACCAGAAATGGAACGGGGCCCCGGTCAACTTGGCAAGGAATCCTGTCAGCACCAGTACGCTCACCACGACACCCAACCAAGCAGGACCCGCAACCTGCAGCTGGCTGTATCCCGTACCCTGATTCATTCCGTACACGTACGACAGCCCGTAGGCCATCACAAGGCTCGTGAGTACCGACATCAGGAAGTACTTGAGCGCGCCCTCGAGGCTCTTGCGGTCCTCGGCCGAGTAGCCCATGAGAACGTAGGCCGGCATCGTCGAGAGTTCGAGGCACAAAAACATGGCGACCAGATCGTTGGCCGAAACAAGCAGCAGGCTGCCCAGCGTCGAGAACAGCGTCAGCGCGACCGCCTCGCGAGCACGGACACCGGCCCACCCCCGCGCGGCGACCCAGACCAGGAACAGCGACGTCAGGACCGCGATGCCCGAACGCAACATCAGCCCGGTGGTCCCGCCGGAGAACGTGAGCATGGAGCCGAACAACGACTCGGGCACGGGAACCAGCCAGACAGCGACGGCCGCAGCGGCGGTGGCGAGTGCCCCCAGTATGGCTGCGACGCGATCGCCGCCCAGCAGATCGGCGAACAGCGCAGCAAGTGCTGCGACAAGCACGAGTATCTCGGGGACGAGTACGAGGTAGGGCTGCATCATCAGGACCTCACGAGCGTCTTGGTCAGAAGCTGGATGGCGGGATCGATGTAGCTCAGAAGCACGTTCCAGTTCAATCCGATGACCGCAGTGATCGCCATGAGCGGACCGGCGGTGAGCAGGTCGATGGGGCGCGCTTCGGTCACATTCTCCTTGACCGTCTTGGTAGGCTCGCCGTACACGACGCGATAGATGACCCACAACATGTAGGCCGCACCCAGCAGCATGCCTACGCCCGCGATGACGGTGTAGATCTTGGGCAGCTCGGATTTCCACGCGCCCACGATCACCAGGAACTCGCCGGCAAAGCCTGCCAAGCCGGGCAGGCCGAGTGAAGATATCGCCGCGAACGCGAGCATGCCTCCCAGCACGGGCGCTTGCTTGCCCACGCCCTGGAGGTCCGGGGCCATTCGAGTGTGCGCCCGGTCGTAGATCATTCCCACGACCAAGAACAGCAGGCCAGTGATCACGCCGTGAGCGAATGCGAGCACCATCGCGCCGTCGAGGCCCTCTTGGGTCGCGGCTGCAATCCCCAGCATCGCGAAGCCCATGTGACCCACCGAGGAGTACGCGAGCATCTTCTTCAGGTCCGGCTGCCAGAAGGCGACCACAGAGCCGTAGAGAATCGCCGCGCACGCCATCGCGCCAACGAACGGACCCCAGGCGTGAGCTGCTTCGGGAAGCATAGGCAGCGACACCCGGATCAAGCCGTATGTTCCGGTCTTCAACAGAACGCCAGCCAGCGTGACGGACCCTGCCGTGGGTGCCTGGATGTGTGCGTCAGAGTGACCCGTGTGAAACGGCCAGACCGGAACACGCACGGCGAAGCCGAAGTAGAACAGACCGAACACCCACATCTGGAAGCCCACGGGGAAGTTGCGATTCGCCAGCTCGACCATGTCCCACGTGCCGCCTGCCGGATGCAGGTAGATGGCGAGAATGCCCAAGAGAATGAGGACCGATCCCAGAAGCATATAGAGGAAGAACTTGAGACTCACGTAGCTACGGTCCTCTTTGCCCCACCACGCGATGATGAAGTACATGGGGATGAGAACCCACTCCCAGTACACGTAGAACAGCACGAAATCGAGTGCCATGAAGACGCCGTTCATGCCCGCCTCGAGGAGCAGGAGCATGACGAACCACGTCTTGGGGCGGTGCTCCGTGTCCCACGATCCGAACACCACGATGAGCGAGAGCAGCGCCGAGAGGACGACCATGGTCACCGAGATCCCGTCGACTCCCACGTAGTACTCGACGCCGAACGTAGGAATCCACGGCACCTTCTCGACGAACTGCATGCCGGCCGCGCTGCGGTCGAACGCGAGCGCGAGCCACGCCACAATGGCCAGGTCAACGACCATGAAGCCGGTGGTGACCCACCGGGCCAGGCTACCCCCATGACTGTTGGGGATGCACATGACTGCGACGGCGCCCAGCACCGGCAGGAAGCAGATGATGCTCAGAACGGGCACTCCGTCACACCCCTGTCGTCAGCACTGCGATGACCACGAGCACGAGCACGGCGGCAACGACCAAGCGTTGGTACACCTGAACGTTGCCGGCCTGAAGGAGCCGCAGCTTGGCGCCGGCGGTGCGGCACGCCACACCCACGCCGTTCACGATTCCGTTGATGATGTACTTGTCGAACCAGTTGACCTTCTCGGAAAGCTTGTTGTAACCACCGGCGATGTATTCCTCGGCCACAAGGTCGAGGAAGAACTTGTTGGTCACGACCATATACGTCCTGGACGCGCGCGCCTTGACGGCCTCGGGGTCGCGCCCGTTGCCGAAGAGCACCCATCCAAGCGCGATGCCGGAGAGCGCAACCGCGCTCGAGAGCGCGCCCATAACGAGGTTTGGCCACTCGGTCTCGCTACCCAGGAACTCCCCGAAGATGATGATCGAGACGCCCGCGACTGCAGTGAGCGTCGCAAGCACGATCATCGGCGCGAGCATCAGTGCATCGGACTCGTGAGCGTGCCCCTCCTTGCGTGGGGTTCCCGAGAAGACCCTGAACCACAGGCGTGCCATGTAAAACGCGGTCAGAAACGCCGTGGCCAAGGCAATCGCGAAGATGATGTAGTGGCCCTCTTTCCACAGGTGGTCGAGGATCAGGTCCTTGGAGAAGAATCCCGAGAACGGGATGATGCCGGCCAGCGCGAGCGTCCCCACCGTGAACGTCGCGGTGGTCACCTTCATCTGCCTGCCCATGCCGCCCATTTCGCGCATGTCCTGCGAGTGGATCGCGTGGATGACACTACCGGCGCCAAGGAACAGCAGGCTCTTGAAGAATGCATGGGTGAACAGGTGAAACATACCTGCCGAGACGCTCCCGGTGCCTAATCCCAAGAACATGTAGCCCAGCTGAGAGATCGTGGAGTACGCCAGCACCTTCTTGATGTCGTGTTGCACCGCACCCATCGAGGCAGCCATCAACGCGGTGATGGCGCCAATGACCAGCACGGCCTGTAGTGCGAAACCCGACACCTCGAAGATCGGCAGAGAGCGCGCCACCAGAAACACGCCCGCTGCCACCATCGTTGCCGCATGGATGAGCGCGGATGCCGGCGTGGGACCTGCCATCGCGTCGGGTAGCCAGATGTGAAGCGGGAACTGAGCCGACTTACCCATGGCCCCGAAGAACAGCAGCAGGGCGATCGCAGTGGCGACGCCAGGCGCCCAACCTGGCGCAGAGGCCATGACCGTAGGGATGTCGAACGAGCCCACGGTCGCCCACATGTAGGCGAGGCCGATCGCGAACCCGACATCACCCACCCGCGTGGTCAGAAACGCCTTGATGGACGCTTTGCGTGCCTCGTCATTGGTGTTCCAGAAACCGATGAGCAGATACGAGCAGAGCCCCATGACCTCCCACGACATGTAGAAGAGCAGAAAGTCGCCTGCGAGG
>JBBREQ010000003.1:0-48336 GCA_038202795.1 Coriobacteriia bacterium | reverse complement strand
GGTAGGCTTGCCATGGGTGTACGGTTCGTCCAGCAGCTCACCGTCTACGAACACCTGCCCGTCTCTCAGGTCGACGCTCTGGCCCTCAACGGCGATCACGCGCTTGATGAGAATGGGCGGAGACATGCTGGGGTCTGCAGGGTCGTACTCCGGGTTGTCGAAGACGACGACGTCGAGTGCCGCCGGGCCCCGCAGGAATCGGTAGCTGATCTTCTCGGCAAATACCCGATCACCCTCTTGGATCGTTGGAATCATCGAGCCCGAAGGAATCACGAACGCCTGGACCAAATACGTCTTGATTCCTTGGGCCAGTGCGAAGGCCAGAAGAACCAGCAGGGCGGTCTCGACCAGCCACCGAAGTGTCGAAACCTCCGAAGCAGTGTCCGATCCGCTACTCAAACCCAAAGACATGGTGCCTCCGTATTCTCCGAGCAAGTCAGTCGAGACGGCCAAAGGCCCCAAGAGGCCAGTATGTCCAAAAGGCGCGGCCGCGAACAGTGTTCAAGCGCACCGGACCGAAGTAGCGGGAGTCGCCGCTCTCCGGACGATTGTCCCCCATGAGCCACACTTGACCCGCAGGGACGACGACAGGCAGCGGCACGGACCCGGTGGTAGTCGGCTTGGCATAGGTGTAGGGCTCGACGAGCAGGCGCCCGTCCACCGCCACCCCATCGTCGCGCAGATCAACGGTCTGACCTTCAACTGCGATAACGCGCTTGATCAGTTGAGGATGCTGACCGTTGGGGTCATCGAACACCACGATGTCACCGGGCTGCGGGTTGCGGCCGAACCGGAAGGTGAGCTTCTCGGCCAGTACGCGGTTGCCGATCTCGATCGTGGGTATCATCGAGCCCGTTGGGATCACGAACGGCTGTACTACCAGGGTCTTGATGCCTTGGGCGACCAGAACCGCGGCCACGATGAGAACCACCGTTTCGATCAGCCACCGTGTGGTTGATGGGCGTCCGTTCTCAGCGCTCACCGTGCACCTGTGACCTCAGTCGATGAGGGCCTGTCTTCTTTATCGAGCATCTCGAGCTCCGCCTCCGAGAGGTTCGCATGCATCAGAAGCTCCGGGCGAACCCGGGCGGTGCGGATCAGGGACTGCTCACGACGCCAGCGCGCTATCCGCCCATGATCGCCGCTGCGCAGCACCTGCGGAACTTCGAGGTCTCGGTAGACGGCGGGGCGCGTGTACTGCGGATACTCGAGCAGCCCCTCCGAGAAGGACTCGTCTTGCGAACTCGCCTCATCGCCCAACACGCCCGGAAGGAGTCGAGCGACCGCGTCGATGGTGACCATGGCGGGTAGCTCGCCGCCCGTGAGAACGTAATCCCCCATGGAGAGTTCCAGATCCGCAAGCGAAAGCGCGCGCTCATCGAATCCTTCATACCGACCGCATACCAAGATGAGCCGCTCGTCTGTGGCAAGTTCCTCCACGAGCGCCTGCGTCAGGGGCACTCCCGCGGGTGTGAAGAACACCACTCGCGCGGGCTTCTGGGCAGCGTGTTGCAGGGACTCGACCGCCTCGAAGAGAGGCTCGGGCTTCATGATCATGCCCGGGCCACCACCGTAGGGCTCGTCGTCGGTGGTGCGGTGACGATCGTGCGTCCAATCGCGCAAGTCATGGCAGGCCACTGAGAGCAGTCCTCGTTGCTGTGCGATGCCGATTATCGAGGCGTCAAGCACCGCGTCGAACATGCCGGGGAAGATGGTGACAACGTCGATTCGCACGATCACTCCGCTTCGTCCAACAGCCCTGCGAGTAGTTCGACTTTGATGGTGGACCTCTCTAGATCGATTTCAAGCACGACCTGCTCTATGACCGGTACGAGGATCTCGCCCAGTGGGCCCGCAAGAACCCACACGTCGTTGGCTCCGGTCTCGATAGTCTCAACGATCGTGCCCAAGTCGCCGTGAGTGTCATCGTAGACGGAGAAGCCGTCGAAGCCCTCCGCCGCAGGCTCGGCGACGAAGAAGTCCGATGGGAGCGCCGAGGAGTCCACGAGCAGGTCGCGGCCGACAAGTGCGCGGGCGGTGTCGATGTCGGTAACCCCGCTCAATGTGAGAAGTGTCCCCTTGGGGACCATTCGCGCGGACGTGAGAATGGCGGTTCTGACGCCCGTTGGCGGGGGAACGAGCCAGACCTCACATCCCGCCAGAACAGACAGAGGGGTCTCGGTGGCAGATACCACCAAGACCTCCCCTTTAAGTCCATGTGTTCTGGTGACGCGACCGATACGCGCAAACCGCTCGCTATCCATCTGGACGTCAGCCGACGACGTCGACCTCGACCGAACGATCTCCGGTACTGCCGGCTGCACGCACCAACGTGCGGATCGCTTTGATGATCCGGCCACCGCGACCGATGACCTTGCCCACATCGGTGGGATCGAGCGCAATGCTGTACATCACGGAGGCATCGGTCTCGGTCACGTCGATGACGACGCTTTCCGGGACGTCTACAAGTGACTCCACGAGATAGCGGACGAGTGCCTCGGTATCTGCGCCGGTTCGGGTCACGTGATCAGTCCGCTACTCAGCTTCGGCAGCTTCGGGCGACTCCTTTGCGGGAGCCTCCTCGGCGACCTCTTCGGCAGGAGCCTCAGCGGCAGCCTTGGCAGCCGCGGCAGCCTCCTTCGCGTCAGCGGCGGCCTTCTCGGCAGCCTCCTTCGCGTCAGCAGCGGCCTTCTCGGCAGCCTTCGCGTCAGCGGCGACCTTCGCGACGGACTTCTTCGAGGGCTTGGCCGCCTCAACAGGCGCGGTCTTCTCGCCGCGAGCGATCGCGACCAACTTCTCGACCGTCTCGGTCATCTGGGCGCCCTTGGCGACCCAAGCATCGACCTTCTCAACATCGACCTCGACGGTCGACGGCGTGGTGCGGGGATTGTAGCGGCCGAGCATCTCGATGAATCGGCCATCGCGACGCGCACGACCGTCGGCAACGACGATGCGGTAGAACGGCGCCTTCTTGGCACCGTGACGCGCCAAGCGGATCTTGACTGCCAACGAATTTCACCTCCGGACAAGGCGGCCGCACCATGCGGCCGCTCCTTTCGAGCAAAGCGGTTGTCCATGATACGGCAGGTGCCCTCTGTGGTCAAAGACACGGCACCGGGCGTTTGTAGCGCCCGAGGGATCGGGCCCTAGGCTCCCGGGAAACCCCCCGGAAAACGCATGCGCTTACGGCCTTTGCCCTGCATCGCCTGCATCTGCTTCATCATCTTGCGCGCTTCAGCAAACTGCTTGAGCAGCCTGTTGATATCGCTCACGTGCACGCCTGCACCTCGGGCAATCCGCTCCCTGCGTGCGCCGTTGACGATCTTGGGATTGGCCCGCTCCTTCAGGGTCATCGAGCGGATGATCGCTTCGGTGCGGTCCAGCTCACGCTCATCAACCTGGGCCTCGAGATCCTTGAGCTTCCCTGCACCGGGCAATGACTTGAGAACACCGCCCAACCCGCCCATCTTGCGAACCTGCGATATCTGGGACAGGAAGTCGTCCAGCGTGAAGTCGCCTTTGCTCAGGCGCTGCGCCGTCTTCTCATCGATCTCGGTGTCAGCTGCCGCCTCCTGAGCCTTCTCGATCAGCGATACCACGTCACCCATGCCGAGAATCCGCTTCGCCATGCGGTCCGGGTGGAACGCCTCGAACGTTTCGGGTTTCTCTCCGGCCGACGTGAACTTGATGGGCTTGCCCGTGACTTGGCGGATCGACAGAGCGGCGCCGCCGCGCGCGTCGCCGTCCAGCTTGCTCATGATCACACCGTCGAAATTGACCTTCTCGGCGAAGGCGGCGGCCACGTTGACTGCGTCTTGGCCGGTCATCGCGTCGACGACCATGAGAATCTGGTCCGGTTTGACGACATCGCGGATGGCGGCAGCCTCGTTCATCATCTCTTCGTCGACATGCAGGCGACCGGCCGTATCCACGATGACGATGTCGCGCAGGCTATCGATGGCCGCGCGAACCCCCGCCTTGGCGATTGCGACAGGGTCGGTGCCCTCTCCTCGGTAGACCGGAATATCCATCTCGCGGCCCAGGGCCTCGAGCTGATCGATCGCGGCGGGACGGTACACGTCGCACGCGACCATCAGCGGGCGTTTCCCCTGCTTACGCATCAGATACGCGAGCTTGGCGGTGGCAGTGGTCTTGCCTGAGCCTTGCAGGCCGACCAGCATCAGGACGTTAGGGATGCGTCCGGACAGCACCAACTTGCTGCTGGTGCCTCCCAGAAGAATCACCATCTCGTCGAGCACGATCTTGACGACCTGCTGACCGGGCGTCAGCGAGTTCATGACGTCAGCGCCGACGGCACGTTCCTTCACGCGTGCGACGAACTCCTTGACCACCTTGAAGTTGACATCGGCTTCGAGCAGCGCCATACGAATCTCTCGCATGGCGGCGTCGACATCCGCTTCCGTGAGTCGGCCCTTGCCGGTCAGTCCGGCAAAGACCTTCTGGAGACGATCTGAGAGGTTCTCAAACATACGGGTGTTCCTTCATCGGTGGGCGACATGCCGAGCGCAAGCACGCGCCGCGGCACCGGCCAGTGTATCAGCGAAAGGTGCGGGCGCGCGTGAGCGGTGAGAAGATGTAGACAACCCGACCGCGCACCGCCTGCAAGCGGATTGGACCCAGATAGCGGCTGTCCAGGGACACCGGCCGGTTGTCGCCGAGCACGTAGACATGACCCTCCGGGACGACCGCAGGGTCGCTGTAGGTGCCGTCGTCATCGCTCGTCTGCACCGAATCGGCCGGTTCGACCACTCCGTTGATCAGGGCGATTCCCTTACGGACCTCAACGGTTTCACCCGCCAGAGCCACCACGCGCTTGACCAGGTCCTCGGGCTCTCCGCTCTCGCCGATGACCTCTAGGACCACGATATCTCGCCCGGCGGGTTCCCTGTACGACTTGGTCAGAAGCAGCCGATCGCCGTCACGGAGCGTCGGTTCCATCGAATCGCCTCGCACGACGCTGACATCGAAGAGAATCTGGAAGAACAGGATAACCGCCGCAAGCAGCACAATCAGCGGAATCAGCAGCTTGCGCGCCAGACGGTCGCCCGTCGCGGGCGCGCCAGGCTCAAGAAGCGTAGGCCCGATGTAGAGATCGTCACTCACCGCGAACCAGAGCGCGGGCGAATGTCGGCGCGTCAAACGGGCGCAAGTCCTCGATACTCTCCCCCACGCCGATGCGCAGGATCGGGATACCCAGCTCACGGGAGATGGCGACCGCGATCCCACCCTTTGCGGTCCCGTCGAGCTTCGTGAGCACGATGCCGTCGACACCCATCGCCGAGTTGAACTCACGCGCCTGGGCCAGACCGTTCTGGCCGGTCGTGGCGTCCATCACGAGAAGTGTTCGAACCGGACCCGGGCTGCGACTCGCCGTCACCCTCTGCACCTTCTGGAGCTCACGCATAAGATCCGCCGACGTGTGCAACCGTCCCGCCGTGTCGATGAGCGTGAGATCGGCACCACGCGATTCCGCAGCGACGACAGAGTCAAACGCAACCGACGCCGGATCAGCGCCCCGGTCCTTGCGAATGACGTCCACGCCCGCACGTTGCGCCCACACATCGAGTTGTTCGGCAGCGGCGGCACGAAACGTATCCGCACTGCCGAGAAGCACGTTGCGACCAGTGTCCGCAGCCTGCTTGGCGATCTTTCCAACCGACGTCGTCTTGCCCGCGCCGTTTATACCGACCACGAGCACCGTTACCGGGGACTCTTCGAGGATGTCTGCGCCGGACACGAACTCCTCGGCAATCCGCTCTTCGAGCAGATCCAGAACGGCTGCAGCATCCGGCAGGGCCTTGCGGGCGGCCTGCTCGCGCAAGTGACCGACAATCTCGGTCGTGGCTGTGAAGCCGAGATCTGCACCGATCAGTGCGTCCTCCAGATCGGACCAGAACTCCTCGTCCAGATCCGGACCACGGTTGAGCAGCACGTTGAGCTGTTCACCCAGACGCTCACGGCTCTTGGTAAGGCCGTCTGCGAGCCGCCTGAACCACGGGGTGCTCACGTGGTCGCTTCCGCATGATCAAGCGCTCTGTCCAGCTTCTGACTGACCACCTTGCTCACACCGTCTGCCTGCATCGATACGCCGTAGAGGACATCGGCCATCTCCATCGTGCGCCTCTGGTGCGTCACCACGATGAACTGCGTGTGAGTGCGCATCGAATCCGTGAATGCCACGAATCTGCGGAGGTTTGTGTCGTCGAGCGCTGCTTCAACCTCGTCGAGAATGTAGAAGGGACACGGACGTGTCCGGTAGACCGCGAACAGGAGCGCCAAAGCCGTCAGCGACTTCTCGCCCCCCGACATCAGCGACATCTTGGCCAGCTTCTTGCCGCGGGGCTGGGCGATCACCTCGACACCCGTCAGCTCAGGGTCATCCGGAGCGGTGAGCTGCAACTGGGCGGTCCCTCCGGGAAAGAGCACCGAGAAGATCTCCTGGAAGTGCTTGTCGACCTGCTCGAACGTCTCAAGAAAGCGGTCGCGCATCTTGCGATCGATTGCCGCGACGACCTTGTGAAGGGCCTTCCGAGAAGAATCCAGGTCCGTGATCTGCGCAAGCATGAAGTCGCGACGTGCGCGCAGCGTGTCAAACTCCTCGACCGCGACGGGGTTCACCGGCCCTAGGTTAGCGATCCGTTTGCGCAAGGCATGCATCCGGTCCTCGGCCTGGGCGCGGTCGCCCAGAGGCTCACTGGCAAGTGCAGACTCCAGTGACATGCCGATCTCCTCGATGATCCGCCGCACAGCGAGGTTGACCTGAAGCTCGAGCTGTCCTTTCTCGACACGCAGCCCACTCATCGACTCATTCTTCTCGTCGATCTCGGCCTGCGCCCCACGTACCGCGTCCTGTGCGTCATGGATCGTGGTCCTGAGCGACTCAGAATCCGCCTGTTCGAAGCGCGCCCGATCCCTCAACTTGACCGCCAGCTGATCCGCGCGCTCCTGCAACACCGCGTAGTTCGCGTGAAGCGGTTGGATCCGTTCGCGCAACAGCTCGAGGGACTGTTCGGTATCTCGGGAGAGCCTCAGTGTGTCCTCAAGCTCCTTGAGCTCTGCGGCGATGGTGTTGACCTGACGCTTCAGGTGAACCTCGCGCTCCGAGACGGTCGCGATGTCGACCTGACAGCCGCTCAATCGCTCAGAGATCGCGCTCTCCTCGCGGAAGCGCGCATCACGCTGCTCACGCGAAACCGCCGAGGCCTCTTCGATTCGCTCGATTTCCTGCGCGGTGGCAGTGATGCGCTCAGTGATCTGGACGATCGCCGGTTGGTGCTTCGCCGTCTTGTCGGTTATGTCGTTGATTCGGCGTTCAACGCCGGCGGCCTCGTTCTCGAAAGCAGTGAGCTGCTCCTCCAGCCGACCGACTTCCGCGAGTAGCGAGTCATGCTCACCCGTGAGCGCGGCAATCCTCTGCGAGAGTTCCAGCGCATCTTGCTGAGCGAGCGCCAGCGCCTCGTCCGCAGCGGAGGTCGCGGATTCGGCCTCCCCGACCTGGGCGGTCAGCGCAGCGATCTCATCGGCGAGTTCATTGATTCGGCGCTTGCGTGTGAGGACCCCCTCGGTGTCGGCCACTTGCGTGCCCAACGTGAGCTTGCCGTTGGGCCACACGACAGCGCCATCGGGCGTGACGAACCGTGCGGCCGTCTTGTCAGAAGCCGACGCTGAGAGGGCCTCTTCTATGGTCGCCACAACGAAGACATCTCCCAACAGCGCTTCAACAGCTGAGCGGACCGCGCCCGTGCATTCGAGCTCATCGAACAGGCGCGCTCCGACGGCAGGCTGCTTCTGATCTGCGCTTCGCATGCCTTCGACCGGGATGAGTGCTATCTCGCCCTGGGATTCCATGTTGAGTTGGTTGGCGACTCGAAGTGCAGTGCTCGTGTCGGCGACGAGCAGTCCGAACAGGTCCGCTCCCAAGAGACGCTCAACAAGCGCCTCGAACCGCTCGGGCGCGCGGACCGACTCGGCCAGAGGCCCGATGATCCCCGGAATCTCCTTCTGTTTGCTCAGTGCCCACGCAAGCGCGGGAGAGGCCGTCGCGAACGCCCGGTCGACCTCTTCAAGTCCGCGGGCCTCCGCGCGAGCACCGGCGAGGGACTCTCGCTTGGTCTCCAGTTCGCGTCTGCGCGAGTCAAGCACTCGTACTCGCTTGTCGACGTCCGAGTCCGCCAAGGCTAGTTCGCGCTTGACCTTGGAAAGCTGTCCTCCCAGTGTCTCAAGGCGCGAGCGTCGGGCAGACAGCGTCGCCTGAGCGGCCTGGCCCTGTTCGCGAACAACCTGCCCACGTTCGGCGAGCAGTTCCTGTTCGAGCGATGAGGCAGCCAGGACCTGCTGGGCCTTTGAAGCCTCGATGCGGTCGTCTTCGAGCAATTTGCGCGATCGCCTGAGCTCAACGCCCAACCGGGCAAGTTCGTCATCGGCCGCCATACGGGCCTTCCGCCCGGCTTCGGCCTCTTTGCGCAGCTCGCCTAGTTGGCCGTAGAGCGCTTTGAGCCTGCCATCCGTCTCGGTGCGCTCAGCGCGCAGGACTTCGAGCTCTCCGCCGCGAGACGAGGAACGCGTGTCGGCCTGGTGCACCTTCGCACGCAGATCCGAGAGCCGCGCGACAAGGTTCTTGCCCTTCTCCTCGAGAAGCAGCAGCCCCGCGTCAAGACGCTCGAGAATCGACTGCATGCGTCGGCGCTGCTCAGAGAGGTCGCCAACGAACAGCCCCTTCTCCTCGAGCAACGTTTGAAACTTCTCGAGTTCGGCCTCCTTCTCGGCAAGCCGAAGTCGCGCAAGCTCCACCCCCGCATCAGACTCCTTCTCGACCTTGGACAGTTTGTCCCACTGCGCCTGAAGGGCACGCAGGTCGTCAACGGCTAGAGACGCCTCAACGTCGCGAAGACCTGTGACCAGCTCGGTGTGTGTGGCGGCCTTGGTCGCTTGGCGCTCAAGGGGTCGCAGCTGACGCTCGATCTCAGTCGATATGTCGCGTGCGCGAGCGAGGTGTGTCTCCATGCCCGCCAGCTTTCGCAGCGCGCGCTCCTTGCGCTTCTTGTGTTTGAGGACTCCGGCGGCCTCCTCGATCAGAGACCTGCGCTCCTCAGCGCGCGAGTTGAGCACCTCGTCGAGTCGCCCTTGGCTGATGATGGAGTGTGTGTCGCGCCCCAGGCCAGAATCGCTCAAGAGGTCCTGGACGTCCATGAGCCGGGCGGGCGCCTGGTTGATGAGGTACTCGCTGTCGCCCGAGCGATACATGCGTCGCGTGATGGTCACTTCGCTGAACTCGAGCGGAAGCGTTCCGTCGGAGTTATCCAAGACCAGATCCACTTCGGCAACACCCACCGGCTGGCGTGCCGAGGAGCCCGCGAATATGACATCCTCCATCGCCTGCCCGCGAAGCGACTTGGCGCTCTGCTCGCCCAGCACCCACAGCACTGCGTCTGAGATGTTGGACTTGCCCGAACCGTTGGGTCCGACCACAACGGTCACGCCCGGCTCGAGCGAGAGTACGCTGCGGTCCGCGAACGACTTGAAACCCTTGAGTATCAGCGAGGTGAGGTGCACGGTCCCCCTAGGGAAGACGCAGGTCGAACGTGGAATGACTGCAGCCGAGCAGCGCCGCACAGTTTAGCACAGGGATTCGCGCCAAATGGAGTCCCGTCAGGCGGCTACGGAGCCCCCAGAGCGGCCTCTGCGGCCTGAGCCTCGGCCTCCTTCTTGGTGCGGCCCACGCCCTGGCCCAGCACCTTCCCGTTGACCTCGACGACAGCCGTGAACTCACGGTCGTGAGGAGGCCCCTGTTCCACCTCGATGCGATAGGTCGGGGACTCACCGCGCGCCTGAAGCGTTTCCTGCAGCAGCGACTTGGGATTCTCCGGCGTGCCCGCCGCATCTTCACTGATAAGCGGGCCAAGCGTGCGCAGAACCCACGCACGTGCCGCCTCGGCGCCTGCATCGAGATAGAGCGCCGCTGTGAGCGCCTCGTACGTGTTCTCCAGCGCCGACGTGAGCCCTCTGCGCCCAGTACCCGTCTCGCTGCGACCTACGATGAGCACGTCAGCCAGGCCCAGTTCACGCGCCACAGCGGCCAGCACCGTACCGGCAACGACCGAGACCTTGATTCGTGTGAGCCCGCCTTCGGGCAGATCCGGGTAGCGCCGATAAGCCTCCTCGGCAATGAAGAGTCCCACAACGGAGTCCCCCAGGAATTCGAGCCGCTCGTAGAACAGAGAGGGATCCTTGGCTTCGACCGCTGAGGGGTGGGTCAGAGCGGCGCGCAGCAGCTGCCGGTCTCCGAAGTCATGCCCGACGATCTTCTCGGCACGCGCGAGCCGCTCGGGCAGATCGAGCGCGGCAGACCCCTCTGTGTCGTCTTGGGATACCACGATGCGGTCTAGGCCCGTCCGAATACCAAGGTGGCGTTATGGCCGCCGAAACCGAAGGAGTTGCTCATGCAGACCTTCACGTCGGTCATGCGTGCCACGTTGGGCACGTAGTCCAAGTCGCACTCGGGATCGGGATCGGTGAGGTTGATGGTGGGCGGGATGAGCCCGTGTTGCATAGCGAGAATGCAGGCAACCGCCTCAGCGGCCCCCGCACCACCCAGCATGTGGCCCATCATCGACTTGGTGCTTGATACAAGCGGCGTGTCCGAACCGAACACCTGCTTGATGGCGTTGGTCTCGGCCAGGTCACCCACCGGCGTCGAGGTTCCGTGTGCGTTGACGTAGTCTACGTCTGCGGGCACCAGGCCGGCTTTTTCGAGCGATCGGTGCATCGCGCGCACAGCACCGCTGCCATCGGGCGCGGGTGCTGTAACATGGTAGGCATCCGCCGACGCCCCGTAGCCGAGAACCTCACCGTGAATGCGCGCGCCGCGTGCCACAGCGTGATCCCATTCCTCGAGCACGAGCGCCGCGCCTCCCTCTGCGATCACGAACCCGTCACGGGAAGCACTCCACGGACGTGATGCACCCTGCGGGTCGTCATTGCGTGTGGACAAGGCCCTCGCAGCAGCGAAGCCCGCAACACCGAGGGGCGTCACCCCGGCGTCAAAGCCACCGGCCACCACAACATCGGCGTCGCCGCGCCGAATCGCCTCGAAGGCCTCGCCGATCGAGTGGTTCCCGGTCGCACAGGCAGAAACCGGCGCGTAGTTGATCCCCTTGAGATTGTGCCTGATCGAAATATGGCCCGCCGCGAGATCGACGATCATCATGGGCACTGCAAACGGGCTGACCCTGCCGGGACCTCGCTCGAGCAGAATCGCTGTCTGCTCCTCCATCGCGCCAAGGCCACCGATACCGGAACCAACGATGACACCCGCACGCGGCGCAAGTTCCTCGTCGATCTCAGAAAGCCCTGCATCGGCAAGCGCCTCATCGGCAGCAACAACGGCGAACTGCTGGAAGCGCGACATGCGGCGTGCCTCTTTTGAGTTCAGAACGGCACTCGGATCGAAGTCGCGAACGTAGCCCGCGAAGCGCACGGTGTAATCTGACACATCGAAGTGCTCAATCGGTCCGATACCGCTGCGTCCGGACGCAAGCGAGTCCCACATGGCGTCAACTCCTACGCCAGTGCAGGTCACGACGCCCATTCCGGTTACGGCGACTCGTCTCATCTAGGCAACCTCCTGCGCCTCACACCATTCGCGTTCCAAACGCTCCATGAGTTCGGCGACGGTCGGCACATCCTGTACCCGCGCAGCTGCAGAACCCGCGAATACGAGGCCCTGCTCGACATCGCCGCCCTGTGACATGTTGAGCTCGTGCATGATGCAGTACTCCTTGTGGCACTCCTTCAGGCACGCGATGCACTTCGGGATCGGAGGGTAGTCTGCGCGCTGCGTGCGGTCCCAGAACGGGTTACGCAGTGCGCGCCCAGGAAGCCCCACGGGGCTCTTGATGATCACGACGTCATCTTCGGTCGCGTCGACGTACATCTGCTTGAACGCCAGCGGAGCCGATGACTCGATTGTGGCGGCGAACCGTGTACCCATCTGCACGCCTGCGGCTCCCATGCGCAGTACCGCATCGATGTCCGCGCCGTTGAGCACTCCACCGGCGCCGATGACCGGGATGTCCACAGCTTCAAGAATCTCCGGCAGAAGGTCGCGCATGAGACGATCGGTCCCCAGATGGCCGCCCGCTTCAAAGCCCTCAACCACGACAGCTGAAGCACCGAACTTCTCGGCGAGCTTGGCGACACGCGCGCTGCCCACGATCGGAACCATGGGGACGCCCGCATCCCTGCACCACGTGAACACATCGCGCGAGAAGCCTGCGCCGGCGATAACCAGGTCGATCCCCTCTTCGAGCGCCGCGTGTACCAGATCGCTGAACATCCGGACGGCGACCATGATGTTGACACCCACGATCCCGTCGGTCGCGGCCTTGGCCGCCCGAATCTCGGCACGCAGCTCATCGACGCTGAGCCCGCTGCCCGCGATGATGCCGACACCTCCCGCTTGAGCGACCGCAGCCGCAAGCGGAGAAAGCGAGATCTTGACTGCCATGCCGCCTTGAATGATGGGGAGCCGCGCGGTGTGCGGGCCGATGGTGAGCGTAGGCATCTTCACGTGAGCGTTTCTCTCCTCTTGAGGGTGCACCCGGACCCGGCACGCACTGTGCGGCCGGGTCCGATCACGGTACAAGATGATTAGCTGGCCTCGATGAACGCGATCGCATCCCCAACCGTCTTGATGCTTTCCGCCTGCTCGTCGGGGATCGAGATACCAAACTCCTCCTCGAGGGCCATGACGAGCTCGACGATGTCGAGCGAGTCGGCACCGAGGTCATCAACGAACGAGGCCTCTTCGGTCACATCCGCCTCGTCGACGTTGAGCTGTTCGACGATCACTGCTTTGACTTTCTCGATGATCTCTTCGTGCTCCATGAACACACCTCCCTCCGAAAAGGTCTCTACTTCCGCGGTCCTTCGTCCGGCAAGCTACACGAATGTCATGCCGCCGTCGACAGCCAACACCTGTCCTGTGATGTAGGCGGCATCATCACTGGCCAGAAACGCGACGGTCGCCGCAACGTCATCAGGGCTGCCGAAGCGACCGAGCGCAATCTGCTTACGGGTAGTATCCCTGACCGCCTCCGAAAGCGCAGCAGTCATATCGGTCTCGATGAATCCGGGCGCAACCGCGTTGGCTCGCACACCTCGGCTGGCAAGCTCGCGAGCGACGGACTTGGTGAGCCCGATGACACCGGCCTTGGCTGCAGCGTAGTTGACCTGGCCGGCGTTTCCGACGAGCCCGACAACGGATGTGACGTTGATCATGGCGCCGGAGCGCTGCTTCATCATGATCTTGCCAGCCGCGCGCGTGAGCGAGAACGCGCCCGTGAGGTTGGTGTCGATCACAGCGCCCCAGTCCTCATCACTCATCCTGACCAGCAGGCCATCCCGGGTGATGCCCGCGTTGTTCACGAGGATGTCGAGTCCGCCCAGATGGGCGAGGGTGGCCTCCACAAGTGCCGTGCACGCCGCAGCATCTGAGACATCGGCCTGCAGAGCGACCGCGCGACCACCGGCAGCCACGATTCTCGCGACGACTTCGTCGGCCGCCGATTCCGATCCGGAGTAGTTGACCGCCACGGCGGCACCGCACGATGCCAGACGCAGCGCGATCGCCGCGCCGATTCCACGCGAAGCACCCGTCACCAGGGCGACCTTGTTGCTCAAATCCACCACGATCACGACACCTCCTGGAGAACCGAATCCACTCCGACCGACTCAGCGGCCAATGCGGTGACGCCCTCGACCCTACGCGCCAACCCCGTAAGTACCGCACCCGGACCTGTCTCGATAAGTGTGATGGGCCCATCCGCGGCAAGAGCCTGCATGGTCTCGGTCCACCGCACCGGCGACGTGATCTGATCGACGAGCCGCTCTCGGATTGCCGCGCCATCGCGCTCGGCCGTAGGATCGGCGTTCTGGTATATCGGCAGCGTCGCGTCCGAGAACTCGGCCCCGCGAAGCAGGTGCTCGAACGCCGCGCGAGCGGGCTCCATCATCGGTGAGTGAAACGCTCCCGCAACCTTGAGCGGCACAACCTTGCGCGCACCCGCCTCGAGCAAAGCACTGGAGGCCGATGCCACAGCTTCTACGGTGCCCGACACCACGATCTGCCCGGGCGCGTTGTCGTTGGCGATCCAGACACCCTCAAGCGACCCCATGACGGCGCCGATTTGATCAGCGGTCATCCCCAGCACGGCGGCCATGGCCCCGGGAGTCGAGATCGCCGCAAGCGCCATGAACTTACTGCGCTCCACAACGAGTTCAAGCCCGGCCTCCACCGAGAAGACATCGGCCACAGCAAGTGCCGCCAACTCCCCAAGTGAGTGACCTGCGACGGCAGAGGGAGCCAGACCCCGCTTCATCAGTGCGGCTGCCCAGGACCAGTCGGCGAGGAACAGAAGCGGCTGAGCCACACGCGTATCGGCCAACTCGGACTCAGGGCCCAGGGTGACGATCGCACGCAACTCAAGGTCCGAGAGCGCCTCAGCGGCGTCGAGGAGGCGCGGGAGCGCATCGTTGTGAGGCACGTCGTTAAGCATGCCCAGTCTCTGCGAGCCCTGCCCGGGAAACACGAGTGCGCAGCGCGTACTCATGTGCTCAGCCCTCGCTCGGGCGGGAGCCCATCGTGCGCATCGCCGCCTCAGCTTCGTCCATCATCTCCGACACGATCTCGGCGGCTGGCTGTATCTTGCTGACCAGTGCGCATGCTTGGCCGACCATGACCGAACCCATCGCCACGTCACCTTCGCGCATGGCAAGTGCAAGCTTCCCTGCGCCGAGCGACTCGATCTCTTCAGGCTTGTTGTCTCGATCGAGCGCCATGATCTGCCGCGCCAGCTTGTTCTTGAGCACACGCACCGGATGCCCGGTCGAACGACCGGTGACCACCGTGTCACGGTCCTTGGCATTCACTACTTCGGCTTTGACGTCAGGGTGGATGGTGCACTCCTCGGCGCACATGAACCGCGTACCCACTTGCACGCCCTCGGCACCCAGCGCGAACGCGGCGACGACGCCGCGGCCATCCGCGATTCCCCCAGCGGCAACGACCGGGATACTCACGGCGTCGACGAGCTGCGGTATGAGCACCATGGTCGTGAGCTCACCGATATGACCTCCGGCTTCCATTCCTTCGCCGATAATCGCGTCCGCACCGATCGACTCCATCCGTTTGGCCAGTGCAACGCTCGGGGCGATGGGAAGCACCTTGATACCGGCGGCCTTGAGCTCCGGCATGTACCTGCCGGGATTGCCCGCACCGGTGGTCACCACGGCAACCCTCTCGTCGATCACCATCGCGACGATTTCGTCGATGTGAGGCGTGAGCAGCATGAGGTTCACGCCAAACGGCTTGTCGGTGAGTTCCTTGGCTCGATGGATCTCGTCGCGCAGGATGTCAGTGGGCATGTGTCCCGCACCGATGATGCCGAGTCCGCCCGCGTTGCTGACGGCGGCAGCAAGTTCAGCTGTCGCGGTCCAAGCCATGCCGCCTTGGATGATGGGTCGTTGTATGCCGAGCACCTCGGTAAGCCGGGTGTGCAAAGCCATGGATGTCTACTCCTTCTGGGTCGGTACGGCCATCGACCATCGGACGACGGCGGCACCCCACGTGAGGCCAGCGCCAAAGCCGACAAGCGCGATCAGATCGCCCGGCGCAAGACGACCGCCAGTATACAGCTCG
This sequence comes from Coriobacteriia bacterium, assembly GCA_038202795.1. Taxonomy (GTDB): domain Bacteria; phylum Actinomycetota; class Coriobacteriia; order Anaerosomatales; family PHET01; genus PHET01. Next base: position 32,618 of record JBBREQ010000003.1, on the reverse strand, counting down.
TCCAGAGCCATCGGAATCGAAGCCGAGGATGTGTTGCCAACCCTATCGAGGTTGCAGAACACTCGTGAGTCATCTATTCCGAGGCGCTCCTCAACCGTCGAGATGATCCGCTTGTTCGCCTGATGCGGGATGAGCCACGTCAAATCGTCGATGGTGTGACCCGAGGACTCCAATACCTGCGTCGTCGCGCGCGGGATCACGCGGACCGCGAACTTGAAGACCTCGTTGCCGCTCATCTTGAGGTATTGATCACCGGCCGCGAGGGATTCTGCCGTGAGTGGCTGGGCCGCCCCTCCGCCAGGTGCCAACAACAGATCCGCACCGGTCCCGTCGGCCCCCAGCAACACGGACTTGACGCCTGGCTCAGTTGAAGCCCGCAGCACCGCCGCACCTGCACCATCGCCGAACAGGACGCACGTACCCCGGTCGGTGAAGTCGACAAAGCGCGTAAGCGCCTCTGCTCCCACGATGAGAACTGTCTCGGCGCGTCCCGATTCGATGGCGGCGGCACCGTAGTGCAGCGCGTAGATGAAACTGGTGCACGCCGCCATCACATCGACTGCGGGGCAGGTGAGACCAAGCTTCGCCTGGGTCAGACACGCCGTCGAGGGGAACACGTGATCGGGACTCGTCGTGCCCAGCACGAGAAGATCGATCTCTTCGGCAGAGACCCCTGCACGCTCGATGGCCAGGGCCGCCGCGCGCCGGGCAAGATCCGACGTGCTCTCACCATCTGCAACAACGCGGCGTTCACGAATACCGGTGCGGCTGAAGATCCACTCGTCCGAGGTGTCCACCATGCGCTCCAAGTCAGCGTTGGTGACGACCTGCTCGGGTAGATACGAACCTATTCCGATGATCTGAGCGTGGCGTGTCATGCGTGAGTAACGCTCCTGTCAGCCTGTGCGCCCTCTCGGCGCGTGGTCGGGGAAGTGTACGCCAAGGTCCTAGTACAGTCCACGCAGCAACGTGCCTCAGCCGGCAACCGCGAGAGCGATTCGCTCGGTCAAACCGCCTCGAACCGCAGATGCGGCAACGCCCAAGGCGTTACACACCGCAAGCGCGCTCGAAGAACCGTGTCCTATGATGCACACCCCGCTCACACCCAACAGCGGTGCACCGCCGTACTGGTCGGGATCGAGCCGTGCAGCCAGCCGCCTCAGCGAGGGGGCGACCACGACTGCTGCCAGCTTGTTGGGAACAGAAGACGTCAAAGCGCCTTTGACCTGACCCATGAGAACGCGACTCGTCCCCTCCAACAGCTTCAACGCCACGTTGCCCGTGAACCCATCGGTGACGATGACGTCTGCCTCGCCTGAGAGCACGTCTCGACCCTCGGTATTGCCAATGAACCCAGGGACATGTGCCGTGAGCAAGGCATGGGACTCTTGCGCGAGCACGGATCCCTTCGAAGGTTCCTCGCCGATGTTGAGAAGCGCAACACGCGGCTCGGTCTTATGGAGCACCGTTGCAGCATAGGCAGCACCCATATGCGCGAACTGCAGCAGATTCTCGGGCTTGCAGTCGGCATTGGCGCCCACGTCAAGCATCACAGTGGGTTCGCCTGCGGTGGGAAGCACTGCGGCGATGGCAGGTCGACCGACACCATTGATCCGCCCCATCACCAGAGTCGCAGCTGCCATCGCAGCGCCCGTGGAACCTGCCGAGAAGAACGCGTCTGCTCCACCGTCGCGCACGAGCCGACACCCGACGACGATCGACGAGTCTTTCTTCGATCGGACTGCGGTCGCAGGATGTTCATCCATCTCGATGACCTCGGTAGTCGGCACAGCCGTCACACGCCCGGGATGGGCGGCGGCGAAGGGCTGCACTACCTGGGCGGGTCCTGTCAGCGACACAAAGATTCCCTCATCGCGAGCAAGGGCCATCTCTACGCCCTCGAGAATAGCTTGTGGCGCGAAATCGCCGCCGACTGAGTCGACGGCGATGGTCACCGGGTGGCTTGCGGACATGGTCCGTGGGCTCCCTTACGTCTGAGGTTCAGCACAATCAACCGAGACCTACGCGGTCTCGATGATCTCCTTGCCATTGTAGTAGCCACATTCGCCACATACGCGGTGAGGCAACTTGGTCTTGTGGCACTGAGGACACACCGACACCCCTGCCGCCGTGAGCTTGTGGCTCGAACGGCGTGAGTTTGTCTTCATGCGGCCTTTCTTGCGCTTCGGGACAGCCATGTGAGTTCTTTCTCTCTTCCGTTCACGTGCACCCTGGTCAACGTCTATCAGGACGCGTCGAGTGCCTCTGCGTGTTCACACGAGCGGTAATGATAGCACGCCGTATTGCCTGTGGGTAGAACCCGTCTAGGCATCTTCCGATGAGTCGGACGGCTCTCGCGCATCCGGCTCGTCGGCCACGACAACGCCCCTGAGCGCTGCAAACGGATGGTCCGATGTCAGCGCGTCAGAACACCCGCAGGACTCGGTGTTCAGGTCGATACCACAGTCCGGGCAGAGCCCCACGCACTCTTCGTCGTGCAAGGGGGCGAAAGGAGCCTCGACCACCAGAGCGGCGATGAGCGCAGGCGCCAGATCGATGGCGCCTTGCGCGTCGACCTCTTCGGTATCGTCCTCTTCGCCGCGTTCCTGATCTGGCTGAACGTAGAACCCCTCGAGCTCACCGTCGATCACCGTGCCGAACTCACACAGACAACGCGCGCAGCCGGCACGCACAGGGGCGCTCACTGTGCCAATGGCCACGATGCCGCCGCCCGCATTGGTGATGACGGCAGAAAAGGATGCAGGTTCCGTAAGCGTGAACGTCTCATCGCCAACGACGAGTGCAGCCAGCTCCAGAAGGCCCTCAACGGTCATTGAGCCCCCGACCTCCTCGAGGATCGGACGCACGTCCACTCGGTATGAAGTCATGATTCCTCGCTACTGACGCTGCGAGACTTTGCCCTGCAGACGGTCACGTCCGCGTTGCACAGCAGTCAGCAGCTTACCGAGGTTGACCTCCAGGTTCGCAAGCATCTCGTCTGCATAGTCCTCAGCACCCAACCGTATCTCGCGCTCGGCCTGACGCGCGCTGTCGATCAGATCGGCTGCCTGCTGCTCTGCGAGACGCACGACCTCTTGCTCGCTGGCGATTGCGTGAGCCCGCTCGCGCGCCTCTTCGAGTACCCGGTTGGCCTCCTTCTCGGCCTCCTCGAGCATCTCCTGGCGCTCCTTGACGATCCAACGGGCCTGCTTGAGCTCGTCGGGGAACTGCGCCCGAATCTCATCGACTATCTCGTAGACGCCATCCGGGTCGACCATCTTGTTGCTCGTGAATGGGACATTCTTGCTGCTGTCCACGATCTCTTCGATGCGGTCGATCAGGGCCATGATGTCCATGGAGGTCCTCCCTAACGGGCTGTGTTCAACTTATGCTCAAGCGCTTCCGCGACGTGCTCGGGCACGAGACCGCGAACCGATCCACCGTGCCGTGCGATCTCCTTGACCGCCGACGAACTCAGGTACATGTATTCCGGCACCGCCATGATGAACATCGTCTCGATGTCCGAATCCAGGCGCCAGTTCAGTGCCGCCATCTGGAACTCGCGTTCGAAATCCGTGACCGCGCGCAGCCCCTTCACTATGACCGACGCGCCGGTGTCCTCGGCGAGATTCACCAATAGCGTATCAAAAGGACGCACCGATACGTTACCGCAGTGCTCGGTAACGCGCTCGACCAGCCTGACGCGCTCCTCGATCGAGAACAGCGGTCCGCCGCCCTTCTCGGGAGAGAGCGCGACGCCGACGACGATCTCGTCGAAGATAGCAGCTGCCCGCTCGATGATGTCGAGGTGCCCCGACGTGACGGGATCGAAGGTGCCCGGAACGACTCCGCGCTTCACTGCGACCCATCACTCCCCTCAAAGACCGCGATGTCGACCTCGGTCGACCCGTACGCACGACGCTGCAGCACAACGAACCCGGGCGGCCACGGCGAATCAACCCCTTTGGCATGCTCCCATGTGACGACCGCACCTTGGGAGACAGCCCCTGCCACCGCAAGCATCTCAAGCATGCAGGCCACTGCAGTCTGGTCGAGTGTATATGGCGGGTCCAGGAGAATCAACGAGAACGGTCCACCGGAAACACCACGCCCCGCCAGCGTAAAGGCGTCACCGGTCACGATTCGGGCGCAGTGCTCGACGCCCAACAGCGCGACATTGTCTTTCAGTACCGCCTGCGCACGACGGTCGGACTCGATCAGAGTCACCCGTTCGCACCCGCGAGAAAGGGCCTCCAGGCCCAGCGCCCCGCTACCGGCAAACGGATCGAGCACCGCCCCTGCACCAAGATCCGGTCCCAGCAGTGAACTCAGCGCCGAGAAGACAGACTCCTTCACGCGATCTGTCGTGGGGCGCGTGGTATCGCCCTTCGGCGTCTTGAGCCGTCGTCCTCGAAAACGCCCCGAGACGATTCTCACCCGCTGCTCACCCACTCCCATGCTTCGTTGAACGTATGCTTGACCTGGTGCAGGAGGGGACCATGCGTCACCGATCCCAGGTGCGGATCGCTGTTGATGATCGCAAACGCGTCGACGCGGGCCGCCTCAACCAGATCGAGATCGTTGATGAGGCTCGCTATCACCAGATCCGGCATCCCGTGCTGTCGATCACCTAGCACCTGCCCCTCGCCTCTCAGCTTGAGATCCTGCTCGGCCAGCGCGAAGCCGTCCGTGCTGTTCAGCAGGGCGTTCAGTCGGTCCCGTGACTCGGCCGAACGGGCGTCAGACACGAGCCAGACCTCACCCGGGTGTTTGCCTCGTCCGACACGCCCCCGCAGCTGGTGCAGCTGTGCGAGCCCGAAGCGATCCGCATCCTCGATGATCATCACTGTCACGTTGGGCACATCAACGCCCACTTCGATCACGGTCGTCGAGACAAGCACGTCGATGGAGCCCTGGCGGAACTCGCGCATCACGGCAGCCTTGTCGGCGGACCGCATCCTGCCGGTCAACAACCCCACCTTCAAGTTCGGGAAGACCTCGTTGCGGAGCCGCTCCGCCTCGCGCGTCGCGGCCTTGGCCTGAGCGTTGTCCGACTCGTCGACCAGCGCGCACACGACATAGGCCTGATGGCCGGCCTTGACGGCGGCGCGCACCGCCTTGTACGCCGGAGTGGCCGTGTGCGGCTTGACAAGGTGAGTGACCACTCCCGGTGTGGCGTGCGGCCGCTCGCGCAGATACGAGGTCGCCAAGTCCCCGTACAACGTCAGCGCGAGCGAGCGCGGTATCGGAGTGGCGGTCATGACCAGCAGATCGGCCGAGACGCCCTTGGTTCTGAGCCCAAGGCGCTGATTCACGCCAAACCGGTGCTGCTCATCGACAATCGCGAGCGTAAGACGCTGAAACGTCACGGCGTCTTCCAGCAGTGCGTGCGTCCCGAACAGCACCTGCGCCTCTCCCGCCGAGACCGCCGCGAGCACTGCCCTGCGTTCGGCAGCCGAGGTTGAGCCGGTCAGCAGCTTCCAAGCGATGCCGGCCTGCTCCAGCAGCGGCCCGACCTTCTCGGCATACTGCGCTGCGAGCACCTCGGTAGGTGCCATCATGGCAGCTTGTGTGCCACTGTCGGCAGCCGCGGCAAGAGCGTGCGCGGCAACCAGGGTCTTGCCCGTCCCGACATCGCCCAACAGCAGCCGGTTCATGGGCCGAGGCTCTGCCATGTCGGCGAGGATCTCAGAGCACGCCCGCTCCTGATCGCGGGTGAGTTGAAAGGGTATCGCCCGCTGCAATGCGGCGCGCGCCGGGCCGTTGGCGATGTGGGCGACACCGGCCTGCTCACGCGTGAGCGCGTACCTTCGCATCGCCATGTAGAGCTGCATCATCAGCAGTTCGTCGTAGGCGAGCCTAGCGCGCGCGGCAGCGGCATGGCTGGGGGTCGAAGGGAAATGGATGTCGTGCAGCGCGGTGGCTAGGCTGACAAGCCCGCGATCCACGCGGAGCTGAGCGGGCAGGTGGTCGGGTATGTCTGCCGCATCATCAACCGCGGCCGCGACGAGCCGTCGCAACCATCCTGTCGAAAGCCCGTCTGTGGCTCGGTGCACCGGCAGGATTCTGCCAGCCGCCTGAGGGTCCTCTTCCTGCGGTAGCTTCTCGACAAACGGCGTCCTGATCCGCTTGAGGCCGAAGTCCATCTCGACCTTGCCGGCGAATGCAACACGTTCACCCTGTACGAACCGCTGTTGCACCCATGGCTGGTTGAACCAAACGCCTATGAGTACGCCGGTGCCATCGACCAGAGCCACCTCGGTGATGGTGAGCCGCGGCTTGGGCTTCTTCACCTTGATCTCGTGCACGTGGCCCACGACCGTTGCCTCGAAGCCCGCCCTCACGTCACGAAGGGTGTGGACTTCAGAGAGGTCCAGATACCTGAAGGGATAGTGCCTGATCAAGCCGCCAAGGGTTCGAATGCCCAGTCGCGCAAGCGCGTCAGCACGCGCCGAGTCGACGAATCGGGCGCTGGTCACAGGAAGCTCGTGCGCGATGAGCCGCTGAGGTTTGTCGGCGAATGTAGGCGGTGAAACCACCGGTCACTAACCCACAGGGTAGTAGGCGATGCCCAACGAGTTGGGACCGGCGTACGTGCCCACTACCGAGCCCACCAATCCCACTGACTCGATCTCGATGTCGGCACCGCTTGCCTCGATCAGCTCCTTGAGCTCTGCCGCATCTTCGGGTGCACACCCGTGGAGCAGGGCTCCGCGCAGATGGCCCTTCGTTGAAGACTCCTGAGTGATGTGGGCGACCAGCTCAGCGAGAGCCTTCTTGCGGCCCTTCACCTTCTTGAACGGCTCGATAATGCCCTCAGCGTTCATCTCAAGCACGGGCTTGATGTTCAGCAGTGACGACGCCAGGCCCTGAGCCTTGCCCGCTCGCCCGCCCTTGACGAGGTAGTCGAGTGTATCGAGTGCGAAGTACAGCCTCATGGACGCAGAGACCTGAGTGGCGACCGCCGCGACAGCGTCACCGTCTCCTCCTTCACCGCGAGCGCCCGCGGCGGCTTTGACCACGAGACCCAGCGCCTGAGTGACCTTCTTTGTATCGATGACGTGCACGGGCACGGCCGCACCCTGAGCGGCGATCGTCGCGGAGCTGACCGTGCCCGACAGCGCGGAAGTCAGGTGAATCGACACTATGGATTCGCACCCGCTCTCAGCAAGCTCGGAATACACCGCACTGAAGTCCGCAGGCGATGGCTGCGATGTCTTCGGGAGAATCGGCGAGGTGCGGAGTCGCTCGTAGAACGCCTCCGGTGCCAGCTCGATCCAGTCGAGCCACGATTCGGCGCCTATCAGCACCTTGAGCGGCACCATGCGCACGTCGAGAGCAGACAGCACTTCGGGCGTGAGATCGCAGGTGCTGTCGGTGACGATTCCAACTCGGGACATGGCGTGTTTCCTCGGCTCTACTCGGCAGACAGGATGATCGGGTACAACGGCTGTTCGCCACGATGCGTCTCGATGGCAACGTCGGGCATATCCTGCTGCATTCGCGCCGAGACAGCGGCCAGCGCGTCATCACTCATATCCGCGCCCGCGAGCAACGTGATCGTCTCCGCGCCTTCTTGGGCGAAGATGTGGGCCAGGTCCATCGCCACCTGCGCGACATCCGCTCCCACGACTTCGATCTCTTCGTCGTCGATGATGCCGATGACCTGCCCGGCTAGAATGTCCCCCGTCTTGCCCTTTGCGTCCTTCACCGCTGTCGTGACTTCTCCCGTGCGCACCATGCCTGCCGCCGCGGTCATGCTCGTGACTATCTGGGACAGCTCGTCTTGGTCGTTGTAGGCCAGAAGCGCGGAGAACGCTTGGGGTACCGAGCGCGTTGGCACCACCGCGACGTGCTCGCCCACGACGCTCGCCGCGGCGCCGGCGGCCATCAGGATGTTCTTGTTGTTGGGTAAGACCACGATCCGTTCAGCATTGACACGGCCAATGGCATCGACCAGATCCTGCGTTGAGGGGTTCATGGTCTGACCGCCGCTGACAACGACGTCAACTCCCAGAGACTCGAGGATTCGTGCCAGCCCTTCACCCGCGGCTACCGCGACGAACCCAACCGGCTTGGTGGCGGCGGTTTCACGCTCCGCTCGCAAGCCGGAATCGCGGACGACCTGTTGGCGGCGCATGTTGTTGACGTGAACCTCAGCGACCTCTCCCAGCGCTGCGACGTGCGACAGCACCACACCCGGATCGTTGGTGTGTACGTGAACCTTGAACGAGCCACCCTCGCCAACCACAAGTTCGCTGCCGCCGACGCTGGCGACGAAATCGTGCACGGCCTCTCGGTCGATGGCCTCTCCGAAGAGCAGGAACTCGGTGCAGTAGAGATACTCGTCGTCGTCCCAATCGTCCACCGGAACCACCATCTCCAAGGGCGCTGCGGCCGACGACACGTCAGCGACCACGACCTTGTGACCGAGCGCAGCAGCGACAAATCCCTCGATCAGCAGAGCGAGGCCAAATCCTCCGGCATCAACAACCCCGTTCTCCTTGAGTACGGGGAGCAACTCAGGCGTGCGGCGAACGGAGTCGAATGCCCCGGCAGCTACGCGCTCCAATGCATCTGCGAGCACTACGTTTCCATCCGCTGCCGTTCTAGCCGCTGCGGCTGTGTCCTTGATGACGGTCAGCATCGTGCCCTCGACTGGCTTGCGAACGGCCTGGTAGGCGACCACAGCGGCACGCTCGAGCGCATCGACGAGCAGGTGCGTACTCGCCTCCTCTTCTTCGCCAACCCCCTCACACAGACCTCGGAGGATCTGCGACAGAATTACACCTGAATTCCCTCGAGCCCCCATCAGCGAGCCGCGAGTCACCGCGCGGCAGACCTGCGCTACCGAGGCGTCTGCGGGAAGCTGACCTACTGCTTCGACCACTGAACCCATGGTGAGTGACATGTTCGTTCCGGTGTCCCCGTCGGGAACCGGGAAGACATTGAGCCTGTTGACCTCCTCGATGCGGTCGTGAAGTGCAGACGCGGCTGAAGCGATCAGATCTCGGTGTGTCGGCATGGTCTCTCCGGTCACTTCGCGCTGCGTACTTTGACGCCCATCACGTGGACGTCCGTCCGCGCGACAGCCACATCCGCCATCTCTTTGAGTGTATGCATGACCAGGTTCGCAAGGTTGTGTGAGACCTCTGCGATGTTGGTGCCGTGCTCGATCACAACGTACAGGTCGACCTCGACCCCGTGATCCGCGCTGGATATCTTGACCCCCTTGCGCAGCTTCTGCCGCGGGAGCAGCTGCGCGACGCCGTCAGCTTTGGTCGGGCTCGCCATGCCCACGATCCCGTAGCTCTCCAACGCGGCAAACCCTGCGATGTCAGCAAGGACGTCGTTGGCGATGTGAACAGCCCCCTGTGTCTTGGCAGGCATACGTGGTGCTCCCTTCGGATGAATCCGACCCATCGAATCGAAGTGCCAAACCGCGCATCAGGCCACACGGCCGTGCTACCCTCAGGGAGGAGTCGCACACCCCCGCTCGGGGCGCCTCGAGTATAGACCAATACGCGGGGAGCGCCGCTGGCGGGCGCCCTTGCTTGCGCTCCTACCGGCGTGGTACCATTCCACGCGCTTTGTGCATGAAACCTGTCCGCCGAAAGTGCGGCTCAAGTCACGAGGAGTACGTCATGTCCAAGATCTGTGCTGTCTGCGGCAAGAGCCCTTCGGCGGGCCGCAACGTGAGCCACTCGCACCGCGTCACGAACCGCATGTTCCGCCCGAACATCCAGAAGGTTACCGCTGTCATCAAGGGGCACGTCAAGAAGGTCAATGTCTGCACGAAGTGCATGAAGGCAGGCAAAGTCACCCGCGCGTAGGTCGCGACGCCCCAGCTATCGCCACATCGGCCGTCCTCCGGGGCGGTCGTTTGTTGCCCGCTGCAGTGGGGACACGCTCAGGCTCGCGCCTCGGACTGCTTCAACTCTCCGAGATGCCGCTCAAGCGCCTGCACGACCTCCGGGTCGAACTGTGTCCCTGACTTACTCACGATCTCCTGCAGAGCATAGGGCTGTGCCATAGCCGGGCGATACGGCCGCTCGGAGGTCAGCGCCACGAATGCATCGGCGACCGCGAGCACGCGCGCGCCCAGCGGGATTCGCTCTCCCGAGATGCCCAAGACATACCCTCGCCCATCATAGTGCTCGTGGTGGTGGTAGACGATCGGCACCGCATCGGCCAACGCCGGCGCCTGAGTCAGCACGTCAGAGGCGATCACCGGATGCATCTGAATCATGCCCCATTCCACTGTCGTCAGTGGACGATTCTCAACGATCGCAGCGTCTCCCAGAGCTGCCATCCCCACGTCATGCAGCAGCGCTGCGACCCTGAGGGCGGACTGCTCCCGTTCTTCCAGGCCCATCTGGACCCCTAGGGCGGTCGCAAGCTCGAGCACCCGGTCGGTTGCGCCACGCGAGTAGGGGTCTTTGGTCTCGAGCGCCAGAGACAGGGCCCGAAGAGTGTCGAAATACAACGTCCTGGAAGCCTCGATCGCGCGTGCGTTACGTAGCGCCACAGCCCCAATGCGCCCCAGTGCCTCGAGCGCCATCTGGTGAGAAGCCGAGAAGCGCGCCTGGAACAACCGGCTGCCCACGTTGAGCACGCCAAGGACACCGTCGTCATCAGCGATGGGCACAGCCATCGCTGAACGGATGCCGTGCCGACGTGCACGGGCGCCCTTGTCATGAAGGTCCTCGACAACCAGTGACTTGTTCGTGGCCAGCACCCAGCCTGCAATACCCTCGCCTTCCGACACCTTGGTGCTCTCTACCACTCCTGACGGCAACCCGTGAGATGCCGAGATCGACAGGGCGCCGTCGTCATCAAGCAACATGACCGACCCTGTCTGCGCGCCAGCGAGGACCAACGCACGAGCGAGCAGCAACTCCACCACTGAGCGCGCGTCCACGAGGCGCGCGAGGTCCCCCGCGGTCTCCAGAAGGGTGCGAGCGGCAGCCGACTCCATCCGCGCGACATGCAGCGCCAATGATCCCGCGAGCGAGGCTCTCAGCATCGAGACCGCCTCTGTCAACACTCCCCGGTCCGGATCATCCGACGCAACATCAATCGCCGCAACGCCACTGACCTCACCCGCACTGACGGGAACGGCGTAGCGCCACATCGTGCTCTCATCACCCGACACGAACAGAAGTGCCTCTCGCTCGAGAACGGCCTGACCGCTGCTCAGTGACTTTCCTAGCACAGTGCCCTGTATCGATACGGGATCGGTTGACGGACGCTGGGGTCCAGCAGCAGCCACCAACCGGAGTGTCTTCGATGCGGCGTCGACCAACCAAAGATGGGCTGAGAGCACTTCACCGGATGCACCGGCGGCGGATCCGAGAGCGGACACCACGTCGACCGGCTCCACCCCTGCAGGGGCAGCGACCGGCCGCCTGTCCGGTACGGGTGGCGACACGGTCGTATGAGCGACTGTCGGGGGATCCCATGTGAGACCATGCGGCTCGGGTTGCAGGTTCACCGAGGCAACGATCGCGAAACCGCACGCGACCAATCCAAACCAAGCGAGACCCACGGAGTCAAGCAGAAGCCCTCCGGCACCCAAGAGCGCACCGGAGATACCCACGACCAATACGATAGTTCGAGTGCCTGTTTCCATCGCGAAGCAAGTATACCGCTCTGTTGCGTATTTCGTTACGGCTCGATTAACGCGCTTCTGCCATCCGCCCCATCTCGTCAGCCGGGCTGAGGACGAGTACGGCGCCGAGCGTGGTGGTCACCTGCATCGAGTCGGCATCGATGAGGTTGCTCACGCCCCGCGAGTCGAGCAGACGCAGCTCAATCGACGGCCCCGACCATCGCGCGCCCACCAGATCGACACGTGATCCTTGCGCCAGTGCGATCACCGAGAAGGTCGCCCCCCGACCGTGCAGCTCAAGCGAACAGCGCGCATCGGGCGCCATGAGCCACCCGCGGAGTCTCGGCTCTTGGATCACAGGGCTCAGATCGATTGCCTGCAGAAGGAGTCCGGCTGCAGCAAGCGAGTGGTCCAGTCTCCCACTGAACGCGGCCGTCACCGTCACTGAGGTCGCACCCCGGGCCCGGACTGTCTCGAGCGCAAGGCCCAGGTCAGTCTCATCTTTGAGCGGATCGTAGCTCACAATCTCAACACCGCGCTGTTTAAGAGTGCGCAGATCTTCACCACTGAGCGAATCAAAGTCGCCAAGGACAAGGTCGGGAACCACTCCTGCGCGCAGGCAGAGGGCACCGCCACCGTCAACGGCCACAACCATGTCGTGCCCCTGGGCAAGTTGCGCTACCAGCCCTGCATCGTCATGGTCAGGCGCGGCACACACCAGAAGAACTCGCATCGGCACCCCTATCCATTGATGACAGGCGGGGCGCTCACCGGCACACCCCTGACAAGAGCCGGGACGATTCCTGCCGCAAGCGCGGCCGTGACGACGAACGTGGGCACCAGGTAGCTCGCGTTGTAGAGCAGCGAGTAAACCAGCACGGGCTGCCCGGCGGGTGCGTTCGCGCCGAAGAACACCACGCCTGAGGCGACCGAGGCCGCGAATCGTGCGGCTGCGCCGACGCATGTCCAAGCCACGACCAGCAGTGACGTACGCCAGGTCGGCGCATCCACGGCGACGGCATTGATCGAGCGTGAGCCTATCCCCGCGAAACCGATCACGGCAAACGCGACCGCATAGTCGAGAAATACCTGGGCCGGGTGCACGAAGAACGGCTCCATCACGTAGTCGGCGACACCGTAGAGCAGACCTGCCACCATGCCTGCGGCAACACCGCGACGCAGGGCCAGCACGAACAGCGGCAACATCGCCAGCGAGATGCTGCCACCGGCAATATTCCACGGTAACGTCACTTTCCACACCGACAAGACAGCCGCCAGACCAACGCTGAGGGCGATCTCCACGATCACACGTACACGTTCATTGCGCACAGTTGTACCTCGCTTTCTCGGATCGCTCGACCCGACAAACGAGGGAGATGCAAGGCAGGCGCCCCGAGCGTGAGCGCGGGTCGTGGTGCGAACCCTGCATTACCAGGGCCGTCTTCTCGGTCGCGGTCAAACCGCCTCTCAGCCGCCTGCAGCAGCTCCCGACACGGGAATCAGAACGTGGACGACTCTACCACAGCGATGCGCGGCACACGTCATTCCATCGACCTCAGATACGTGTAGGGGTTGACCGGTCCCCCGCCGCGAGGGTGTATCTGGAAATGCAGATGGGGCGAGCCGCCCTGAGCGTTACCCGTCGACCCCACCGTCCCGATGACCTGTCCTGCCTTCACGCGCCCCGAACGCACGATCTGTCGATCGAGGTGCGCGTAATAAAAGCCCCATCCGTTGTCAGCAGTAACCCAGAGCGTTCGACCACCGAGCCCGTTGTTCGACGCGCGAACGCGCCCTGACAGCACGGCCACAACGGGAGTTCCCCGTCGGGCCATTATGTCCGTGCCCTGGTGCCGCCTGCGCCCTCCCGAGCGCGAAGCGCCCCACGTGTTGGAGTAGTAGTTTGCCCCCGCAACCGGGAACACCATGCCATTTGGCCCCGGTGCGGCTCTCACGCCCGCAGGAAGGCGGCCTCCCGAGCGCTGCGCGTCCAACTGAGCGCGCACCCGACGATACTCATCTGATGTTGATCTGAGTCTGGCCTGAAGCCTGTCACGCTCACCACGCAGCCTCCTGACGTCCTTGGTCCGCACCGCCCGCTCATCCTTGAGCTGTGTGCGCTGAACAAGAAGTCGCTTGTTGAGCTGCTCGACTTGAGTGACCGCCTCGGCATCGGTAACGCCGATGCGGCTGAAATAGTCCATTCGCGTGACTAGATCCTGGAAGGTCCGCGCACCCACGAGAAACGTCAGCGCGTCGAGATTCTCTCGGCGATAGATGGCGTTGGCGTGGTTGTTCAGCCGTTTGCGCGCCGCAGTCAGCTGTTTGCGGGTCTTCTTGATCTTACGATTCGTGCGCGATAGCTTGACGTCCGCCTCATCTAGCTGCCAGTAGGCGTTGGAGTATCGCTTACCCGCGGCAGCCGCCTGCTGGTTCAGCGCGTCGAGTCGCGCTTTGAGCTGCGCCTGGGAAGCGGCGGACGCACCAGTAGGAACGCTCAGCGCCAGCGCCAGAGCACAGGCCGCTACCGTAAAGGAGCGCCACCTCACGGCTGTTCCACGACACCATAGGTGCGGCCGACAGCCGTGTAGACGGCGCGAGCGACCTTGTCCGCCCAGTTGGGATCGGCGAAGAGCGCCTGGTCTTCTCGGGCGATAGGTGAACCCAAGAGCACACGAACCCATCCCGAGCGGGATGCACTGAGCACGGGGTCTGACGGGGAGGATACCGCAGATGTGGGCGGTGCGACGCCCACGAGCTCCGAAGTCACCGCCGAAGAGAGCAATGACGCCGACGCGATCGCTTGAGCCGTGCCCTGAGACGGCGATTGCACAACCCGACCGGCGGTCGAGACAGCGCTCAACCCGAATCCGATCGCCAGAGTCGACGTGGCCTCCGCCGCCTCCTTCGCACGTTCCGCCTCCGTGGTGGAGCTGTCGGCCGTGGATCTGAGCATCGTCACCGACGCCCCCGATGCTTCGAGAAGCGCACCGACCCGCCGTGCGACCTCAAGAGCGACGTCCGGACTGCCAGCAGTGGGCGGAGCAGCATCGACAGTGACCGCGACGCCGGTCAGGCTGTAAGGCTGCAGGACAACACCCCGCACCGTGGAGGCTGCAGCCTGCAAGATAACGCGATCACCCGTGCGAACGAGCGAGCCCGGTCCGGGCGTCGAGGCCAGAACCGTGTCGCTCGGTGCATCAGAGACGAGTGTCTCCACGCTGACAACGAGTCCCTTCTCGGCCAGTGTGGCGCTTGCAGACGAAACCGGCTCCCCGATGACATCGGGCATGGAGAAGTCCTCCGTGCCCGCCGAGACGACGAGAGACACCTCATCGCCCTTGCTCAGTTCTGCGCCAGCCGCAGGGTCTTGCTCCAGCACCGTGCCGTCGGGTTCGGGGGAGAAGCGGCGTTCGCTGACCTGACCGACCAACCCAGCGCCCGCCAGAGTAGAGCTCGCCTGGGTCATGGTGGCCCCGACTACGTCGGGCACAATCACTCGTCTGACCGAACCAACGACCAGCGAGATGGCGACGATCACGACGACTGCGGCAACAGCGGAGATCAGAGCGATCAGCGCCCACCGGGGCACGAGGGGCGTGCGGGGCGGACGATCGCGGTCGAGCGGCGGCAGGTAGGCAGCACCCTCGAATGCGTCGTCTTGAAGCGGCTCCGCCTTCTCAGGTGTCGGCCCCGCAGGTCCCAGTGCCGAGTCAGAGAGCTCAGCGAACCAATCGGCGTCGGCTTCGGGCGGCTTTGGTGTGGTTTCATCAGTCATAAGGACACCAGTATACCTATCCCACCGGCGCCCGATGCTGCCGTGTCGTTGCGACGAAGCGCGATGGCAGGTATCCTGCTTGTCCGCCGTCACGGGATTCAATTCGATAGCGAGAAGGGCCGTCCACTTCATGCCGTCTTACAACTACCGTTGCACCGCGTGCGACGCACGATTCGTGATAACCCGGCCCATGGGTTCGATCACCGAGGAGTCCTGCCCCGATTGTGGCGCGAACGCGAAACGCGTCTTCACCCCTGTTGGCGTGGCCTTCAAGGGTTCCGGCTTCCACAATACGGACTACCGCACGCAGCCTTCCGAGCCGTCTGCGGCTCCTTGTGCGACAACCGCCTCTCCCTCTTGAGCCAGCTGCCCGTCCGCTTGATAGCGGACCCAGCATTTCCGAGAAGACATCGAAGGCCCCGGGGAATCCGGGGCCTTCGTAGTACGCGCTGTGCCTAGGCGGGGCAGGACGCGCGCGATACACCTGTGACGCGACGTGCTAGTCCTTTCGAATCCAGAACTGCTCATCGCCCGTACGATAGATCGTGTCGATGAAACGCACCGTCTTGGATTTCGCATCCATCGCAACGGAGTTGGTACGAGCACCGCTGCCGAAGTACTTCACGCCGCGCAGCATCTCGCCGTCCGTGACCCCGGTCGCTATGAAGGCCGCTTCATCCGTGTTCACCAGACAGTCCATTGTGAGAATCCCGTCGATCTCACAGGTTCCCATCTCTACCGCTCGGGCCCTCTCCTCAGGGCTGCGCCACTCGAAACGACCCATGAAGCAACCACCCAGGCATTTCATCGCAGTACACGCGAGAACCCCCTCGGGGGCCGCGCCGGTGCCGAGATAAAGGTGGATGCCCGTTCCCTCGATAGCAGTGGCCACCGCACCGAACACATCTCCGTCGCTTATGAGGCGGATGCGCGCACCCGCCTCACGGACCTCTCTGATGAGATCGACGTGGCGGTCCCGCTCAAGAATGCAGACCACCAGGTCCTCCACATCGCGCTTGAGGGCTTTGGCGACGTTGCGGACATTCTCGGTGGGCGACGCGTCGATGTGCACCGCATCGGCGGCGCTGGGTCCAACCGCGACCTTCTTCATGTACGTGTCAGGCGCATGCAGCAAGGTACCTTTGGGGCCGAATGCGAGCACCGCAAGGGAGTTCGACTGACCATATGCGGTGAGATTCGTCCCCTCAAGCGGATCGACCGCGATGTCGATCGGCTCGCCGCCCCGCCCAACCTTCTCGCCGATGAACAGCATGGGCGCTTCATCACGTTCGCCCTCGCCGATGACGATGGTGCCGTCGATCTCGACATCGTTAAACGCGCTGCGCATTCCTTCGACCGCAGCATCGTCGGCCGCATTCTTGTCGCCCTTGCCCATCCAGCGTCCAGCGGCAAGCGCTGCAGCCTCTGTGACCTCGAGCATCTCAACGATACGTGTACTACGCACGCTCACCCCTTCCTCTGTCGCACGAGCGCTACTGCCCGTGCTGACTCCCACGCTTCAGACGGGCGACGAAGTGCCCGTCGGCTCCACCCTTTTCGGGCAGTGACTGGAAGTACCCCTGCGGAGTCGAGGACCGGCGCCACTGCTCGGGAACATCGGCATCAAGCGGGTCAACCGTGAACCCTTCACCCTGCTCAGACTTGAGAAACGCATCAATCACGTGGGCGTTCTCATGCTGGGCGATGGTACACGTCGAGTACACCACGAAACCTCCGGGCTTAACAAGCACGGCAGCGGTGTCAAGCAGCTTGGTTCCAAGAGACGCAAGCGTACCGATATCGTCCGGGCGTGCACGCCAACGCCGGTCCGGGTGACGGCGCAGTGTGCCCAGACCGGAGCAAGGGGCGTCCACCAGAACAGTGTCAGCACTGGCGTGAGCCGGCAGGCCCGAAGCAGTGCTTTCGGTCGCATCCGCAACGACAACCGAGATGCCTTTCGCGCCGGTCTTCTCGGCGATCGCGAGCAGCGACTCGAGCTTGAACGCATGCGTGTCGACCGCGATGATCTCGGCGACGCCTCCTGCGAGATAGGCCGCACCGGCCAAGAGCAGCGACTTCGTTCCGCGCCCGGCCCCCAACTCCACGATTCTCTGCGACGGGGCGGCATGGACCACCTGTGCCGCGAACTGCGCACCGGCATCGGCCACCAGCACCTGATGGTTCTGCAGCGTGAGCGACTTGACTGCGGCCGCTGCCACATCCGCCCGGATGCAACCGGGGATCGGGCACTCGGAGGGTTGCGCGCCGTCAAGGCCGAGCGTGTCGAGTACCGCCTCGAACGCGGCTTCGAACGGCAGGTGCGCCAGAAAGAGCGGAGCTGGCTCGTTGTCCGCGGCCATCACTTGAGCTGCGGTCTCGAAACCCAGCTCCTCGACCCACAGCTGAGCGATCCACAACGGGTGACCGTGCAGTCGAGCGAGTGCGGCCACATCGGTGCTGGAATCGCCCCACGGGAAGTCAACCGCCGCCTCTGCGACCCTCCGTAGCACTGCGTTGGCGAGTCCTGCGGCGCGAGGCTGCAGGGAGCGCACCAGCTCCACGCCCTCACTCACCGCAGCGCGCGACGGCGTGCGCGTGAACAGGATCTCATACGTCGACAACGCCAGCGCATCCGAGAGCTGTGGTTCCAACGACGAGCCGGTCACGTACCGAGCGACCACTTCATCGAGAGTCCCCCGGCACGCGACAGTACCGTAGGCCAAACGGGTGGCATATGCCGCATCGCGCGGGCTGAGTTTAGCCCGCGACAGTGCCGCATCGAGTGTCTCATGAGCGTATGCCTCCCGTTCACGTACGCGACTGACAACTCCCAACGCCAATCCACGAGCGGGGTTCACTTTCATGATGCGCCTTCCCAACATATCTCGCCCTCAAGGCGCAGGCCACGAGCCCAGTCGGCTCCTGCCATCTCTGATTTCCCATCCGGTCGAACCCTCAGTGCACTCAGCGCGCCATCCGAGAACCCCAGAAACAGTCCCGTGCGATCCGAGGACACCGAGCCCGGGAGCGCGTCACGCACCGAGGCTTGCGCCCGGGTGAGTGCCACTCCTTTGCCAGCCACCATCGCGCGCGCGGGTGCCTGCGCACTCGATGCACGAACCCTCCGCAGCGCCTCGCCGACGCTCAGCGCGGGTGCCAGGGCAACGTCAGCCTTCACGAGCTTGCGCGCATACGTTGCGCACTCGTCTTCTTGCTCAACCCAACTGCACGTCCCGTCTTCGAGAGCGCACAAGCCCTCAGCCAGCTCACGCGCACCCAACTCTGCGAGCTCGACGGACAACTCGGCTGTGTTCTTGTCGCCCACCTCGACCGACGCGCATCGGCAGTACGGACCGGTATCCAGCCCTTCTTCCATGCGCATGATACACACGCCGGCCCGCGCGTCTCCCTCAAGGATCGCCCACTGGATAGGAGCAGCACCCCGCCAGCGAGGAAGCAGTGACGCATGGATGTTGATGCATCCGTGCTGCGGGATGCGCAGAACATCCGGCGGCAGAAGCGCCCCGTAGGCGGCCACGACGATGACATCGGGGGCCAGATCGCGAAGCCGGTCGACTGCCGCGGGGTCTCTGAGCGTGAGGGGCTCGTCGACGGACAGGCCCAGATCGAGCGCGGCCTGCTTCACTGCGCTCGGACGTCGCTTCGAGCCCCTTCCCGAGACCGCGTCAGGCCGCGTGAACACGCCCACGACATCGTGAGACTGCTGCACTGCATGAAGCGCAGGCACCGAGAAATCCGGAGTCCCCATGAAGACGACGCGCATGGTCCTCCCCCTGCTGTGTCGGCGGATCAGATGCTCGTCTCGCCGGGCTGCGCACCGGCCTCGACAGCCAAACGGTACTTGCGCAGTGCGTCCTTGCGATCCTGACCCTCGACACAATCGATGATGAGCTTGCCGTCGAGGTGGTCGGTCTCGTGCTGGAGCATGCGGGCCATCAACCCGTCAGCCTCAATGCGAATGGGGGTGCCATCCAGACTCAGGGCCTCAACTGTGACCTCGCACGCCCGCTCCACGGCAACGCTGATGCCCGGAACCGAAAGGCAGCCTTCGTCATCTACACCGCACTGCCCGCTCCGCTCCACGATTACCGGGTTGCAAAGAGCCGTCAGACCCGAGCCATCGTCACTGAGGTCGAAGACGATGATGCGTTTGAGCACGCCGATCTGGGTAGCCGCGAGCCCTACGCCTGAGAAACGGTACATTATGCGCGCCATGCGCTTGCCGAGGTCGCGCAGTGTCGCGTCGTTCAGGGGGTCAACCTCGGCAGCCGCCTGAGCGAGCGCCGGATTGGGATGAGCTAGAACGTCCATCTGCCACTCACTTTCACCGTCAACGGAGCTCGGAATCAGGCACCTCGCGAGCCACTAGCCCCGACTGCACATCATACCAGCCTGCAGCAGCTGACCTCAGAGCAGGTCCACCGGGTCGACATCTGCCGTCACCACAACATCGGCCACCTTACCCACCACCCTGATGGCTTGCCCGACCGGCTCCCACGCATCGGCTCCCGGCGGTGCCTTGAGCAACAGGTGCCAGCGAAAGACACCCTTGACCCGTGCAAGCGGACAAGGACTGGGGCCCAGGATCGCCCACCCCGGGGGAAGCACCTCGCTGAGGGCACCCGCGACCCTCTCGGAAACTTGCGCGGTTGCTGTGCCGTCGCGTCCCCGGATCAGCACGTTGACCAGCCGACCATACGGTGGATAGCCAAGATTCTTGCGCTCCAAGGCCTCCTGTTCGTAGAAGCTCCGGGGGTCATGGCTGGCTACCGCTAACAGCGCTGGGTGATCGGGCCAGTAGGTCTGGATGATCACCTCGCCCTCGATCTCGCCTCGTCCCGCCCGGCCGGCAACCTGTTCGAGCAGCTGGTAGGTCCGCTCGCCCGCCCGGAAGTCAGGGATGTTGAGGGTAACGTCTGCCGAGATGACCCCCACGAGCGTCACCTCCGGGTAGTCCAGGCCTTTGGCGATCATCTGAGTTCCCAGCAGCACGCCGCTGCCTAGGGCTTCAAACGACGCGAGGAGCCGCTCGTGGGCGCCTTTGCCTTGCGTCGTGTCGGCATCCATCCGCACGACGGGCCAGTCGCCGACGACCGACTTCAGCTCATTTTCCACGCGCTGAGTGCCCGCACCGAACTGCCGCAGGTAGGGACTGTCGCAGCGGGGGCACGTGGCAGGTATGGGGCGAGTGGCTCCGCAGTGGTGGCACATCAGACGCGTACCCACCTCGTGGTAGGTCAGTGACGTGGAACACGAGTCACAGGAAGGCACGAACCCGCACTCACGGCACAGCAGAAACGATGCGAATCCTCGGCGGTTGAGGAGGAGTACCGCCTTGCTACTCTGATCGCGCGTGCGCAGCAGCGCCTCGGTGAGAGCACGCGAGAACATAAGACGATGGCCCGCCGCGAACTCGGCGCCCATGTCCACCACTTGGACCGGTGGTAGTGAGCGGGCAGTCACCCGCTGGGGCATGGGCACGCGTGTCCAATCACCCGTCTCACAGTTGTACAGGCTCTCCATGCTGGGAGTAGCGCTGCCCAGCACGAGGGCGGCACCGTGGATCTCGACCATACGAGCCGCCACGTCGCGCGCGTGATACCGGGGAGCTGACCCCTGTTTGTAGGAGAACTCATGTTCCTCGTCGATCACGATGAGCTTCAGATCGCGCAGCGGAGCGAAAAGCGCTGAACGCGCACCGACAACGATGCGAGCGGCGCCGCTCCTGACCGCATCCCACTGGTCGTAGCGCTCGCCGACCGATAGGCGCGAGTGGAGCACGGCCACGTCATCACCGAAGCGTGAGCGGAATCGTCCGACCGTCTGCGGGGTCAGCGAGATCTCGGGTACGAGTACACATGCCGTACCGCCGAGCTCGAGGGCATCTTCTATCGCCCTCAGGTACACCTCGGTCTTCCCCGAGCCGGTGACGCCGTCGAGCAGCACGATGCCGCCGCCTCTCACCGCAGTGCGAATCGCGGCCAGCGCATCAGACTGCCCCCCACTGAGTCTGGCATGCCGGGGAGCGGGTCGCTCGCCTACGACAGCGTCGCGATGCCGGCGCCTGCGCTCGATGACCACCGCTCCTGCGGACTCGAGGGTCTTGAGCGCACCGTCGACGCCACCAAGATCGGCCGCAAGCTCGGCAACACGCACCGGCCCCGCAGCAAGAGCGTCTAGAAGAGCGCGCTGCAAGGTGGCGTTGGCCCGGGGCGCGAACTTCCCCGCCGCAGGCCCGAGAAAGACCCAGCGATCGTCGACCGGACCGGCCCCTGCACGGCGCAACACCCACGCATCGTCACCGGTGCCCCGAACCGCGCGAGGGGTCCCGCCGGGAGGCGTGAACAGCCTGATGGCCTCAGACAGGGGGCTCAGATACGTGCGCGCGATCCATCGAGCAACCTCGACGGCCGACTCATCGAAGTACGGTGCGCTGAGCACGGCCCGTAGCGGCTTGAGCTGCTCGTAGGCGCTACCTTCAGCACGACCGACGACGTAGCCGACGACCGGGCGATTCGAGAAGTCGACAAGCACGCACGCGCCCACTTCGACACCGACCATACCCTCGGGTACGGAGTAATCGAAGTGCGTGTCGATCTCTTTGGCGGGCACGTCAACAATGACGTGCGCGACATGCGCCACGGCGATCCTCTCTGCACGGTCCCCTGTAGTGCCCACAGCATAGCGAAGGCCACCGACATCGCGGACGACACCGGTGGCCCTCAACGCGGCTCGAGCCCTGGTTACTCCTCGACGAGCGCGGCAGCTGACAACGCGTCAACACGATCCGTCCGCTCCCACGTGAAATCCTTGTCCGTGCGACCGAAGTGCCCATAGGCGGCGGTCTTGCGATAGATGGGGCGGCGCAGATCGAGATCGCGGATGATGGCGCCGGGGCGCAGGTCGAAAACCTCTCCGATGGCCTTCTCGATATCGGCGACCGGAACCTTCTCGGTACCAAACGTGTCGACCGTGACCGAGAGCGGATGAGAGACACCGATCGCGTAGGCGAGTTCGATCTCGCAGCGATCGGCAAGGCCGGCAGCAACCACGTTCTTGGCCACCCAGCGCGCGGCGTACGCAGCGGAACGGTCGACTTTGGTGCAGTCCTTACCCGAGAAGGCACCGCCTCCATGACGGCCCATGCCGCCGTACGTATCGACGATGATCTTGCGGCCGGTGAGGCCCGTGTCACCCATGGGCCCGCCGATGACGAAGCGGCCGGTGGGATTCACGTAGATCTTGGCGTCGGCGTACGCGAGTCCCTCGAGCTCGAAGACCGGCTTGATCACGTGCTCGATGAGATCGGGACGCAACAGTCCTTCGATGTCGACACCGTCAGCATGCTGCGTGGAGATCAGAATCGTCTCGACACCCACGGGCTTTTCGTCAACGTAGCGCACCGTGACCTGTGTTTTTCCGTCCGGACGCAGATACGGCAACACGCCGGCCTTTCGAACGGCGGTCAGGCGCTCGGCGAGTCGGTGCGCCAAGTAGATGGGCATCGGCATGAGGTGTGGAGTCTCATTGCACGCATAGCCGAACATCATGCCCTGGTCTCCCGCGCCGACAGAGTCGATCGGGTCGCAGCCTTCACCGTGCTGGACCTCAAAGCTCTCATCCACACCCAAGGCGATGTCGGTGCTCTGCTCGTGGATAGTGCTCATCACGCCGCACGTGCCGGCATCGAATCCGAACTTCGCGCGGTTGTAGCCGATCTCATCGATCACGCCGCGGACGATCGACTGCACGTCCACGTACGCACGCGTGCGAATCTCCCCACCAACCACCACAAGACCCGTGGTGATGAACGTTTCGCACGCCACGCGAGCATCGTTGACGTCTCCGCGGCTGTCAGGACCTAACTCGAGCTCGCGCGCGATGATCGCGTCGAGAATGGCATCCGAGATCTGGTCGCACATCTTGTCAGGGTGGCCTTCTGTGACCGACTCCGACGTGAACAGATACGAGCGCTCCGACATGTATCCTCCTTCTTGGCGGTCCCGCGCTGGGGCCGCACATCCGTAAGCGGGGCAGCAAAAGGCCCCCGCCTGACCAGACAGGGGCTTCACCTCGCGAGGCTATCGGAAGCACGCGAAAGCTGTTCCCTCATCTTCCAGACACGTTCGCCTGCCGAGAAGTGGCACCGTGCGCCTGCTATCTGCGTCGGTTGCCGGGGTGTCGTCGGGCTCGGTCCCTCGACCCTCTGCAGCCACGAAGGCTGCCTCTTGATGAGCGGGGCTAGTGTACCCCGTGAACCCAAGGTAGCAAAGTGCCTGCCGTTGGGGAGGCGAAAGCCTACGAGCTGCGCCCGCTCAGCGCACGCGGTACCATGTCACCCACATCTGACACGCGCTCTAAGGAGTCCTGACCGTGACCGTCCGCGTTCGATTCGCGCCCTCTCCCACCGGCCACCTCCATATCGGCGGCGCCCGTACCGCAATCTACAACTGGGCGTTCGCGCGCCACCATGGCGGAGTCTTCGTCCTACGTATCGACGACACCGACCTCGAGCGATCCACCGAGGAGAACACCGCTGCAATCCTCAGGTCGTTGCGCTGGCTGGGTCTTGACTGGGACGAGGGCCCTGACACCGGCGGGGACTTCGGTCCGTACTACCAGACGCAGCGAGCCGACACATACGAGCCGGCGCTCGAGCATATGAAGGCGAATGGCCGAGCGTACCCCTGCTTCTGTAGCTCGGAAACCCTCGAAGCGAGAAGGGACACCGCCCGTGCCAAGGGCGGCTTCTCGGGGTACGACCGGACATGCCGCGCGATCCCTTCCGACGTCGCGATGGCGCGCATCGATGCCGGTGAGCCTCACGTATGGCGTCTTGCTGTTCCGAGCGACCGCGGCGACATCATCGTCAACGACCTCATTCGGGGAGAAACCCGATTCCCGGGTGACGCCATGGACGATTTCATTCTCATGCGCACTGACGGAACCGCCACCTACAACTTCGCCACCGTCGTTGACGACTGGACGATGGGCATGACTCACATCATCCGCGGCGATGATCACCTGTCCAACACCCCGCGCCAAGTCGTCGTCTATGAAGCCTTGGACGCCCCTGTACCCGCGTTCGCCCACATGAGCATGATCTTCGGCGCAGACGGAAAGCGGTTGTCCAAACGCCACGGGGCGACTTCCCTCGAGTCCTATGCCGAGGAGGGCTACCTTCCCGAGGCCCTTTTGAACTACCTGTCGCTTCTCGGCTGGTCGCTCGACGGCGAGACCACACTGTTCGACCGGGAGACCCTGGTTCGTGAGTTCGACCTGTCCCGTGTCTCCACGAGTCCGGCGGTGTGGGATCCTGAGAAGCTCGATTGGATGAACGGCTCCTACATCCGTGAGATGGATGCTGAGACCTTCGTGGACACGATGGCGCCCTGGCTCGAGCATGCCGGATTTGTCACCGCGGCCGACTTCGCCGCCAGCCGCGAGTGGTTCCTCAAGCTCGTCCCACTGGTCGCCGAGCGCATCAAGCACTTCGACGAAATCGCCCCCAAGGTCGCGTTCCTGTTCACCGAGCCGACGATCGAGCCCTCTGTGCGAGAGAAGGTACTTGAGAAAGACGGTGCCGCAGCAGCGCTCTCTGCGGCCCTTGAAGCGCTCGCAGCCGTGGAGTTTCGCACTGAAGACATCGAAGCCGCGCTCAGGACCGTGCCCGAGACCACGGGGGTCAAGGCGAAGGTGGCTTTTCAGGCGGTGCGCGTGGCAGTGACCGGCACGACCGTCTCGCTGCCGCTGTTCGAATCGCTCGAGCTGCTCGGCAAGGAACGCACCCTGGCGCGTATCGCGGCTGCCTTGCAAATGGCGGTGGAGTGAACGTCAGTCGGGTTGACACCTGCCAGGAGCGTAGGTAGGATACCGTCTCGCGCCTGGCGCACTGCAGTCGAGGTACAGGGGTATGGTGTAACTGGCAACACGTCGGATTCTGGTTCCGAAGAGTCTAGGTTCGAGCCCTAGTACCCCTGCCAAGCTTGGCCCGTTCGTCTAGCGGTTTAGGACACCGCCCTCTCAAGGCGGAGATCACGGGTTCGAATCCCGTACGGGCTACCAGAATATGATGAGACCCCCCTCGAACAGGCACGCACTTGCCTGTTCGAGGGGGGTTTCGTGTTAGGCGCATCGCTGGGCTCAACCGCCCCTCTGCCCGACGGATGTAACCCGCAAGATCCGCCGCAACAGCCGGTCCTATGCTAACCTCGTCCCTTATGAACACGCCTACGCCATCCTCACCAGAACGCAGCGACTTTCTGCGCGAGATTGTCGCGACTGATCTTCGTGAGTGCCGCCATGAGTCGGTCGTCACACGCTTTCCCCCTGAGCCCAACGGCTATCTCCATATCGGCCACGCGAAGTCCATCTGCCTCAACTTCGGAATCGCCCAGGAGTTCGGCGGCCGGTGTCACCTGCGTTTCGACGACACCAACCCGGTCAAAGAGGAGCAGGAGTACATCGACTCCATCATGACCGATGTCCGCTGGCTCGGATTCGACTGGGGCGAGCACCTGTACCACGCGTCAGACTACTTCGAGCAACTCTACGAATGGGCCGTTCACCTCATCGAGACTGACAAGGCCTACGTCGACGATCTGTCTGCCCAGGAGATTCGTGAGCATCGCGGTACCCTGACCGAACCGGGCGTGGAAAGTCCGTGGCGGGGTCGATCCACCGAGGAGAACCTTGACCTCTTCTCGCGCATGCGCACAGGCGAGTTCCCCAACGGGGCGCGCGTGCTGCGTGCGAAGATAGATATGGCTTCGCCCAACATCAACCTGCGCGACCCGGTGATCTACCGGATCGTCCACACGGATCACCCGCGCACAGGCGCTGAATGGTGCGTATATCCCAACTACGACTTCGCCCACGGGCAGTCCGACGCCATTGAGGGCATCACACACTCCATCTGCACTCTGGAGTTCCAGGACCATCGACCGCTCTACGACTGGTTCATCGAGAACCTTCCGGTTCCTTCCCGCCCGCGCCAGTATGAGTTCGCTCGGCTCAATCTCACCCATACCGTCCTTTCGAAGCGCGTCCTCTTGCGCCTCGTCAACGAGGGGCACGTCAGTGGATGGGACGACCCCCGTATGCCAACCCTTTCGGGCCTGCGCCGGCGCGGGTTTCCTGCCGAGGGGCTACGCGACTTCGCCGCGATGATCGGCGTTGCAAGAGCCGACAGCGTGGTCGAAATCGAGATGCTCGAGCATGCCGTACGCAGTGTCCTCAATCGCCAGTGCCTCCGCCGCTTCGGGGTTCTTAACCCACTCAAAGTGGTCATCGAGAACTACCCCGAGGGACAGGTCGAAGTGATGGATACGCCCAACAATCCCGAGGACCCCGAAGCTGGGACTCGGAAGGTCCCCTTCACCCGGGAACTCTGGATCGAACGAGATGACTTCATGGAGGACCCGCCCAAGAAGTTCTTCAGACTCGGGCCGAACCGCGAGGTCAGGCTGCGCTCCGCCTACTTTGTGACCTGTCACGATGTCGTCAAGGACAGCGAAGGCACCATCACTGAGCTGCGCTGTACGTACGACCCCACAACGCGCGGCGGCAGTGCCCCCGACGGCCGTCGCCCCAAGGCGACACTCCACTGGGTATCAGCAGCACACGCACTCCCCGCCCAGGTGCGCCTGTTCGATCACCTCTTCTCAGCGCCTTATCCGGGCTCGGGCGGTCGCGACCTCTTCGAGGACTTGAACCCTGAGTCCGAGACCGTACTCGCTCACTGCTTCGTCGAGCCATCCCTTGCCGAACTGCCGGTCGGCCAGACCGTTCAGTTCGAACGGCTCGGCTACTTCTGTCTCGACCGCGACTCAGCGAACGACGCGCTGGTGTTCAACCGGACTCTCACGCTCAAAGACACCTGGGCGAAGCTGCAAGCGCAAGGGCGGCAGGGCACGGCCTGACCGCAGGAGTCTTCGGCGTCCGTGACTCTTTCGGCCACCCGTGCGCGATTCCGCACCCATTGCGAGTTGCGGGCGCCAATACCCTCGGCTGTTACAATAGCCAGCGGAGTGGGCTGGACGGCCGCGCGGCCCCTTGTGGACCGTGAGGAAAGTCGGGGCTCCGCAGGGCAGGGTGCCTGCTAACGGCAGGGCGTGGTGACGCGACGGAAAGTGCCACAGAAAAGAAAACCCCCCGCTGGGGCGACTCGGCGGAGGAGAGCTGAAACGGTGCGGTAAGAGCGCACCAGCGCCATGGAGACATGGCGGCTTGGCAAACCCCACCCGGAGCAAGGGCGAATAGGAGCGGTTATGGCCGGCCCGGCCTTCGCTCGGGTACGCCCGCTTGAGGCCAGCGGCGACGCTGGTCCCAGATAGATGGTCGTTCACGACAGAACCCCGCTTACAGGCCCACTCCACCTCTGAGCGACCCGACGGCCGGCCCCGAGTTCAGGGACCGGCCGTCGTCTACGCGTGTGAGTATCGATCAGCGGGATACGATGCGCACCGATGCGGATCCCGTCCGCACTATTTGGTAGAACTTGATAGTCACGCGACGAGCCGATACTGACCGGGCATTTCCCGAAGCATCGGTCATCGTGAGAGTCCACTTGAACGTACCCGACTTCACAGCCCCGGCGGTCTGCTTCCCATTCCACAAGACGTACTGGCCGCCTGAGCCCACGCTCTTGGTCAGCGTGCGTACGACTTTACCACTGGAGTTCTTGATGACGACCTTCGCCGTCCCGGCCTCGGAGGTCTTGAACTTGACCTTGAAGTTGTCCTTGTAGCCATCACGTTTACGCGGGAAGAACGGACTGGGTGCACCTGACACCGACGAGATGACGGGCGCTGTCTTGTCCAGCACGAAGGTTCGCGTCGCGGTGATTGTGTGCCCTGCAACGTCTCTCGCTGTGATTCTGAGGGTATGTGTTCCTGAGGCAAACCCGCTCAAGTCAAGGGTCTTAGTGGCCGTGAACTGAGTCTGCGGTGCGGCGGATGTGACGTTCCCGAGCCGCGAGCCGTCAACCTCGAAGCCCACATCTGTGATACCCGCATTGTCCGTCGCCAGCGCTGATACCACCGGGTGTGCGCTCAAGTGAAGGCCGTCGGTGGCAGGCGCGTTGATGAACAGGCGCGGCACGTCGGTGTCCACGTACACAGCTAGCTCGCTGGACTTGGGACCCTCATTGAGAGCGTTGTCGACGGCAGACACCTCGATGGTGTGTTTACCAGGCGCCAAGTTCTCCACCGTCAGAGACATGACGGAGCGACCGGCCTCATACGGGATCGATCCGTCGGCCCCAAGCGGCGTACCGTCAACGTAGACGAGGAAGTACTTCGTGCCGGACAGCGCGTCACGCTGAGTTCCGCTCCAGCGGATCACTGCACGGTTCTGCGTAAGCACGCCCTCGCTCAAGGGAGCAGTCGCGTAGCTGCTCGAGTACACGGCCACACCGCCAACCACAGCGGGGCTGGTCAGGTCCACGCCGTAGCCCACATGAGTGATTGGACCGCCGGCGCCTTCCGCGTTACGGGCGAGCGCATGGATGTACCACACACCTTCGAGGGGGCTGGTGACTCTCCCGGGCATCTGGATGGCGCCGTCGAAGGCACCAGGATCACTCAGATACACACCATACTGATCGATCACGCCGTTGAAGTAGGTGGTGCCCTTCGCGTCAAAGAACGCGTCGTAGAGGTTCGGAGTCGTCGAGTCGATCGGGGTCACTGACGACCGATCCACGAGATACAGCAGCTCGATTGGCTCGGTAGGCACCTTGCTCGGCACCGCTGAGAAGGTGGGAAACGCCGTGTTGAACCAGGTGAAAGCCGTCGTAACCACGGGGCCTCCGCCGTCGTCGTCGCCTCCGCCGCTGGGCGGATCGACTTCCGGCGGAAGTGCGGCATCGACCTTGAACGTCCTGGTCTCGGTGGTGACAGGGCCTGAGACGCTTGTGGCCCGCACAGTGAGCGTGTGTGCTCCGTCCGCCAGTGGCACGTTCGAACGGCATACCAGCACCGTCGGGTCGGCCGCCGAGGGAGCGAACGTCTTAACGAGGTTGCCGTCCACCGTGAACGTCACTGACGAGATCCCGGCAGCGTCACGAACCGTCGCTACCAGCGGGGCCGGCGTGGGCAGGTTCGTGTCGTCAGACGCCGGATTGGTGATCCTCACGCTGGGTGTGGAGAAAATGTTGACCGACAGCGGGTCAGACGCAGCACTCTCGTTGCCTGCCTGGTCCACCGCCGTGATCGTCACCTTGTGGCCACCGGGCTCGAGGTTCTCAAGGGTGAGTGACATCGTGGCACGACCGGGCTGGAAGGCGATCTTGTCTCCTGCGTCGCCGATACGCTCGCCGTCGAGATAGACGTTGTAGGCTTTGGTGCCTGACAGCGCGTCGCGCTCCGTACCGTTCCACTTGACCACCGCACGCGTCTGCTGGAGCCAGCCCGTTGCGGGAGTCGCTGTCGAGGCATTGGCGTAGGCAGCGAGCCCTGTCACCTTGTTCGGAGACGTCAGGTCGATACCGTAGACGGTCGAGACCGTGGCACCGGACTGTCCGAGCGCGTTCCTGACAGCCGCGTGGGTGTACCACACGCCTTCGGTGGGTCGCGCGACACCAGGCAGCTGAAGTGCTCCGTCGAACAGGCCGGGATTACTCAGGTAGACGCCATTCTGATCCACCACACCCGTTAAATACGTCGTGCCGGCCTCTGTGCGAAACGACGCGCTATACGCGTTCGGATTCAACGGGTTCAGAGCGGTACCCGGGGCACGATCAACGGTGTAGAGCACCTCTGTGGGGTCGGTCACCGAAGCATCTGTGATCGCTGTGAACGTCGGGTATTCGGTGTTGTACCAGACAGGTAGCTGGCCCTCAGGCAAGGGCGTGGACACGTAGTCAGCGAGAACGGGCAGTTTGGTCGCGTCAACGTTGAAGCTACTATTGACCGTGGCGACCCCCCCGACATCGTTGGTGACAGTGACACTCAGTGTGTGTGCGCCAGCCGCAGCGCGCTGGAGAATGCTTGAGACTCCTTGTGTCGTCTGACCTGAGGCCGGGACGACAGAGCCGACGATGCCACCATCGACCCGGAACACGACACCCGTCACTCCCGTCTTGTCCGAGTAGGAGACCCTCAGGGGAACAAGCGGCGAGACAACTTGACCAGGAAACGCGGGCGAAACCACGCTCACAGTGGGCTTCTTGTCGATCACGAATGTCTTCTCAGCGAAGTTGGTCCGACCGGCCACGTCAGTCGCGGTCACTCTGAGCGTGTGACCCGACCCATCGGCCAAGGCGCTCAGGTCGTCTGCGAACTCGTAAGGTGCCGCTAGGTCAGTGCCCTTCACAACGCCGTCGACGCTGAAGGCGACGCTGGCAACACCGCCGCGGTCCGTCACCGTGGCACGGAAGGTCGGTTTTGCACCCAGCCGTTCACCGTCGACCTCAGGAGCCGCGATCGCGATAGCCGGAACATCAGGATCGACTTGGATTACGACGAGATCCGACAACGGACCAGCATTGGTACCCCTGTCGACTGCACGCACCTGTAGCGTGTGGGTGCCGGCGGGCAGGTCTTCGATGACCATCTCGCGCTTGGTGTTGATCGTCATGCCGTAGCCGGGGTAGTGCTCCTTGAGGTCGTACACGCGCCTACCGCTAGGATCGTCGACCGCCACGGGATACGGCGCGCCATCGAGAAACGCCTCGAAGTACCCCGTGCCGGACAGGCTGTCGTACTTGACGTCATCCCACTTGAGAAGCACCCGTGACTGCTTGAGCCAGCCGGTGACAGAGAGAACGCCAACGCCGGGAATCGCTTGGAGCCCCGTCACTTTCTGCGGCGGAGTCACGTCAATACCGTACGGGAACCACGCCGCCGCCGCAGTAGTGGTGTCCTTGGCAACGAACTGGAACTGCGTCGTGTAGGGGCCCTCAACGGCGCGAGTGGGCGCGATGGGAGGCACCCATGCCGTGTCGAAGAGCGGGCCCGGATTGGCAATCTCACTGGGGATGTCGGTGTACAACTTCCATGTGGACGGGTTGGTGACAGGAGCCCAATAGGACTGTGGCCAGTACCCGGCGTTGATCGTAGCCGGTAGCGATCCGGGCCTGTTGATGTAGTAATAGCCACCGATGATGGCGGGCTCCGCCGGGTCATCAGCCGGCTGAGGAATCTGGATACTGAACGAAGGTAGGAGATCATTGCCCCAGCCCTCGCGCCAGACAGACTCGTACTTGTTGATGGCGCTGGGATTTGTGCTCGAAGAGATCGCGTCGGGAGTTAGCTCGTAGATCGTCGCGAGTGCGGACGCAGGAGCGCCCGCGAAGACCAGCATGAACGCTAGAACTCCTGAAAGAAGCTGTCTGAGGTGACGGACCATTCGAACTCCACTCCTCTCACACCGAACAGGCTGCTCGGCATACAAGTCACCGCGCTCATGAATGAGTGCACCTCATCATATCGGCAAGATACACGCGTCACTGAACTAGATGCGCTTGCGAACTATCCGACCTAGCTCAGCACCATCAGAAGCGGAGAGTCTCAGGTACTCGCCCCCGGCAAGTCGCGCGATCTCGCGCGCCGCCGTGCCGCCGCTCGGTCCCGAGGCTGTGTCGATCACGATCGCATGCACCTTCTCCTGTCGCACGCGCTCTGCGGCGGCTCTGGCGTCGTCGCCTCCCGAACCCCCATCCAGGCCCACATTGCCCCTTCCGTCTGTCACAAGCACAAGCCACGGAACCGTGTCAGCCTGACGTCTCACCTCATTTCGCAGCAACTCGAGCGAGGTCGTGATACCAGCCGCAAGCGGAGTAGCACCTCCGGTGGGCAGAGTGCGGAGCCTCAGGTTCGCCAGTTCCACGCTCGCCGTGGGGGCCAACACGACTTCTGCCTTGTTCCCTCGAAACGACACAAGCGCGACCCGGTCCCTCTTCTGATACGCGTCCACCAACAGATCGAGAACCGATGCCTTTGCGGCTTCCATTCGTTTGTCCGAGCCCATCGATCCGCTCGCGTCGACACAGAATACGATCGATGCCCCGACCTTCCGGGTGCGCACCTTGGTACGCAGGTCCTCCGGTTGAACGGCAACCACCATGTCGCCCGGGGCGCCCGCGTGCGCACTGGCACGGGTGGCTGCGGCCCTGATGGTCGCATCCAACGCCACATCCCCCATCGACACCTCGCCTTTGGGTGTCTCGGATCGGGAATATCTTCCCCGACCATCGTCGGAAACGGA
>JBBREQ010000002.1:0-49119 GCA_038202795.1 Coriobacteriia bacterium | reverse complement strand
CGCCAGATGTTAAGCAAGGTGCGCATTGAGTCTGCCGGAGATTCGGATTTTGTGCCGCGTGAACTGACTGACCGCTACCGCTTTGAGGAAGCCAATGCGCGGGTGCTCGCCGAAGGCGGCGAGCCGGCCACGGCACAAACGGTGCTGATGGGAATTACCCGCGCCAGTTTGTCCACCGATAGCTGGCTGGCGGCGGCTTCGTTCCAGGAGACCACGCGCGTGCTCACCGACGCCGCTATTGCCGGCAAGGAAGACGAGCTGCTGGGCCTCAAAGAGAACGTCATCATCGGTAAGCTCATCCCAGCAGCGACCGGCATGCGGCGCTATCGTGATGTGAAGCTGAGCTATCGCGGCCAGAGCATCGAGTCCGAAGCATCGGTCGAAGGGCCTCTGCCTGACTGGGCACCTGAGGAACTCAAGGAGATCGAGGCGCTGCTGCCCGTGCGTCCGGAGCCGGGAGCGCTGTCCGAGGCCGACCTCGAGAACGTGTTCGGGGACTTCGACTTGGACGACGCGGCCGACATCGACGTCTCCGCATTCGCGAACATGACCTTCGATCCGAACGCTGAGCCGCTGCTGGGTGCCTTTGACGAGGCGGTGGAGGTCGAGGTGCTGGATGCAGCGCCGTCTGAGACCGTCGCTTTGTCGGGCGATCTGGAAACGGTGACACTCACCGACATCGGTGTGTCCGCTCGCTGGGTCAACAAGTTTGCCGAGGCCGGAGTCGCGACCGTGGCAGACCTTAAGGGCCGTACCGAGGATCAGCTGCTGGCATTGCCTGGTATCGGGCAGAAGGCAGTCGAAGAGGTTCGCGCGGGACTGGGTGCTCACGACATCAACGTGATGGCGTAGCTCCTAGATGGATCTACCGGCACCCCGCCTGAGTCCCAGGCGGGGTGCCGTGCCTGGGTAGGTAGGGGCACTGGCCGGGAGGGGTAGATACGCCCGGGTGCGTGGCGTTTGACATAGGTCGCCGCGATTGCTAGAGTGCGACCTTGTGACTTCATGCTCGGGTAGGCGCACGCGCATATTCGGGCTGGTAGCTATGACGGAAGAAGGAGTAGATCGTTGCCTACTATCAACCAGCTGGTCCGCAAGGGCCGCAAGCAGGTCGCCGACAAGAGCAAGACGCCGGCGCTCAAAGGCAATCCGCAGAAGCGGGGCGTCTGCACCCGTGTCTACACGACCACGCCTAAGAAGCCGAACTCTGCGCTCCGTAAGGTCTGCCGTGTTCGCCTGACCAACCAGATGGAGGTCACGGCCTATATTCCCGGGATCGGGCACAACCTGCAGGAGCACTCGATCGTGCTCGTGCGCGGTGGCCGTGTGAAGGACCTTCCCGGTGTGCGCTATAAGGTCATTCGAGCCGCGCTCGACTGTGCGGCCGTGAACAACCGTAGCCAGGCTCGTTCACGTTACGGCGCCAAGAAGCCCAAGTAGCGCGCATCGAGACACGCGCGAAGCGCGTAGCTCGATTCGCGCGCGCCGCATCCAGCAGACGGCGCGGAACGCCGCAGCTGATGCGGCTTAGGTGAACAGGAACAGAGGAGACAAGATATGCCCAGGCGCGCAGCAGCTGTCCGTCGTGAAGTAGCGCCGGACGCCATCTATAACAACAGACTCGTCACGCAGCTCACCAACAAGGTGCTGCTCGACGGCAAGAAGTCCACGGCGGAGCGCATCGTCTATGGTGCCTTTGACCAGATTGAGGTCAAGACCGCCACGGATCCGCTCTCGGTGTTCAAGAAGGCTATGGACAACGTGCGCCCCACCCTCGAGGTGCGGCCCAAGCGCGTCGGCGGCGCCACCTACCAGGTGCCGATCGAGGTCAACTCCCGCCGTTCGACCACGCTGGCAATTCGCTGGATTGTTGGTTTCTCGCGCAAGCGTCGCGAGAAGACCATGGCCGAGCGCCTCGCCGGCGAGATCATGGATGCCGCCAACGGCACAGGCTCCTCGGTCAAGAAGCGCGAGGACCTGTTCAAGATGGCCGAGTCCAACCGTGCATTCTCGCACTACCGCTGGTAGTTCCGGCCGGTACCGACAAGAGACAGAGGTCTGAGAACAGAGATGGCCAAGCAGTATCCCCTGGAGAAGACGCGTAACATCGGAATCATGGCGCACATCGACGCCGGCAAGACGACGACGACCGAGCGCATCCTCTTCTACACCGGCAAGACTCATAAGATCGGCGAGGTCCACGACGGCGCTGCGACCATGGACTGGATGGTCCAGGAGCAGGAGCGCGGCATCACTATCACGTCTGCTGCGACGACGTCGTTTTGGAAGGACCACCGTATCCAGATTATCGATACGCCCGGACACGTGGACTTCACCGTCGAGGTCGAGCGCTCCCTGCGCGTGCTTGACGGTGCGTGCGCGGTGTTCTGCGCCGTCGGAGGCGTGGAGCCGCAGTCCGAGACCGTCTGGCGTCAGGCGGACACGTACGGCGTTCCGCGAATGGCGTACATCAACAAGATGGATCGCTCGGGTGCGGACTTCTACAACGTCCTGCAGATGATGAAGGACCGGCTCAATGCTCGAGCCGTGCCCATCCAGCTGCCTATCGGCGCGGAGGACAAGTTCATTGGCCTCGTCGATCTCTTGGAGATGAACGCGGTCTTCTTCAATGAGGACGACAACGGCATCAATCCCACGATCGGCGAGATTCCCGACGCGCTCAAAGACGATGCCGAGATGTATCGACACGAGATGATTGAAGCCGCATCGGAACTCGATGACGGACTCATGATGAAGTTCCTTGAGGATGAGGCACTGACGATCGACGAGATCAAGGCCGGACTGCGGAAGTCCTGCATCGCCAATGTGTGTATTCCGGTCGTCTGCGGTGCCTCCTTCAAGAACAAGGGTGTACAGCCCCTGCTCGACGCGGTCATAGACTTCCTGCCTTCTCCGCTCGACATCGCCGCGATCAAGGGTATCGACCTCAAAACGGACGAGCAGGTCGAGCGTCCCGCCGACCCCAAGGCGCCGTTCGCGGCACTTGCGTTCAAGGTCATGACCGATCCGTTCGTGGGCAAGCTGACCTACTTCCGCGTGTATTCGGGTTCGTTGAACTCCGGGTCCTACGTGCTCAACAGCACAAAGGGTCACAAGGAGCGCATCGGGCGTCTGTTGCAGATGCACGCGAATCACCGCGAGGACATCGACATCGCGATTGCCGGCGACATCGTCGCTGCGGTCGGCCTCAAGAACACCACGACCGGTGACACACTGTGCTCTGAGGACGCGCCGGTGCTCCTTGAGTCGATGGTCTTCCCTGATCCGGTCATCGACATCGCAATCGAGCCAAAGACCAAGGCCGAGCAGGACAAGCTGGGCCATGGTCTCGCCAAGCTCGCCGAGGAGGACCCGACGTTCCGGGTTCGCACCGACACCGAGACCGGCCAGACCATCATCGCCGGCATGGGCGAGCTCCACCTCGAGGTCATCGTCGATAGACTGCTCCGCGAGTTCAAGGTGGAGGCGAACGTAGGCAAGCCGCAAGTCGCTTATCGTGAGACAGCCGGCAAGACAGTCAACAACGTCGATATGAAGTTCGCCCGCCAGTCCGGCGGTCGCGGCCAGTACGGCCACGTGGTCATCAATGTCATCCCACAGGAGCCGGGTGCCGGCTACGAGTTCAAGAGCAAGATCGTCGGCGGGTCGATACCCAAGGAGTACGTACCTTCGGTTGACAAGGGGATTCAGGAGGCCATCACGTCCGGCGTACTCGCCGGGTTCCCGGTGGTCGACGTCAAAGTCGAGCTTGTCGATGGTTCGTATCACGAAGTCGACTCGTCTGAGATGGCCTTCAAGATCGCCGGCTCGATGGCGATCAAGGAGGGGCTCCGCAAATCCTCGCCGGTTCTTCTCGAGCCGATGATGGATGTCGAGGTCGTTACTCCCGAGGACTTCATGGGTGATGTCATCGGCGACCTCAACCGACGCCGCGGTCACATCGACAAGATGGAGCCGCGCGGCAACGCGCAGGTCATTCGCGCGAAGGTGCCGCTGTCCGAGATGTTCGGGTACTCGACCGACTTGCGGAGCAAGACGCAGGGTCGCGCAGTCTACAGCATGCAGTTCAAAGCGTACGAACAGGTGCCGAAGTCGGTAGCCGAGGAGATTGTCAGCAAGGTCGGCGGCAACGCCTAGGACATCAACGGCCGGTGTGCCTAGGCGATAAGGCCTGGTCCCGGATGACGGAGGGTGAAAGAGTTGGCGAACCAGAAGATCAGAATCCGCCTCAAGGGCTACGATCACGAGATTGTCGATCAGTCGACCAAGTTGATCGTGGACACGGCGCAGAAGACCGGCGCAAAGGTGTGCGGTCCTATCCCGCTGCCTACGGATCGCAGCCTCTACTGCGTGATTCGCTCGCCGCACGTCAACAAGGACAGCCGCGAGCAGTTCGAGATGCGGACTCACAAGCGTCTGATCGATATTCTGGAGCCCACCGCTAAGACGGTCGATTCGCTGATGAGGCTGGATCTTCCGGCCGGTGTTGATATCGAAATCAAGCTCTGACTCTGGTATAGTCGCTGGTCTGCGCTCACGAGCGGAGCAGCGTGAAACTGCGGTCCTCTGGGGACGGTGCCATCGGGCGCCCGAAGAGTCCCACGACCGCCTGAGGTAAGGACGGACGAATGGTAACCACTATCCTTGGCCGCAAGCTGGGGATGACGCAGGTGTGGAGCGAGGACGATCGTCTCCTTCCGGTCACCGTCATCGAAGCGGGACCGTGCGTCGTGACCCAGGTCAAGACGGACAAGACCGATGGCTATCGTGCCATCCAGATCGGGTTCGGCGACATCGCCGAGCGCAAGGTCAACAAGCCGATGAAGGGCCACTTCGATAAAGCCCGTGTCGAGCCGAAGCGCTATCTCACCGAGGTTCGGGTGGGAGAGGACGACAGCTTCAAAGTAGGTTCGACGATCTCTGTCGACGCGTTTGCCGAAGCCAAGTCCGTGCACGTCACGGGAGTAAGCAAGGGCAAGGGCTTCGCCGGCGTCATGAAGCGTCACAACTTCAAGGGCGGTCCCGGTGGCCACGGTTCGCATTCGCACCGTGTCCCCGGGTCGGTTGGACAGTGCGCGACTCCTTCGCGCGTCTTCAAGGGCAAGAAGATGCCGGGCCATATGGGCTCTGAGGTTGTCACAGTTCGCAACCTCGACGTGGTGAAGATCGATTCCGAGCAGAACCTGCTGATCGTCAAGGGCGCTGTGCCCGGTGGCAAAGGTGCGCTGCTGACCATTCGTATGGCGTAGTGCGCTTCGCCGGTGACAACCTTTAGGGAGTAGAGAAGATGGCAAGCATCGAGATCAAGGACGGACAAGGCAAGAAGGTCGGCACCGCCGAGCTTGCCGACGACGTCTTCGGCATCGAGCCGAACACCTTCGTGGTACACCAGGTAGTGCGTAGCCAGATGGCTGCGCGCCGCTCGGGAACCCACGGTAGCAAGACCCGCGGAATGGTATCGGGCGGCGGCAAGAAGCCATGGCGCCAGAAGGGCACCGGCCGTGCCCGCCAGGGTACGACGCGTGCACCGCAGTGGAAGGGCGGCGGAGCCGTATTCGGTCCGCACCCGCGCAGCTACGCATTCAAGGTTCCGAACAAAGTCGTGAAGCTCGCCATGCGTTCTGCGCTGTCGGCCAAGCTTGCTGATGAGGCGCTCGTTGTGGTCGATGGGTTCTCGTTTGACAGGCCCGCGACCAAGTCGGCCGCCGCGACTCTCAAGACTCTTGGGATCACGGGCCGCGTCACCATCGTCGTGGAGAACGACGACATCAACGCGATGCTGTCCTTCAGAAACCTGCCGCGAGTACGTGTGATCACGGCATCAGAGGCGAACACGTACGATCTCGTTGACAACACCGCCGTGCTCTTCACGAAGCCGGCCCTGACCTGGCTCGAGGGGGTGCTGTCCTAATGTACGATCCTCGCGATATCATCATCCGTCCGATCATCTCGGAGAAGTCCTACTCGATGATCGAGCAGAACCGTTACACGTTCGAGGTCGCCAAGAGCTCAAACAAGACCCAGATCGCCCAGGCGATTTCCGACATCTTTGATGTGACCGTCACTGACGTGAACACTATGAATGTCACCGGCAAGCCGCGTCGTGTGCGCCAAGCGAAGGGCAAGACGCGCGATTGGAAGAAAGCTGTTGTGAAGCTCAAGGCGGGCGACAAGCTCGATATCTTCCCGACGATGTAGGTTCGTTGGCCCAATGAGGGCCGTGAGGGTGCTGGGTTCCTTCCACATATGGAGCCGCCCGGCACCGTGGTAGTCCGGAGTCAGCGTCGCGTTTGTCCCAGACGGCGCGGGCGATCGGACGGAAGGAGTTGAGATGGGACTCAAGAAGTACAAGCCGACTTCGCCTGGGCGTCGCTTCCAGTCGGTCTCGGACTTTGCCGAGATCACGCGGAGCACGCCCGAGAAGTCACTGGTTGAGCCGCTGCCCAAGAAGGGTGGTCGCAACAACAACGGGCGCATCACGACGCGTCACCAGGGTGGTGGCCACAAGCGCCAGTATCGTGTGATCGACTTCAAGCGGAACAAGGACGTGGTTCCCGCGAAGGTCGCGACAATCGAATATGACCCGAACCGGTCGGCACGTATTGCGTTGCTGCACTACGCCGACGGTGAGAAGCGCTACATCCTGTGCCCCAAGGGCCTCAAGGTTGGCGACACCGTCGTCAACGGTTCTGGCGCCGATATCAAGCCGGGCAACTCCCTGCCGCTTTCGGACATCCCTGTGGGTACGGTGGTTCACGCAGTTGAGCTGCAGCCTGGTAGGGGCGCCGCGTTGGCTCGTTCGGCCGGCACGTCCATCCAGCTCATGGGCAAGGAAAGCGGC
This sequence comes from Coriobacteriia bacterium, assembly GCA_038202795.1. Classification (GTDB taxonomy): domain Bacteria; phylum Actinomycetota; class Coriobacteriia; order Anaerosomatales; family PHET01; genus PHET01. The sequence continues at coordinate 42,257 of JBBREQ010000002.1, read as the reverse complement.
TACGCAATCCTGCGCATGCCGAGTTCCGAGATGCGTCGTGTGCTGATCACGTGCCGAGCGACCATCGGCGAGGTTGGCAACTCGGACCACAGCAACATCAGCATCGGTAAGGCGGGTCGCAATCGTTGGGCCGGCAAGCGGCCGACGGTACGTGGTACAGCCATGAACCCGGTCGATCACCCGCATGGTGGTGGCGAGGGCAAGAACAAGTCGGCAGGTCGCCACCCGGTCACCCCGTGGGGCGTTCCTACCAAGGGCCATCGCACCCGCAGCAAGAAGAAGGCATCCAGCCGTCTCATCATCCGTCGTCGCAAGAAGTAGCGAAAAGGAGGTCAGTAGCAGATGAGCAGAAGCTTGAAGAAAGGTCCGTTCGTCCAGCCTCGTCTCCTCGAGCGCATTCACGCGATGAACGAGGCTAACGAGAAGAAGGTCATCAAGACCTGGTCCCGCTCGTCGACCATCTTTCCCGAGATGGTCGGGCATACGATCGCAGTGCATGACGGCCGCAAGCACGTTCCGGTCTATTGCACCGAGTCGATGGTCGGTCACAAGCTCGGCGAGTTCTCGCCGACGCGGACCTTCCGCGGGCACGCCGCCGACAAGAAGGGCAAGAGGTAGGAGATGGAAGCCAGAGCAGTAGCACGTTACCAGCGTGTGAGCCCACGCAAGGCGCGCCTGGTGGTGGACCTCATCCGCGGCAAGTCCGTCGATGAAGCACTTACCATCCTCAAGTTCTCGCCCCGCGCGGCCGCAGAGATCGTCGAGAAGACCCTCAACAGCGCTGTTGCCAACGCGCAGCACAACCTGCATTTGAACGCGGACAACCTGGTAGTTGGCGCCACGTTTGTGGACGAGGGCCCGACCCTGAAGCGGATCCAGCCCCGAGCCATGGGCCGGGCATTCCGCATCAACAAACGCACGAGCCACATTACCGTGGTCGTCACGTCGCGAGAGGAGGCGTAGGAGCCGTATGGGACAGAAGGTCTATCCGATCGGCCTGCGTCTAGGCATCACCGAGAACTGGCGCTCCCGCTGGTATGCCGGTAAGGACTACGCCAAGACGCTTGAGAACGACGTCAAGATTCGCCGCTTCCTTGAAGCACGTCTTCGCCGCGCAGCTGTATCGCGCATCGAGATCGAGCGCAAGGGTGACAAGACCGCCATCGAGCTTTGGACCGCTCGTCCTGGCATCGTCATCGGCAAGAAGGGCGCTGAGGTCGACGTGCTTCGCAAGGAGCTCGAGAAGATCGCCGGCGGTAGTGTCTCGGTCAATATCATCGAGATCAAGCGTCCCGAGCTTGATGCCACGCTCATCGCCCAGTCTGTGGGCGAACAGCTCGTGGGTCGTGTGGCGTTCCGCCGAGCTATGCGCAAGGCGGTTGCGTCCGCGATGAAGAGCGGCGCTCTGGGCATCCGTGTTCAGTGCTCCGGCCGACTGGGCGGCGCTGAGATGGGCCGTCGTGAGTGGTATCGCGAGGGTCGTGTGCCCCTCCATACCCTGCGCGCCAAGATCGATTACGGCACAGCCACAGCGCGCACGACTATGGGTGCTATAGGTATCAAGGTATGGGTCTATCACGGTGAGGTCCTGCCTGGACAGCAGGCTCCCAACCCTGCGATCGAGGGTACGCGCGCGCCGCGTCCTCGTCGTGAGGGTCGCAATGAAGGGAGGCGCTAATGCTGCTGCCCAAGCGCGTGAAGCATCGCAAGGTACAGCGCGGTAGCAACTGGAAGGGTAATGCCAAGGGCGGTACCCAGGTTCACTTCGGCGAGTATGGCCTCAAGGCCCTCGAGCCGGCATGGATCACCAACCGACAGATCGAAGCTGCTCGTGTCGCGATGACTCGTTACATGAAGCGTGGCGGTAAGGTCTGGATCAATATCTTTCCAGACAAGCCGGTTACCCAGAAGCCTGCGGAAACCCGCATGGGTTCTGGCAAAGGCAACCCCGAGAAGTGGGTTGCGGTAGTGAAGCCCGGCCGCGTGATGTTCGAGGTGGCCGGCGTGTCAGAGGAAGTTGCCAAAGAGGCCATGCGTCTCGCGGCACACAAGCTTCCTATCAGGTGCAAGTTCGTGACCCGTGCCGAGAGCGGCGGGGAGGCGTAGATGAAGACAACCGAGATTCGCGAGCTCAATGACACTGAGCTCGCAGCCAAGCTGAAGGCCACTCGCGCAGAACTGTTCAACCTGAGGTTCCGTCTCGCGACGGGGCAGCTGGACAACACAGGGACGATCGCTGTGGTCAAGAAGGACATCGCGCGTTTGCACACAGAGCTGCGCGCTCGCGCAATCGCCGCTCAGCGTGACGCGGCCGCGTCGTAGGTGGAGGAGAAGGTATGAGTACCGATCGTAACCGTCGCAAGTCCCGCCAGGGCATCGTGGTCTCCACTGCCGGCGACAAGACCTGCGTGGTCAGAATCGAAGAGCGCAAGAAGCATGCGCTCTACGGCAAGATGATCACCATGTCCAAGAAGTTGCATGCTCACGACGAGGAGAACATCTGCGGTGTCGGTGACACCGTGGTCGTCATGGAGACCCGCCCGCTTTCCAAGCTGAAGCGGTGGCGTCTTGTTGAGATCGTCGAGAAAGCCAAGTAGGTTCGCCGGACGAAGATGTGCGCTCAATTGACCGCGCACCGCTCACGGACCGGAAGTCAATGGAGGGTTTGTAGATGATCCAGGCAGAAACCCGGCTCAAGGTCGCCGACAACTCAGGTGCCCGCAAGGTTGCGTGTATCAAGGTTCTCGGCGGTTCCAAGCGACGCTATGCGTACGTCGGCGATGTCATCGTCTGCGCCGTCAAGGAAGCGATTCCCAACGGTGCGGTCAAGAAGGGCGACGTCGTGCGTGCGGTAGTGGTTCGCTGCAAGAAGGAAGTCCGTCGTGCTGACGGCAGCTACATCAGATTCGATGACAATGCCGCCGTCATCATCGACGCAGCGGGCAACCCGCGCGGAACGCGTATCTTCGGCCCTGTGGCGCGCGAGCTTCGCGACCGCAAGTACATGAAGATCGTCTCGCTCGCGCCCGAAGTGCTCTAGGAGGAATGACATGACTAAACTGGGCATCCGCACGGGCGATAAGGTCAGGGTCATCGCCGGCAAGGACAAGGGCAAGGAGGCCAAGGTCATCGCGACCTTGCCGTACAAGTCTCGCGTCATTGTCGAGCGTATCAACATGGTCAAGAAGGCGACCAAGCCGACTCAGCGCCAGCCCAAAGGCGGAATCCTCGAGATCGAGGCTCCGATTCACGTCAGTAACGTGATGCTGGTCTGCCCGAGCTGCTCGCAGGCGACCCGCGTGGGCCGCAAGCGTATCGAAGGTACGGCAGTTCGGGTCTGCAAGAAGTGCGAAAACGACATCGACAAGTAGTCGGTGAAACCGGCTCCGCGGCACGCGCGCGGAGGTGTAGGGTCAGAAATCCTGCACTGAGAACCCCAAGATGGAGGATAGACGCACCATGGCACCAAGACTGAAAGAGAAGTACTGGAGCGAGGTTGTTCCGGCACTCAAGGAGCAGCTCGAGTACGCCAACGTCAACGAGATTCCGCGTCTGGAGAAGATCGTTGTCAACATGGGCGTGGGCGCGGCGGTTCAGGACATCAAGCAGCTCGACGCCGCCATTGAAGACATGCGCATCATCACCGGTCAGCAGCCGATGACGACGCGCGCTCGTAAGTCGATTGCTAGCTTCAAGATCCGCCAGGGTATGCCGATCGGCGCGAAGGTCACGCTTCGCGGGGATCGTATGTGGGAGTTCTTCGACCGGCTCGTCGCAGCCGCCATACCCCGTATCCGTGACTTCCGGGGCCTGTCTGCGAAGAGTTTCGACGGCCGAGGAAACTACTCGATGGGCGTTACCGAGCAGCTGATCTTCCCCGAGGTCGACTACGACAGGGTGGACCGTACGCGCGGTATGGACATCACCTTTGTCACCAGTGCGAAGTCAGACGCGGAGGCCAGGGCATTGCTCGACGCTTTTGGTTTCCCTTTCAAGAAGTAGCGAAGTACCCCTCGGCGGGAGATGCGACCCGCCGCGAAATGGAGGTTGGAAGTGGCTAAGAAGTCGATGATCGCCAAGGCGAAGCGTACACCGAAGTTTGACGTACGCCAGCACAACCGCTGCAGTCGTTGCGGCAGGCCGCGGGCGTTCTACCGCAAGTTTGGTCTGTGCCGTATCTGCGTGCGGGAGCTGGCTCTCCGAGGCGAACTCCCCGGCGTGCGCAAGGCGAGCTGGTAAATCATTTTCGTCGCACGCTTGGAGAGACCCATCCGGACTGGCGTGATCGCCACGGGCGGACACGAACCGCGGACAGGGCTCATCCCGGACCATAGGAGGAACACATGAGCATGACCGATCCGATCGCCGATATGCTGACGCGTATCCGTAACGCCAACTCGGCGTACAAGGCGAGCACGACGATGCCGTCGAGCAAGAAGCTCGTCGAGATCGCTCGTATTCTCAAGCAAGAGGGCTACATCATCGACTATCAGGTTCTTGAGGGCTCCCCTCAGGACTCGCTTGAGGTCACTTTGAAGTACGGTCCGCGCAAAGAGCGCACGATCACCGGCCTGCGCCGCATCAGCAAGCCCGGTCTGCGCGTCTACGCCAAGAAGGACGAGCTCCCTCGCGTCCTGGGCGGACTAGGCATCGCCGTCATATCCACATCAGCCGGTGTGATGACCGAGCGCGCCGCCCGCAAAGCGGGCGTCGGTGGCGAAGTCATCGCATACGTCTGGTAAGACCCGGACCAAGGAAAGGAGCGAAAGCCGTGTCACGTATCGGCAAGCAGCCCATCCCGGTTCCGTCCGGGGTAGAAGTCAAGATCGATGGTTCGACCGTCAGCGTCAAGGGTCCCAAGGGCCAGCTTGAGCAGAGCTTCACTGACGTGCTCACCATCTCGATGGACGAGGGTGCCGTTGTGGTGACCCGTCCTGATGACGGTCGTGAGGCTCGTTCGCTGCACGGACTCACCCGAACACTCATCGCCAATATGGTGATCGGTGTCTCTGATGGCTATTCAAAGAACCTTGAGATCGTCGGTGTTGGTTACCGAGCGGTTTTGAAGGGTTCGGATCTTGAGCTCGCCTTGGGCTTCAGCCACCCGGTGGTTGTGAAGCCCGAGCCAGGAATCACGTTCGAGGTTCCCGCGCCAACCAAGATCACGGTCAGTGGAATCGACAAGCAGCGCGTCGGTCAAGTGGCCGCCGAGATCCGTGCCTGGCGCAAGCCTGAGCCCTACAAGGGCAAGGGTGTGCGTTATGAGGGCGAGTATGTCCGTCGCAAGCTCGGCAAGGCTGCCAAGTAACGCGAGTCTGTTCGGCCCGGTAAGGGCCGTGTGAAACGAGGAGATCGAGTTCATGGACAAGCTTAAGGCGAAGCAGGCAGCGCTCACCCGCCGCCACCGCCGTGTCCGCGGTAAGGTCAGCGGGACGCCCGAGCGTCCGCGCCTGTGCGTCAACCGCACCAATGCACATATCTACGCCCAGGTCATCGACGACAAGAACGGCCTCACGGTCGTCTCGGCGTCGAGCCTGGACGCTGAGACGAAAGCGTCATTGAAGTCCGGAGCGAATATCGACGCCGCCAAGGTTGTTGGTGAGGCTCTGGGACGACGGGCGCTCGAGGCCGGCATCACTGAGGTCATCTTCGACCGCGGTGGCCGCCTGTATCACGGTCGGGTCAAAGCTCTGGCAGACGGTGCTCGTAGCGCCGGCCTCAAGTTCTAGGGAGGAAGGTATGGCACGCAGGGAAGCCCCGGTGTCGGAGCTCCAGGAGAAGGTTGTCTATATCAACCGAGTCTCCAAGGTCGTCAAGGGTGGTCGGCGTTTCGCGCTGACCGCGCTGGTGGTCGTGGGCGACGGTGCTGGAAACGTCGGTGTTGGTATGGGCAAGTCGCAGGAGGTCCCGGTCGCCATCAAGAAGGGCATCGAGGACGCCAAGAAGAACATGTTCAAGGTTCCTGTGATTAACGGGACCATCCCGCACGAGATCTACGGCGTCTTTGGCGCCGGCCGCGTCATGCTCAAGCCGGCTGCGCCCGGTACCGGAATCATCGCAGGTGGACCGGTGCGCGCGCTGCTCGAGCTCTGCGGCATTCATGATGTGCTGAGCAAGTCGCTCGGCACTGACAACGCACTGAACATGGTGAAGGCTGCCGCGCAGGGCCTCAAGTCGCTCTCCAGCGCCGAAGAGGTCGCTCGTCGCCGCGGCAAGTCAGTCGCCCAGATCTACGGCTGGGAGGAGTAGGTCATGCCGAAGAAGAAAGCACCGGCCAAGACACTTAGGGTGACGCAGGTCAGAAGCAGCATCAGCTGCCCCGGCGATCAGGGCGCGACGCTTAGGGCACTTGGATTGAAACGAATCCGGCATTCAGTCGAACAGGTCGATAACCCGGCCGTCCGCGGGATGATCTTCAAGGTCAAGCATCTTGTCGAGGTCGAGGAAATCTAGGCGCAGCTGATTCAAGATATTCGGCCCGACGCAGGCGCGTCGGGCCATCGGCTTCTGATACGATGCCGAGATGTTGTTGTCAAGTCAGTCGGCGGCGAGCGGCCGGCAACGACGGGGAACCGTCGGTAGCGAACATGAAGGAGCCAGACAGCATGCAGATTCACGATCTATTCCCCGCCCCCGGTTCGCGTAAGAACCGCAAGCGCGTCGGCCGCGGTAACGGTAGCGGTCACGGTAGTACTGCCGGTCGAGGTGACAACGGACAGCTCTCTCGCGCTGGTGGAGGCAAGGGCCCTGGGTTTGAGGGTGGTCAGAACCCGCTGCACATGCGGATGCCTAAACTCCCGGGCTTCACAAACCGCAACCGGGTCGAGTACTCGGTGGTCAACGTATCTCGCCTCGATGGCCTCTACGCGGACGGCGAGCTTGTCTCCAACGAATCGCTTGTCGAAAAGGGCGTCATCAAGTCAGCCGCCGAGCTGGTCAAAGTTCTCGGTGACGGTGAGCTGACCAAGAAGCTCGAGGTGAAGGTCGACAAGGTGTCCGGTCCGGCCAAGGCCAAGATCGAGGCCGCAGGAGGGACGGTAGAGACGCCGTGCTAGCAGCGATTGCGAACGCGTTTCGCGTACCTGAGCTTCGCCGAAAGATCTTGTTCACTTTGGGAATCATCGCGCTCTATCGGGTGGGGTCGTTCATCCCCGTTCCTGGAGTCAACACTGCAGTGGTTCAAAGCCAGGTGCAGGACACTGCCGCATTGAACCTCCTGAGCCTGTTCTCGGGAGGGGCGCTCGAGCAGTTCGCGGTGTTCTCGCTGGGCATCATGCCCTACATCACGGCATCGATCATCATGCAGCTGCTCCAGGGTGTGATTCCCCAGGTCGAACGTTGGGCCAAGGAGGGCGAGTCAGGGCAGCGCAAGATCACGCAGGTCACGCGGTACCTGACGTTGGGTATTGGAACGCTCTCGGCACTCGGGCTCCTCACGGTCTTCAGGAGCTTTCCGGGCGCTCTGCCCACGACGGGCCCCGGCCTTCCGCCGGTCTGGTTCACGAGCTTGGTCATACTGATATCGTTGGTCGCTGGTACCGCGCTCATCATGTGGTTCGGTGAGCTGATCACGCAGCGCGGCATCGGCAACGGCATGTCCTTGCTCATCTTCGCGAGCATCGTGTCCCGATTCCCCGTTGCCATCGTGCAATCGGTGCAGTTCGGAAGCGGCCTCTTCACAGTGCTCATGGTTGTCATCGTGGTGTTCATCATCGCGGCTATCGTCTACATGGAGCGTGCGCAACGTCGCATCCCCGTCCAGTACGCGAAGAGAGTCATCGGACGGCGTGTGTACGGAGGCAGCGGGACCTACATACCGCTCAAGATCAACGGCGCGAACGTGGTACCGATCATCTTCGCCTCGGCGATTCTGTTCTTCCCCCTCCAGTTGAGCCAACTGGTTCCCAACCCTCCGACGTGGTTGACGCAGACTGCGGCGTCATTGGCGAAGGGGCCGGTCAACTGGACGCTTGAATTCATCCTGATCGTGTTCTTCACCTACTTCTACACGTCGCTCGTCTTCAACCCGATCGATCTGTCGGACAACCTGCGCAAGAACGGCGGGTTCATCCCCGGTGTGCGCCCCGGCTCCACTACGGTGCGCTACATCGAGAACGTTCTGAATCGCATCACACTGCCGGGTGCCCTGTTCCTAGGAGCAATCGCGGTCGTGCCGTCCATCATCTTCAGTGCTACTCAGAACACTCTGGTCCAGCAGTTCGGCGGCACATCGATCCTCATCATGGTGGGTGTCGCTCTCGAGACCATGACTCAGATCGAGAGCCAGCTGAAGATGCGACACTATGACGGCTTCTTCAAGTAGGGACAGCAGGAAGGGGAGTGGGGTTCATGAACATCGTGCTGCTCGGCGCGCCTGGAGCCGGCAAGGGAACGCAGGCCGCCAACATTATTGAGGTCTATGGGCTGCCGCACATCTCGACAGGTGACATTCTACGCGCCGCTGTGACCAACGGCTCTCTACTGGGACTTGAGGCGAAGCGTTTCATGGATGCCGGAGAACTGGTTCCCGACTCGATCGTTGTGGGCCTTGTGAAGGAACGTCTTTCCCAACCGGACACTGGCAAGGGCTTCATTCTCGATGGTTTCCCCCGGACCAAGGCGCAGGCCGAGGTGCTTGATACCGAGCTCGCTTCTGTCGGCAAGAAGATCGACACGGCGGTCGCGGTCCTCGTCGATCCCGAGGTGATCGTCAGGCGTCTGACCGCTCGTCGCTCCTGTCGACAGTGCGGGCGCATCACGAGCGTCTCTGAAGGACTCAGCTGTACTGTGTGTGGCGGTGCGCTCTACCAGCGGGATGACGACAATGAGGCCACGGTACGTAACCGTCTGGACGTCTATGAGAAGTCGACAGCGCCGCTCATCGACTATTACAGCGCCAAGGGGATCCTTCACCAGATTGACGGCGATCGCCCAGTCGAAGCGGTTTGGGCTGATGTCCGGGTCGCGCTGGAGGCGTAGTCAAGACGTGATCGTTCGCAAGTCGGCGATGGAGATACAAACGATGAGAGAGGCCGGGCGCATCAGCGCACGGGCTCTCCGTCTTGTGGGCGAGGCGATTGGGCCTGGCGTGACCACACTCGAGCTTGATGCGATCGCAGAGGCGGCGATCAGGGATGACGGTGGTGTCCCGGCCTTCAAGGGCTATCACGGGTTCCCTGCGACCTTGTGCACATCCCTGAACTCCCAGGTTGTTCACGGGATTCCCTCGGACAGCATCGCCCTGCGTGAGGGCGATGTGATATCAGTCGATGTGGGTGCGGTCATCAACGGTTACTACGGAGACAATGCCGCCACGTTCGGAGTGGGGCGCATCTCGGACCTGGCGCGTCGTCTTCTCGATGTGACGGAAGCGTCGCTCGGTGCAGGCATCGAGCAGTGCACCAAAGGAAAGCGACTCTACGACATCGGTGCAGCGGTTCAGCATGTTGCAGAGAGAGACGGGTTTGGAGTCGTCCGCGAGTACGTCGGACATGGCATAGGCAGGGCGATGCACGAGGATCCGAATGTTCCCAACTATGGTACGCCCGGGACCGGCCCACGCCTGGAAATTGGTATGGTGCTCGCGATCGAACCCATGATCAATGCCGGCAGCCACGAGGTTGATGCGTTGTCGGACGGGTGGACCGTGGTGACACGTGATGGGTCGATCTCGGCCCACTTCGAGCACACGGTAGCGATTACCGAGGACGGTCCGCTCGTTCTCACCGTTGAGCCGTAGAGAACAGAGCTCAGCCACGCCCAGAAGAAATGTGTGGACTCGGGACCTCAGCTGAGATACCATATTCACTTGCGGATTCAGGCCTTCCAAGGAGTAAACATAGAGTGACAAAGAAGGACGATGCAATTGAGCTTGAAGGCACGGTGACCGAGCCTCTGCCCAACGCGATGTTTCGCGTGGAGCTGGAGAATGGTCACAAGGTGCTTGCTCATATCTCGGGCAAGATGCGTATGCACTACATCCGTATTCTGCCTGGAGACAAGGTCGTCGTTGAGCTGTCGCCCTATGATCTGAGTCGGGGAAGAATCACCTACCGCTACAAGTAGAGTGCTCTGGGTACCGGGTAGTGGGCACTCCCGGCGCCGTGTGTGCTCGTGTCCACCACGTACGAAAACCAATGCCTGCGGCTGGGCGTGTACATAGATGTGAATCGCGAAAGGAAGACGAGAAGATGAAGGTACGTCCTTCCGTCAAGAAGATGTGTGATAAGTGCAAGGTGATCCGGCGCCATGGCCGAGTTCTCGTTATCTGCGAGAATCCGCGCCATAAGCAGCGCCAGGGCTAGGAGGGAGCACGAGTGGCCCGAATCGCAGGTGTCGATCTGCCGCGCGAGAAGCGCGTCGAAATCGGCCTGACCTACATACTCGGCATCGGTCTTACGACCAGCCAGCGTATTCTGCGTGATTCCGGGATCAACCCCGACACACGCGTACGCGACCTCACGGAAGAAGAGGTCGTCCGTCTGCGCGAGTTCATCGACAAGAACCTCAAGGTCGAGGGTGACCTTCGTCGTGAAGTCGCACAGAACATCAAGCGTCTGATGGAGATAGGCTGCTACCGCGGCCTGCGCCACCGCAAGGGCCTACCGGTCCGCGGCCAGCGCACTCATACCAACGCACGCACCCGCAAGGGTCCGCGTCGCCAGATCGGCGCTAAGAAGAAGGGCAAGTAAGCATGGCCGCTAAGAAGAAGAACGTACGCACACGCCTCAAGCGCAGCGAGCGTAAGAACATCGCAGTCGGCCAGGCGCATATCAAGAGCACGTTCAACAACACGATTGTGACTATCACCGACCCCTCGGGCAACGTGATCTCCTGGCAGAGCGCAGGCACCGTGGGCTTCAAAGGCTCGCGGAAGTCTACACCCTTCGCTGCGCAGATGGCCGCCGAGGCCGCTGCGAAGATGGCTCAGGAGCACGGACTCCGTAAGGTTGCCGTGTTCGTCAAGGGTCCGGGCTCCGGTCGTGAGACCGCTGTTCGTTCTTTGCAGGCCGCTGGACTGGAGATCTCGGCCATCCAGGACTGCACCCCTGTTCCGCACAACGGCTGCCGGCCGCGCAAGCGCCGCCGGGTCTAGCTTTTACCTGAAGGGAATCGAACAAGATGGCACGTTACACCGGGGCGGATTGCCGCCTGTGCCGCCGCGAGGGGATCAAGCTTTTCCTCAAGGGTGACCGCTGCTATGGCGACAAGTGCGCCATTGAGCGTCGTCCGTACCCGCCTGGTCAGGCGGGTAAGAAGCGGCCGCGCGATAGTGAGTATCGAGTCCAGCTTCGCGAGAAGCAGAAGACCAAGCGTATCTACGGTCTGCTTGAGAAGCAGTTCCGTGGCTACTATGAGACCGCCAGTCGACAGAAGGGCATCACGGGCGAGAACCTGCTCCGCATTCTGGAGAGTCGCCTTGACAATGTCGTCTACCGACTGGGTTTCGCCAAGTCCCGTGATGAGGCACGCCAGATCGTTCGTCACAACCACGTGACGGTCAACGGCATCCGCGTCAACATTCCGTCGTATCGCGTTCGCGGCGGGGATCTGGTGGCAATTGGCGTGAAGTCGAAAGACCTGTTGGTGATCAAGACGGCGCTCATCTCGTCTGAGAAGATTGAAGTTCCTGGCTGGCTCGAGGTTGATATCGAGAAGCTGCAGGGCAAGGTCCTGTCATTGCCGACACGCGAGATGATCGACGCTCCTGTTCGTGAGCAGCTGATCGTCGAGCTGTACTCCAAGTAGTAGGACCGAGAAGCCAGGGAGGCTGCTTGATGACTGAGTTCATGAGGCCCCAGGTCACGGTCGATCGTATCGATGACCGGATCGCTCGTTTCGTAGTGGAACCGCTTGAGCGTGGCTTTGGCTACACGCTGGGCAACTGCATGCGCCGTGTGCTGCTCTCTTCGCTGCAGGGTGCGGCAGCCACCTCGATTCGCGTCGAGGGCATTCAGCACGAGTTCGCTTCAATCGAGGGCGTGCGCGAGGATGTCACGGACATCGTTCTCAACGTGAAGGGGCTTGTGTTTCGCGATACTGAGATCGGGGCGGGCGACGCTGTTGCTACATTGTCTGCCACCGGTCCGGCGGTTGTGACCGGCGCGGACCTGAAGGTCCCGGCGGAGTTCGATCTGGTCAATCCGGAGCATGCGGTGGCGACATTGAATGCGGGCGCGAAGCTTGAGATGAGCATTCGCATCGGAGTTGGCCGCGGCTACGTTTCGGCCGACCGCAACAAACGGGCGGAGGATCCCATCGGAGTGATTACCGTGGACTCCCTCTTCTCGCCGGTCAACCGGTGCACCTACGTCGTGGAGAACACGCGTGTGGGCCAGCGGACCGACTATGACAAGCTCACCCTTGAGGTCGAGACCAACGGTGCCCTCGACGCGAGTGATGCGGTTGCCCGCGCAGGTCGCATCATCGACGAGCACATGATGCTCTTCGTCGACCAGGCATCCACTCCTCTTGCTGAGGAAGGCATTTTCGCCGCTGCGGTCGATGAGGGCGAGAGCGTGCTCGACACCCCGATCGAGGAGCTGGACCTGACCGTCCGCTCCTACAATTGCCTGAAGCGCCAGGGCGTCAACACGATCGGTCAGCTTACGGAGTGCTCTGAGCAGGATCTGCTCAACATCCGCAATTTCGGCGCGAAGTCCATCGAAGAGGTCAAGGACAAGCTTGTGTCCATGGGCCTCAACCTGAAGCAGTAACAGGAGTTCGCTTAAGATGAGACACCTTAAGAAAGGTCGGAAGCTCGGCACGGATGCATCCCACACTAAGGCGATGCTGAAGAGCCTGGCGATTGCGGTACTTGCGCACGACCGGATCAAGACGACAGAAACACGTGCGAAAGAGGTCCGTCCGTTGGTCGAGAAGACCATCACGTGGGCCAAGAAGGGCGATGTGCATTCGCGTCGTCTCGCAATTGCGGCTCTGGGCAACAAGGAAGTCGTTGCCAAGATCTTCTCGGAGAAGGATCGCTTTGAGGGACGCGACGGTGGTTACACCCGCATCCTCAAGCTCGGCCCCCGCAAGGGCGATGCCGCTCCCATGGTGATCATGGAGCTGGTCGACTAGGTGGTCAGCCGCCTCTTCGAGGTACAGAGCGTTACCATGTGAGGGTCCCCAGTGGGGACCCTCACTTCGCATGCGACCGGCGGTCAGCTTCCAGAGAGGTACGAGCCCTGATTAGTTTCGAGAACGTGAGTTTCAGTTACGTCGCCGGTGCTCAGCAGCAACCCGCTGTTCACGGCGTCTCGTTGGAGATTGTCCCAGGCGAGCGAGTCGCCGTCTTAGGCTCCAACGGATCGGGGAAGTCCACCCTCGTGCGTCTGATCAACGGGCTTCTCCTGCCCACTACGGGCTCGGTGCGCGTCGACGACATGTGCACTGCTGACCAGGCCGCTCTAGGGCCGATCAGGGAGCGGGTGAGTCTCGTCTTCCAGAATCCGGATAACCAGATCGTCGCCACCGCGGTTGAGGACGACGTTGCATTCGGACCAGAGAACCTGGGACTTCCGCGGGCGCAGATTCGCGTCCGCGTTGCTGAAGCACTCAAGGCAGTGGGGCTCAGCGGGCTGGAGCGCAGAGAGCCGCACCTGCTCTCAGGTGGGCAGAAGCAGCGGCTCGCCATTGCCGGTGCCCTTGCGATGGATCCTCGCTACCTGGTGCTCGACGAGCCCACCTCGATGCTCGACCCGTTGGGCCGCCTCGAAGTTCTGGCCGTGCTCGCGGAAGTGGCCGCCTCGGGTCGTGCTGTCCTGCAGGTCACACACGACCTCTCGGAGGCGATGCAAGCCGCGCGCGCGTTGGTCATGCATCAGGGTGCGGTGGTGTTCGATGGCGCGCCGAGCGCGCTTCTTGGCAGGGTAGGTGAGCTGGGGCCGTGGGGGTTGGAACTACCGCCCCTGCTTCAGTTCGCTGAGGAACTGCGCCGCGCCGGAGTGGCAGTGCCGCACGACGCCGCCACCCCTGCGCAGATCGCGGGGGCACTGTGACACTCAGCCTCCGCGATGTCAGCTACACGTATGCTCGGGGGACCACCTACAGCGTCCCCGCACTCGAACACGTGTCGATGGAGGTTTCGCGAGGCGAGCTGGTGCTTGTGCTCGGGGCCACCGGCTCGGGCAAGTCAACGCTCCTGCGCATCGCAGCAGGTCTGCTGAGTGCCGACGAGGGCCGGGCGACGATCGACGGTTCACCGCTTGATCCCGCCTCGGCCCGCGGTGCGGTGGGCTTAGTGTTTCAGGATCCGGAGACTCAGCTGTTCGCGGACACCGTGCTCGGTGACGTTGCGTTCGGGCCCAGGAATATGGGCGCCACGCGCGATGAGGCGCTCATTGCCGCACGTGAGGCGCTTCTAGCGGTCGAGCTCGATCCTGAGAGATTCGGTGCGCGTTCTCCGTTCTCGCTATCGGGCGGCGAGGCGCGGCGTGTCGCGGTGGCTGGGGTACTCGCCTTGGGCCCCGCCTACCTTCTTGCCGACGAGCCCACAGCGGGGCTCGACGGTCCGGGCAGACGTGCGATGCGGTTGCTTCTGCTCGCTGCCCGAGAGCGATCGGGTGTGGTGGTGGTAAGCCACAGCGCCGAGGAGTTCTTGGGAGATGCCGACCGCGTCGTGGTGCTGGGGTCCGGCCGCACGCTTGTCACGGTGCCGGCGGGGGACCTCATCGCCGCGCCGGAGCTGTTCGCTTCCGCGGGCCTGCGAGCCCCAGATGTGCTCGAGGCTCAGCGTATCGCGGTGGGTGAGGTCGCATCGGGCTATACCTTCAGCCTCGATCCGCATGAGGCCGCGCGTTCGCTTGCTTTTCGGGGCGGTGTCATGCCGTGAGCGTGCCGGTTCCCTTCGGCCAGTTCGTTCCGGGCGATTCGGCGCTGCATCGGCTCGATGCACGTGTGAAGATCGTCGCGACGTTCGCTTTGACCATCGCTCTGTTCTCGGTGGGCGGGTGGCCGGGACTGCTCGTGGTCGCGGGTGCGGTCGCCGCAGCTATCGGGCTGTCGCGTGTGTCGTGGCGACTCGCGGTTCGCGGGCTCAGGCCCGTGCTCTGGCTGCTGCTGTTCACCCTTGTGGTACACACATTCAGCTGGCGGGACCCGGATGCCTTGGTGCAGTGGGGGCCGGTATCGATCAGCATCCCCGGGCTGTCCTCCGGCGCATTCCTCGCCCTGAGAATCGTCATCCTGATGCTGGGGGCGTCTCTGGTCACGCTCACGAGCTCGCCTGTGGCACTTACCGACGCGTTGTCGTCCCTGATGCGGCCGCTGTCAGTGGTGCGATTTCCCGTGGAAGACGTCGCCATGATGTTCTCGATCGCGCTGCGTTTCATTCCCACCACCGCCGAGGAGGCCGAGCGGATCGTGGTCGCTCAGACGGCCCGCGGAGCGGTGTTCGACCGCGGCGGGCCTGCAGCGCGGGCACGAGCGTGGATTCCTGTGCTCATTCCGCTCTTTGTCCGACTGTTCCGGCGCGCCGACGACTTGGCCGTTGCGATGGAGTCTCGGTGCTACACCGGTAAGGAACGTTCGCGACTGCGTGAACTTGTGATGCGACCCGAAGACTGGATGGTGCTGGCTGGCACGGTGACACTGTCCTTTGCGGTGGCGATACTGTTGTGAGGAGGTAGCACGTGAGCGAGCAAACAGATGACGACGAGATGCGCGCGGGTACGAGGCGAGACTCGGCTGCCCTGCTCATCGCCTATGACGGCACGCCGTTTCGCGGGTTCGCGCGTCAGCCCGGACTCGAGACCGTGCAGGGTCGCATCGAGGAGGCGCTGGGGACCGCGCTGCGACGGCCGGTGGCTATCGTGGGGGCAGGACGCACCGATACCGGCGTCCACGCCCTGGGGCAGGTCATAAGCTTCGACGTGGCCGGCGACACGATCGACCCCCCGCGCCTGCGTCGCTCGCTCCAGGCACTTGTCGGCACGGGCATCGTGGTGCGGCAGGTGCGGTTGGCTCGGCCGGGCTTCTCGGCGAGGTTCGATGCGAACAGCCGCGAGTACCGCTACCGCATCGTGCCCGGCAGAGTCCCTCCGCTGTTTCTGGGCAGGTTCGCCTGGCACGTACCCAAGGACCTCGATCTTGAGGCCATGCAGGCGGGTGCTGCGCGGCTGCTGGGGCAGCATGACTTTCGCAGCTTCTGCGTGCGTGACTCGGCCGAGGGAAAGAGCACCGTTCGCACTATCGACGTGCTCGAGATCAGGGCCGAGGAGCACTTGGGCGAGCCGTGCTTGACCGTCCGTGTGGTGGGCAGGTCGTTTCTGCACTCGATGGTTCGTACACTGGTGGGCACTCTGGTGGACATCGGAGTGGGGCGCCAGGACCCCGCGTGGGTGGCCGAGGTGTTTGCGGCGTGTGCGCGTGATGCCGCCGGCGCCACCGCCCCTGCGCACGGTCTCACGCTTCACGCTGTGAGCTATGCGCATGAGGTGTGGGCGGACTAGCGCACAGCAGGCGCAAAGGGGGATGGATACGCCCGGACGCGTGTCTGTTGACGCTGACGCCTCTCCCGAATAGAATGGCAGGGTTCGCCTTCCGCTAGCCCCGTGAGCGAACACCTGTGATGTTCACTTTCAGTTGGAGGATCCGTTGAAGACCTACCACGCCAAGCCAGGCGAAGTCGAGCGCGAGTGGCTGCTCGTCGACGCTACGGACATGGTGCTCGGTCGTCTCGCCAGTGAGGTTGCTCAGATTCTCAAGGGCAAGCGTAAGCCGACCTACACCCCGCATGTCGATACCGGCGACTTCGTCGTCATCATCAACGCCGAGAAGGTTCGCCTTACCGGCAACAAGGCCAACACCAAGAACTACTACTCTCACAGTGGTTTTCCTGGTGGACTCAAAGAGGTCTCGTTCCAGCGCATGCTGGAGAAGCACCCCGAGCGCATCCTCGAGAAGGCCGTCAAGGGCATGCTTCCCAAGAACACCTTGGGTCGCGCCATGAACCGCAAGCTCAAGGTCTACGCAGGCCCCGAGCATCCGCACGAGGCCCAGAGTCCGCGTCAGATCACGCTGGAGGCTTAGTACATGGCTGAGAACAAAGCAGTCTACCTGGGTACCGGTCGTCGCAAGAACGCCGTTGCGCGCGTTCGCCTCGTGCCGGGTACCGGTCAGGTCACCTGCAACAAGAAGCCCGCGCTCGAGTACTTCGGTCGCACGGCGCTCGTCAACTTCGCACTCACCCCGTTCAAGGTCACCGAGACGGTCGATCGCTTCGACGTCATCGCGACTCTGCACGGTGGCGGCGTCTCCGGCCAGTCCGGCGCGCTGCGTCACGGTATCGCGCGCGCGCTCCTCGAGGCCGGGGATGACTATCGCGCTGAGCTCAAGAAGGCCGGTCTCCTGCGCCGCGACCCGCGTATGGTCGAGCGTAAGAAGTACGGTCTGAAGAAGGCCCGTAAGAAGCCGCAGTTCTCAAAGCGTTAGGACTACGGCCTGCAGATCGAACCGACAACGGGGCTCGCCATTGCGGCGGGCCCCGTTTCACTTCAGGGAGGTACACGCCGTGAGCACGAGGCTGTTCGGCACCGACGGGGTCCGCGGTGTCGCCAACGCGCATCTGAGTCCTGAGCTGACGTTCAAGCTGGGCGAGGCTGCCGGTCACTTCTTGGGCGACCGGGGAGCCGGACGCATCGTGGTCGGCCGTGACACGCGACGCAGTGGCGAGATGCTCGAGGCGGCACTGGTCGCGGGCATAACCGCAGGCGGCGGGGATGCGCTTCTGTGTGGCATTGTCCCTACACCTGCCGTTGCGTTGCTCGTGCGTGAGCTGGGGGCCGACGGTGGTGTGGTCATCTCGGCCAGCCACAATCCTCCCGAGTACAACGGCATCAAGATGTTCAGCCGAGAAGGACTCAAGCTTCCCGATGAGCTTGAAGATGAGATCGAGGCGTTTTGTGACGGCGAGCGTGAACTGGAGCGCCCGACCGGTGTCGGGGTGGGTCGGGTGGAGGTGGTCGCGGATGCGCTGGAGCGCTACATCCAGCACGCGGTCTCAACGGTGCAGTGCGGCCTGACCGGACTCAGGTTGGCCGTTGACTGTGGGCACGGCGCGTCATCGGTCTCCTCACCCGAGGCGCTCAGGCGGCTGGGAGCTGAGGTCACCGCGATCAACTGCGACAACGACGGAATGGACATCAACGTAGGATGTGGTTCGACCGATCTGGGCCCGCTCACCGAACTCGTGCGCGGAGGGGACTTCCACCTGGGAATCGCACACGACGGCGATGCCGACAGGGTTCTACTCGTGGACGAAACGGGTGCCCCGGTTGACGGTGACCAGATCATGGCGGTGTGCGCGACCTACATGTCACGGGCCGGGATGCTCGCCGGTAACACGGTGGTCTCCACCGTGATGGCGAACCTGGGATTCGAGGTGGCCATGCGCGAGCAGGGGGTCCAGGTGGTCAAGACGAAGGTGGGCGACCGCTACGTGCTCGAGCAGATGCAGGCGATGGAGGCGAACCTGGGCGGAGAACAGTCTGGGCACATCATCTTCCTCGATCACAACACCACCGGCGACGGTCTGGTGACTGCACTGCAGTTCGCGTGTACGGCGCGCAAAGAAGGCAAGCCGGTCTCTGAACTCGTTTCTGTGATGGCGCACTATCCGCAGGTGCTCATCAACGTGCCCGTCGCGGACCGCTCCCGACTGGCTACCAGCGCGGCGATCGCTCAGGCGATTCACGCTGCCGAAAGGGAGCTGGGTGAGACGGGCCGCGTTCTGGTTCGCGCGAGTGGCACGGAGCCTCTTGTGCGCGTGATGGTGGAGGCATCCGGAGAGGAGCAGGCGCAGGCGCTGGCCGATCATCTGGTGGAGACGGTCAAGCGCGAGCTGGACTGAGCGGGAGCGTCAGGTTCGGCTGCTGCCCTGCAGCCGCCTGCGCACCCAGCGTGCTGCTCGTGCGCCCAGCGAGACTGGCGGCTTCGAGGTGGCCACTCGGAGGCTCAGGTTGCCGTTCTCGGTGATGTGGGGCTTGAAGTCATGGCCACCTGCGCTCCACGAATCCAGCTTGATGCCCTTGGCGGCAGACAGCCGCACGAAACGGTGCGCGTTTCTTGCCGAGCAGCTGACGTAGAGGTCCCAGACGGCCTTCTCGGCGCGTATCTCCTCGCTGGCGATAATGCTCGTGAGTGTCAAGTCGTCCGCTGTAACGGGCCCTGGTACACGGACAGAACGGGCGACGCGACGCGACGCAGGCCGTCCGTACGAATCGCGGAACGGACTGCGGGATTTCGCGTAGAGCGCTAACATAACTTCGTCGTTGGGCGGTCCCTCGACGTGGACCCGACAGCCGACGATCACGCCCGCACGCGACCGCCTCAACGTTGCAGACGCGTTCGCGGCGTCGATAGTCCTGCGGTGCTCCCTCTGCTCGCAGGCGGCAGCGATCACGGCGAGCCAGCGGTCGATCCACTCACGCTCGCCAAAGCGCTGGGATGAGGCAAGCGCCTTGTGGCCCATCGCGTCGCGCTTGCGCGGGTGGTTGAGCAGATCGACGATCGCGTCGGCCAGCGCGTCGGTATCCGGATGGGGCACCAAGATGCCGTTGACCCCGGACGTGATCTGGTCTCGCATGCCGTAGGTGATATCGAAGGCGACCATGGGCGTTCCAACCGCCATGCTCTCGAGCGCGACCAGTCCGAACGCCTCGGCTGGCGAGCTGAGAATCGAGAGCGCCGCTCCGGCGAGAACGCGTTGTGCATCATGGGTGATGCCCTTGATCGAGACGTGTGACGAAAGCCCGAGCCGCTCAACGAGTTCGCGCAGGGACTGCTCTTCAGGACCAAAACCCCATAACTCAAGCCGTGCATCTGGCACCTGCTCGACCACTCGCAAAAACGCCGTGATGGCCCGATCCCATCGCTTGAACACGTGGTAGCGGCCGATTCCCACCACGAGGAAGGGATTTCGCTCGACCGGTGCGCTGAGCTGCCCATGCGGCGCCGGATTTGAGATGACGTGATACGTGGCGCGAGGCCCGAACTGGCGTGCGATATCGGCCAGCTGGTCGTGCGAGAGCGCCACGAAGGCATCGAACTGGGAGAGCCTACCAAGTTCGATCTGCGTGCGGGGCTGCAACTCCGAACCGTACGTGCGCGGGTCCGCCAAGTGGTTGAGATGAAGCGTCTTGATCTTCGCAACGCCAGGGTACGCCATGCGTGCGAGCACGGCGTCGGAGTGTCGCCAGTCCGAAAAGAACACTGCCTTCTCGTGCTGGGCAGCGATGGCCGACGCCCACTCGGCCTGCAGGTCTCTGAGGCTCGCATAGGCGGACTTCAGACCGCCGTGAACGTCGTAGAGAAACGCGCCCATCGATTTCTTGGTTTCGTCGTCGTAGTGCAGCTCCATGAAGCAGCGGCCGTTGGCGTCGAGGTAGACGGACTGGCAACGGTTGGCGGCTGACTGACTGAAGTACTCGATGCGCCTAGACGCACCTGATGAGTCGGGGTAGTCCTTGCGCACGGTGGTGGGAGAGGAGCCCTGAGCGGCACGGGCTACCTGCCTCGTCTTCTCAGGAGTGGGCATCACCAGTGCTGGCCCGTCGAGGTAGATCCACGCGGGGTCTGTCGCGTCGCGGCGCGAGGTCCCAGACGCGCTCTCGGCCCTAGGCACGTGACTCGCACCACAGGTGGGATCCATCTCACGGACGAAGTTGCGTACTTCCACCAACGGGCCCAGAAGGCCGGATTCACGCAGGCGTGCGATCTCATCCTCGAAGTCCGGGGCGTGTATCAGCGTCAACACGGTCACGACCTGGCCGGTCCGTTCTGAAAGCAGGCGCGCCCGGTGCAAGACGTTGCGGGTGACCCCGCCGGCGAAGTGGCTGGCGTCGGAGAGCAGCATGTAGATTGGTTCTCGCACTGACCCGTCCAGATCGTAGCCGGAGCATTCGGGGGGCGGCAAACTAATCGAGTATCGCACGACCGCCCCGTCGCGCCTATCCGAAGCGTGGTCATAAGCGGGGCGCAGGCGATTCGTCACGTCCCCGACACCGGCGGTGGCCGCGGTTGCTGGTATGATTAGGAGTGGCGAGAGAGAGGAGGACGCGGACTTTCTAGCGATTTTCAAGCGCCAGGACTGGTGGGGCACCGCTGCAACGGTGCCGGGCAGAATTACCACGCACCCCAGTCGACGAGGTGAGGGCTTATCGAGAGTTTCGGCGGATGGCCCTCCGGCTTACCGGAGTCGATACGTTGCCGACAAATCCTGAGGGCGACCCCAGGGACAAAGTGGCAGCGACCCGAGTTCATGTGCGACCGAGGACCGCTGATGCGTGTTCGGGAAGCGCACTCTTC
This sequence comes from Coriobacteriia bacterium, assembly GCA_038202795.1. Lineage (GTDB taxonomy): Bacteria > Actinomycetota > Coriobacteriia > Anaerosomatales > PHET01 > PHET01. The sequence goes on along the minus strand of JBBREQ010000002.1, from coordinate 20,948 downwards.
TGACTTCTCACTCTAGTGAAGGGCCAAAACCCATGTGCGGAATAGTTGGATACATCGGGCCCCGGCAGGCCAGCGACGTGCTGTTAAGCGGCCTGGCGCGCCTTGAGTACCGGGGCTACGACTCGGCGGGGGTATCGATAATCGACGCCGGAGCATTGGCTACCACGCGACGCGTGGGCAAGCTGGTGAACCTGCGCAACGCGCTTGAGACCACTCCGATTCTCGGCTCAGTAGGTATCGGGCACACGCGTTGGGCCACCCACGGCAAGCCGAGTGAAGAGAACGCACACCCCCACCGAGACTGCACCGAGCGCATCGCCATCGTGCACAACGGAATCATCGAGAACTACGTGGAGCTGCGCGAAGAGCTCAGGGCGACAGGGCACATGATCCGCTCCGAAACGGACACCGAGACCATCGCGCACCTGATCGAGAGCTACTACGAGGGGGACCTTCTCGCGGCTGTCGCCAAGACGATCAAGCGACTCGAGGGTGCGTACGCTCTGGGCGTGGTTCATCTCGATCATCCTGACGTGATCATCGCCGCGCGGAAGGACTCGCCGCTGATCATCGGCGCAGGGACGGGCGAGAACATCGTTGCGAGCGACATCCCCGCAGTGCTGGAATACACGCGCGAAGTTGTGGTGCTGCACGATGGCGAAATCGCCGTCGTCTCGGCTGGGTCCATTGAGGTCTACGACGGTGCGCTCAGGCCGGTGAAACCCGAGACGCTCCACGTAGAATGGGACCTTGATGCTGCCGAAAAGGGCGGCTTTGAGGACTTCATGCTCAAGGAGATCTTCGAGCAGCCCACTGCGCTTCGCGAGACCCTTCGGGGACGCATGGCAGATGGTGAGATCCAACTCTCGGAGCTCGCGATGACGCCTGCGGAGGTCGCGGGCATCAGCAGGGTCTTCGTGATCGCGTGCGGCACGTCACTGCATGCGGGGTTCGTGGCCAAGACGCTCATCGAGCAGTGGGCGCGTATCCCCGTCGAGGTGCAGTGTTCGAGCGAGTTCCGCTACAACGATCCCATCGTGGACGACGAGACGCTCGTGGTTGCCATCACGCAGTCCGGCGAGACGGCAGACACGCTCGCAGGAGTGCGCGAGGCGCGGCTCAGGGGTGCGAAGGTCATCGCGATCACCAACGTCGTGGGTTCCCGGGTCACACGCGAGTCCGACGGGGTGATCTACACGCACGCCGGACCGGAGATTGGCGTTGCGGCCACGAAGACGTTCACCGCCCAGATCGCGGCGCTCAACATTCTGGGCCTCAAGCTGGCTCAGGTGAAAGGCACCCTGTCCGATGAACGCGTCCGAAACATCTATGAGGAGTTGACCACGCTGCCCGAGGTCGTCGAGACGATACTGGGCGATCTTGACTGCCTCGAGGAGTGCTCCGAGCTCTTCTCAGACGTGACGAGCTCGCTGTTCCTGGGGCGCGGTATCGGGGTACCTGTGGCCATGGAGGGTGCTCTCAAGCTCAAGGAGATCAGCTACATCCACGCGGAGGCGTACCCGGCTGGCGAGATGAAGCACGGGCCAATCGCACTCATCACCGATCAGGTCCCGGTTGTGGTCGTGGCGATCCAGGGCCACACCTACGAGAAGGTCGTGAGCAACATCCAGGAGGTGCGCGCGCGGGGAGCGAAGGTCATTGCTGTTGCGACTTCGGGCGACGAGGATATCCGCAATCACGCCGAGTATGTGATGCACATCCCCCAGACGAGCGAAGCGCTCTCGGCCATCGCTGCGACCATCCCGTTGCAGTTGCTCAGCTACTACGTCGCGAAGCGCCGTGGCTGTAACGTCGACCAGCCGCGCAACCTCGCCAAGTCCGTGACGGTGGAGTAGCGATGAGCGTACTTGGCCTGGGAGTCGACATTGTGGAGATCGACCGCATGCGGGACGCCATCGCGCGCCGCCCGCGCATCAAGGAGCGGATCTTCTCGGCAGATGAGCGCCGGTACTGCGACACACGCTCGCGTCCCGAAGTGCACTATGCCTTGCGGTTCGCTGCCAAGGAGGCGGTCCTGAAGGCACTGGGGACCGGTTTTCGCGGCATGCGTTTCTGCGATGTCGAGGTCGTGCGCGAGCAGTCAGGTAGGCCGGTGCCTCGGCTCAGCGGCAGGGCTGCCGAGCGCGCGGCCGAGCTGGGGGTGGTCGAGATGCACCTGTCGCTCTCATTCACGCATACGACCGCGGTTGCATCTGCCGTTGCCATCACGGCAGATGCTCGTCCGCGCAAGGACGAACGGCTCGATCCCAAAGCTCAGCTGGCCGCGCAGTTCAAGCAGGCGCGGGCGATGCTCGACCAGGTGGGAACGGCGCCTGACGAACCGGGCGCCGGTCCCAGCGAAGGTGAGCCGGAATCGGCACGGTAGCGGGATTCGTCGTGCGCAGCTGCGGGCTGCGACAAGGGAGATGCACATGTTTCGAGCGCTGAGCGCAGGGCAGTCACGAGCCGTGGAGCAGCGGGCTGTCGCCGAGGCAGGCATGACGCTGGCAGGGCTGATGCGCACGGCGGGTTCCTCGGTTGCCCAGGAACTGATGCTCCGGGTTCCTGAGGGGCCGGTGGTGGTGCTCGCCGGTCCGGGAAACAACGGAGGCGACGGGTGGGTCGCCGCGCGTGCGCTGCACGCCGCACTGCGCTCGGTCAGCGTGCTGTCCCTGCGCGATCCCGAGAAGTTGACGGGTACGGCTGCTGAGGCGGCACGCGAGGCGATAGGAGCGGGCGTGCCGTGGTCGGTAGCCGCCGAGAAGCCCAGGCCCGAGGACTTGGCCGCAGATGTGGTCGTCGACGCGCTTCTGGGTACGGGCTCGAAGCTTCCGTTGCGTGACACGGTGGGCGCGTGGTGTGAGGCGCTCAACAGATGCGACGCGTATGTACTTTCGATCGACGGCCCCACGGGAGTGGACATGGACACCGGGGCGGCTGACCCGCGCGCCGTCCACGCGGACTGCACCGTGACGTTCACCACGCCGAAGCGCGGACTTGCGCTGTTTCCCGGTGCGGCTCACGCGGGCGAGCTGGTGATCGCCGATCTTGGTATCCCTGCGGAGCTGTTCCAGGTGGATGGGTCGCCGGAGATCTGGCTTCCCGAGGACTATGCCGCCCTGCTCCCTTCGCCGTCGCCGGATGCGCACAAGAACCAGCGCGGGCGCGTGCTCGTGGTTGCCGGTTCAAAGATGTTTCCTGGTGCCGCGATCCTCGCGGCTCGCGGTGCGATGCGGGCGGGAGCCGGGTACGTCACCCTCGCGGTTCCTGAGCCGGCGGTGGCTACCGCGCAGGCCCATCTGCTTGCGGTGCCGGTGGTAGGGCTACCTGCCGCCGGCCGCACGTTCTCATCGGCAGCTGCGGCGATGGCGCGCGATCTCGCCACCGACTACGACGTGGTCGTGCTGGGCCCGGGGCTGACGGTCTCAGATGGCGCGGCCGCGACTGCGCGCAAGCTCGTTGCTTCGATCGATAAACCGCTTGTTCTCGACGCGGATGGGTTGAACGCCTTCGTCGACGACATCGGTCTACTCGAGCAGCGGACAGCGCCCACCGTGCTCACGCCGCATCCGGGCGAACTGGCGCGGCTGCTGGGCGTTTCTGTGGCCCGGATCCAAGAAGACAGGCTATCCTTCTCGGCGAGGCTGGCGGGGCCTGCTCGGACCGTCGTACTCAAGGGTGCCGGCACGGTGGTGAGCACAGCGGGACGTCAGGTGATCAACACGAGCGGGTCGTCCGCGCTGGCCACGGCAGGCACGGGCGACGTGCTCTCAGGCGTCATCGGTGCCTTGCTGGCGCAGGGGCTCAGCCCGTTTGATGCAGGTGTGCTGGGTGCGTATCTCCACGGACGCGCGGGCGAGGCGGCTGCGAGTGTGCTCACACCGCTGTGCGTGACGGCCGAGGATCTGCCCGACTATCTGCCGGTCGCTGTGGCCGAGCTACTGGAAGGTTGGTGACATGACCGAGAAACGCTGGGCATGGGCCGAGGTCGACTTGGGGGCCATCGCACAAAATGTGCAGACTCTGAAGGCGCGCACGGCGCCCGGAACGCTGTTCATGGCGGTCGTGAAGGCCGATGGCTACGGGCACGGAGCCGTGATGGTCGGGCGCGCCGCGTTGGCCGCCGGGGCTGATCGGCTCGGTGTCGCCACGGTCGATGAGGCGCTCGAGCTGCGCGAAGCGGGCATCACCGCTCCGCTGCAGCTGCTTTCTGAGCCTCCGACGACAACGGTGGACGCCATTCTCGGCGCCGATCTGATTCCCACGGTGACGACCCGCGAATTCGCGGGCGCGCTGGGACGCGCGGCGGCCACGCGAGGAGTCGACGCGCGCTATCACCTCAAGATCGATACCGGCATGAATCGCATCGGCGTGCGAGCGGAGGACGCCCCGAAGTTCGCAGCGATGCTCTCGGAGTTCCCGGGGCTCTCACTCGAGGGTACGTTCACCCATTTCGCGACCGCAGATGTGCCGGGGGACTGGGATGTCGGCCGACAGCTCAAGCGGTTCAACGATGCGCTTGCGGGCATGCGCTCCGAGCGCGTGGACCCGGGCATCGTTCACGCGGCGAACAGTCCGGCGACGATTCTGGTTCCGGAGTCGCACTTCGACATGGTGCGGTGCGGAATCGCGCTCTACGGGCTTCACCCCGCACCCTCCACCTACGGTGAGGTCGAACTTGCACCCGCACTCTGGGTCAAGGCGCGCGCGACGCTGGTCAAGCGCATCGGTATGGGAGAGGGAGTCAGCTATGGTCTGACCTGGCAGGCGGGGGGACAGACCACGATCGCTACCCTGCCTGTTGGGTATGCCGACGGTGTGCACAGGGTTCTCTCCGGGCGGATGCCGGTGCTGCTCGGGGGCAAGCGCTGTGCGCAGGTGGGCCGCATCTGCATGGACCAGCTCATGGTTGAAGTGCCGCGGGGCATTGAGGCATCGCGAGGCGACGAGTTTGTGCTGGTGGGGGCTCAAGGTGCAGAGCGTATCGTGCTGGATGAACTCGCCGAGCTCGCAGGCACGATCAATTACGAACTCGCGTGCGCTTTGGGGAGCCGACTAAGGAAGGTTTATGTTTAATTCACGGTTTCTGCAGATGTGATTAATGTTTGGTAAGGTTTTTGCGTGCGGATGGTTGCGTTTCAGCAAGACGGTTTGGGCATACTCCACATAACCCGCAAAAGAGCAGAAGCAAGAATGGAGTGAGTCATGGCCCGTCGCGCGCCGCTTGATGGTGCCGGCAGCTCCGAGGAACACGAGCAGGCCTCGACGCTGGCACAGATACGTGAGAGAGAGCTCGAATTCGACGGCCTGGTCATGGTCGCTCGTTCAGAGGCGGAAAGACGCCTCCGAGACGCCCAAGAGCTAGCCGTACGATCACTTGAGAGCGCGGAGGCCGAAGCCGAGCGCCTCACCTCAGATACCGAGATCCAAGCAATGGCTGCAGCCCAAGCGGAGGCTGACGCAGTACGCGAGTCTGCCAGGAATCAAGCCACCCAAATAAGGGAGGTTGCAGTGGCACGCCATCGCGCCGTTGTCGACGAGATCGTGCGTGCGACCCTGGGAGGCTGAGCGATCAGTCGGGGGAGTCGGTATCTATGCTTGTCGAGATGGCAAAGGTCGAGATTCTTGGTCCGAAGGAGCACTTCTCGGAAGTGGTCTCCCTCGTGCACGACCTTGGCGATCTGCACATCGAGGAGGTCACCCACGCCGTTGCGGAGAGTTCGACGGTCGACCGGATGCACGTCGATCCACAGTCGCAGCACGATCACGACGCGCTCGAGGATCTGCTGGTGCGAATACGCGGGCTGCTCAAGGCGCTGACCGTTTCGGGAGGCACCATCGACAAGCGGCTCTACCAGAGCAGCTACAACGATGTGTGGAACGGTGGACTCGCCGGGTCGGTCAGCCGCGCACGCGACGTACTCGGGCAAGTCGAGGACAAAGTGTCCACGCTCGCCACGGAGGCCGAGTCCATCGAGAGTGAGCTGGTGCTTCTCGAGCGATACGCGCCGATTCTGGACAAGATCGCGCCGCTGGCCCGGCAGGTTCTGATTACGGGGGCGTTCGAGGCAGTGGCCCTGCGAATCGATCGGCGCTACAAAGGCGCGCTCGACGACATTGCCAGCGGTCTTGAAGAACTCACGGGCGGTCAGACTCAAATCGTGTCCACTGACATCGATGAGGAGACGACCGCTGCGATTCTGGTGTTCTCCCGAGATCACGCCCTTGAGGTGCGACGCTACCTCGCGGAGGCCAATGTCAGCCAGATCAAGCTGCCTTCCGAGTTTGCGGATCGCCCCTTCGACGAAGCCCATGACGAGATGCTCGAACAGCGGCGGGTGCTGCCCGCTCGCCTCAAGACCGTACGAAGCGAACTCGAGTATCTTTCGAGCATCTGGTTCACCCGGCTCTCCGCCATTCGGGATGTACTCGTGGACCGGATGGAGGAGATCGATGCGATCTCGGACTTCGGCGAAACCGAGTATGCGTTCGTCATCACCGGGTGGATACCGGCCGAGGACTTCGCGGGGTTCGCGCAGAGTCTGGAGACGAGATTCAAAGGCGAAGTGATCGCCGAGAAGCACGCGATCAGGCCCGAAGATATGGCCGACGTTCCTGTGGCGATGCGCAACACAGGGATGGTCGCTCCGTTCCAGGGCCTGCTATCCATCTCGGGCGCTCCGCGCTACGGAACGATCGATCCTACGATACTGCTCGCGCTGTTCTACCCCTTCTTCTTTGGCATGATCGTGGGAGACGTGGGCTACGGGCTCGTCATGGTGGCGTTGGTGCTCTGGTTCCGGTTCAAGTACCACGATGTGGCGTTCGTTCAGCAGGCTACAGCGATTCTAGGTCCCGCGGCGACGATGGCGGTTGCGTTCGGGTTCCTCTACGGCGAGTTCTTTGGCAACCTGGGTGAGATTGTCGGTATCGTCCCCGCCCACTTCCGGGTCATGGGGATCACTCTGCCCTTCACGCGCACGACCGAGGTTCCAACGCTGATGGTGATCGCCTTGGCTACGGGCTTCGTTCAAGTGTCGTTGGGCCTTGTTCTCGGCATAGTGAATGCTGCGAAGACGCGTAGCTGGGCTCACCTCAACGAGCGCTCCGGATTGCTCGCGACCTTGGTCGGGTTCCTCGTGATGGCGCTGGCTTACGCGGCGATATCAGCGGAGACGGCCGGGCCGTACGGTCAGCTCGCGGTGGCGGCTGGCGCGTTGCTGCTGATCGTGGGGACGTTCTTCACCTTCAGGGGCGGGAAGATCGTCGGAGTCATAGAGATCGTGGGCCAGCTGGGTAACGTCTTCTCGTATCTCAGGATCATGGCCGTGGGACTGGCGGGAGCGATTTTCGCCGATGCGGTGAACGAGATCACGCTCACCATACTGCCCAAGGCCGCTTTCCTCGCGGTGCTGGTGGGCATCGTGTTGCACTCACTCAACATAGCCATCGCGGCGTTCAGCCCCAATATCCACGCGCTTCGTCTGAATTTCCTCGAGTTCTTCGGCAAGTTCTTCGAGTCAGGGACACGGCTATACAAGCCGTTCCATAGGACCAAAGGAGAGGAGTCGTCGTGAGACCAACAAGGGGGCAGTTACTGTGTGCAGCAGCTGCGGGGTTCTTGGTCGTGCTGGGGCCGGAGCTCGCTCTGGCTGCCGAGGCGGCGACCGAGGGCGCTCCCGAGGTCGCCCAAGCATGGCAAGTTGGGGTGGGCAAGGCGATGGGAGCGGCGCTCACGATGAGTGTCTCGGCCTGGGCGGCTGCCTACGCGCAGTCCAAGATCGGCGCAGCGGGCGCGGGCACACTCGCCGAGCGCCCCGAGGTCGCCACGACGCTGATCGTGCTCCAGGCGCTGCCTGAAATCATCGCACTCTTGGGGTTTGCAATCGCATTCATGATCATCGGAGCGTAGTCAATGGCCCTCGAAGAGGTACTTCGGGCTCTCGAAGCCGAGGCGCACGCGCGCTGCGCCGAGATTCGCAGCAATGCCTCTGAAGAGGCAGAGCGAATCGCCGAGCAGGCGAAGTGTCGGTGCGAGCAGCTCGTTCACGACCGCTTGGATGCTCACACCGGCGCCGTCGCGATTCGGGCTCGCCGGATGGTCAGTGAGGCCCGGATGGACTCCAGGTACGAACTCTCGGCGGAGCGTGACCGTCTGATCGAGGAAATCTTCGACGCAGCTCGCGAGTCACTCGCAGCAGCTCGCACCGGCAGCGGATATCCCGAGATGCTCGATCGGCTGCTGGAGGAGGCTCTCGCGAGTACCAGCGACCCGACCAGCGTGCTCGTGGACCCGCGGGATGCGGACCTGGTCGAGTCGTTGCTTACGAAGCGCGGGCGGAAAGTCCCGGTGCGCGGCGAGATCACGACGGGCGCCGGTGTGATCGTCTTGTCCAATGGCGACCGAGTGGGACGCGACAACACGGCTGAGGCGCGACTCGCGCGGGTGCGCGAGCTGTCGCGCGAGCGCGTTGGTGAGATGTTGTTCGGATGAGACGAACGCGACCGGCAGGGGTTGAGCGCGAGCGCGCTAAGGACTATGGCTACTGCAACGCCCGGGTCCGGGGAATGAGGTCACATCTGCTGGACAGGGCGACCCTGGAACAGCTCATCAGTGCCCAGGATCTGAACGCCCAGATCAGGATGCTCTCACAGACGCCGTATAAGTCCGATGTCGAGGCTGCGCTGATTCACGGCCATACCGTCGCCAGTGTAGACCGAGCATTGAGGGCTAACGTGGGTCGAACCTGGCAGTTGGTTCTGAAAGTCCTCCCCCGCCAAGGGGTGGGTCTGGTCAAGTCCGTGTTATCCAGCTGGGATATCTTCGATCTGAAGACGATCCTGCGGGGGGTCCATACGCACCTGTCGCAGCCAGAGATCGTCGAGTCGCTGATGCCTGCGGCGACGTTGTCTGCTGTGGAGCTGTCTGAACTTGCGGCGGCCGGCAGTGTGCCCTCGGTGGTCGACACGCTGGCGACGTGGCAGCTGCCGTACTCCAAGCCACTCGATGCGGTCCTCTCGGAGTATCTGAAGAGCGGAGATCTTGCGCCGCTTGAGCTGGCCCTCGATCGCTGGTACTACGCAAGCGTTGCAGCCCGGCTCCGCAAGAAGCGCCATGACGCCGGTGCGCGCCTCGTGGCCCGCATCGTGGGAACGATGGTTGACGTGGAGAACCTTCGAACGGCATTCAGGCTCGTCAGGACGGGGCTGACCTCCGAGGCGATCGCCGGCTACTGGCTTGAGGGTGGTACTCACATAAGTCAGGAGGCTTTCAGCGTCCTGTGTGCTGCCGAGGACATCGAAGGGGTCTTGACCGCTCTGCGTCGCACCCCCTACGCCAAGCCGCTCGAGGCAGCAGCCGTCACCTACCTGCAGGAAGGCTCGCTCTCTGTCCTGGAGCGGACTCTCGAGGATCTGATAACGCGGGAGGTCCTGCTGGCGCGTCGGGTGGACCCGCTGGGAATAGGCATCGTGCTCTCGTTCCTGTGGGCGAAGCAAAACGAAGTCTCGAACATCAGAATCGCCGTGACCGGTCGCTCCGTTGGGCTCCCGGAAGAGCGGATGAGGAGGGAACTCATCCTTGTATAAGGTCTTCATCCTCACCGATCCGGACAACGCCGACGGTTTCCGTTTGGGCGGTGTCGACGTTCGCGTGGCAGGTAACGAAGAGGAGGCTCACCGGCAGCTCGCCGCGCTGGTTGAAGAAGAGACAGCGGGAGTTGTCGGCATGAATGAGCAGTGGCTCACGAGTATCGACGAGCGGTTGCGCCGCCGTATCGAGTCACTCTACCGACCGATCGTCGTGGGTATTCCGATCAGGGATACGCTGGCCGTTCCTGAGAACCGAGGCGCGTATCTGTCCAGGTTGATCCGACGTGCTGTGGGTTTCGACATCACGCTGAGGCGGGGGTAGTCATGGAGGGAACCATCTCGCGAATCACCGGTCCTGTTGTCGTGGCGGCCGGGATGATCGGCGCGAAGATGTACGACGTGGTCAAAGTGGGATCCTTGGGCCTGATGGGCGAGGTGATCCGTCTTGAAGGGGACTCGGCGACTGTGCAGGTCTACGAGGACACCTCCGGACTGACGCCGGGTGAGCCGGTCGTCTCGACCGGGGCGCCACTGACAGTCGAGCTGGGCCCGGGTCTGCTCTCGTCGATCTATGATGGCGTGCAGAGGCCGCTTCCCGTCATCGCCAAGACCGGCGACTTCATCACCCGCGGCACGAGCGTCTCGGCCCTGGATCGCGACAAGGGCTGGCAGTTCTCGCCGGTGGTCGCAGAAGGTGCGCATGTCTCCGGGGGCGATGTGATCGGGACGGTCCCGGAAGGGCAGACCGTCATTCACCGCATCATGGTGCCTCCGGGTACCAGTGGTGTGGTCGAATGGGTCGCGCTGCCGGGGGAGTACCGCATAGACGACTGCCTGGTCAGACTCGAGGACGGAACCGAGCTTTCCATGGTGCATCGTTGGCCGGTGCGTATCGGCCGACCCTATGCCAAGAAGCTCGACCCCGGTGAGCCGTTTCTGACCGGCATGCGCATTCTGGACACGTTCTTTCCCATCGCCCGCGGCGGCAACGCGATCATCCCCGGGGGGTTTGGCACCGGCAAGACCGTGACCCAGCAGTCACTGGCCAAATGGGCCGACGTGGACATCATCGTCTACGTGGGCTGCGGGGAGCGCGGCAACGAGATGACCGAGGTCCTCGAGGAGTTCCCCAGCCTTGAAGACCCCCGCACGGGTGCACCGTTGATGGATCGGACTGTTCTTGTGGCCAACACCTCAAACATGCCGGTCGCCGCGCGTGAGGCCTCGATCTATGTAGGCGTTACGTTGGCCGAGTACTACCGCGACATGGGATACAACGTCGCGATGATGGCCGACTCGACCTCTCGTTGGGGCGAGGCGTTGCGCGAGGTGTCGGGGCGCCTGGAGGAGATGCCCGGCGAAGAGGGGTATCCCGCCTATCTCGCGACACGCCTCGCATCGTTTTACGAGCGTAGCGGTCGCGTCGAAGCCACAGGTGACAGCCAAGGCGAGGCGCGCGTGGGATCCGTCACGATGGTGGGGGCGGTCTCCCCGCCGGGCGGTGACATGAGCGAGCCGATGACCCAGAACTCGCTGCGCGTGTCGGGCGCCTTCTGGGCGCTGGACACTTCACTGGCGCACCGCCGTCACTTCCCGGCGATTTCGTGGCTGTCGAGTTACACGCTCTATCTGGCGCAGGTGGCGCCGTGGTACGCGGAGCATGTCTCGGAGGAATGGTCCAGCCTGCGCGAGCAAGCGATGAAACTCCTGCAGAAGGAGACCGAGCTCCAGGAGATCGTGCAGCTCGTCGGACCGGATGCCCTGCCCGAGTCAGAGAAGCTCGTCTTGGAGGCATCTCGAATGCTCCGAGAGGACTTCTTGCAGCAGTTCGCGTTCGACGAGGTGGATTCGCACTGCGCCCCCTCTAAGCAGTTCTGGATGCTCAAGGCCATCCTCGCGTACTACGATGCGGCCGCCGAAGCACTTCTGCGAGGAGCCGAGCTGCAGAAGATCCTCGACGTCTCGGTGCGCGACGAGATCGCCGGCATGAAGACGCTGAGATGCGCAACCGAGGCTGCCGAGGAGATCCGGGAACTCGCACTTCGGGTCTCTGACGAGGTCAAGAAAGTCGAGGTGGCCTAGATGAACAACGAGCTGCTCAAGGATGGCGCACAGCTGCTGACGACCGAGTATCGGACGATCGATTCGGTGGCGGGCCCGCTGCTGTTCGTCTCGGGTGTCGAGGGCGCTTCCTACAACGAGATGGTCGCTGTCACGTTGGCCGACGGCACGCTGCGCACGGGACAGATACTCGAAGTCTCCCAGGGCTCCGCGGTCGTGCAGGTATTCGAGGGTACGAGTGGTATCGACATCGACCGCACCAGTGTCCGGTTCCTGGGCGAGGTCGCCCGCATCGGCGTTTCCGAGGAGATGCTGGGACGCGTGCTCGACGGCGCCGGTCGCCCCATCGACGGTCGGCCGCCCGTGCGTGAAGAGGTGCGCCTCGACATCAACGGCTCTCCGATAAACCCCTACAGCCGAGAGAAGCCCGCCGACTTCATCGAGACGGGAATCTCGGCGATCGACCTGCTCAACACGCTGGTACGGGGCCAGAAGCTTCCGGTCTTCTCGGGATCAGGCCTCCCTGCCAACGAGCTCACAGCGCAGATCGTGCGGCAGTCGCGCGTCACCACGGGTGAGCAGTTCGCCGTCGTGTTCGGTGCGATGGGCATCACGCACCGCGAGGCGAGCTACTTCATGTCGCAGTTCGAGAGCACAGGGGCGCTTGAGCGGGTCGTATTCTTCCTCAACTTGGCCGATGACCCCACCGTGGAGAGATTGCTGACGCCTCGGTGTGCGCTGACCGTGGCCGAGTACCTTGCCTACGAGAAGGATATGCAGGTGCTCGTGGTCCTCTCGGACATGACGAACTACTGCGAGGCGCTGCGCGAAGTGTCCACGGCCCGCGAAGAGGTGCCGGGCCGCCGCGGCTATCCCGGCTACATGTACACCGACCTCTCGAGCATCTACGAGCGCGCGGGGCGCATCAAGGGTCGCGTGGGCTCGGTGACGCAGATTCCGATTCTCACGATGCCCGACGACGACATCACGCACCCGATTCCCGATCTCACGGGCTACATCACCGAGGGTCAGATCGTGCTCTCGCGGCACCTGCATCGTCGGGGCGTATTCCCGCCTATCGACGTACTGCCGTGCCTTTCGCGCCTGATGAACTTGGGAATCGGCGAGGGCAAGACGCGGGAGGACCACCGGGCGGTAGCCAACCAGCTCTACGCGGCGTACGCGCAAGGACGCGACCTGCGCCGACTGGTGGCGATCGTAGGCGAGGAGGCGCTTTCCGACATCGACCGGCGCTATCTGCGCTTCGCCGATGAGTTCGAGAAGCGCATCGTGGGTCAAGGGGATGAGGGGCGCACCATCGAGGAGTCGCTCACCATCGCCTGGGAGATGCTGGCCGGGCTGCCCGCCAGTGAGCTCAAGCGCGTTCGCGATTTCCTGTCGTATCTGCCGGAGACCCAAGCAGAGATAGCCGAGGCGGAGGGCGCGGTTGCCACGGGCGAGGCCTTCACCCCGCTTGCCGAGGGTGGGGGCGTGTTGCAGAGCGGCGACGCCGACGCGATTGCGGCCGGGTAAGGCGACGGGGCGGGAGGCACGCCGTGGAAGAGGTCCGACCTACACGCTCTGAACTCCTTGAGCGCAGAACGCAGATTCAGCTTGCTCGCCAGGGCATGGACTTGCTCAAGCGCAAGCGCGATGCGCTACTCGTGGAGTTCATGGACTCCGTGGACGAGACCATGGAGCTGGCTCGACAGCTCGAGACTCACACTGCCGAAGCGCAGTATGCGCTCACGATCGCGCGAGCGGTCGACGGTCTTGTTGCCGTGCGCTCTGCGTCGATGGCGGGCCGGGGAGTCGTGACCGTCGAGGTTGGCGGCGTCAAGATCATGGGGGTTCCGGTACCCGTCCTGACCAAGGTGGCTTCGACGATTCGCGGTCCGCTCGCGCGCGGGTACTCAGTGGTGGGAGTGTCCTCGCGGGTCGATCACACGGCGGAGCGGTTCGAGCTGATGCTGGATGGTCTGATCGACTATGCGGGACGCGAGACCCGGCTGAGGCGGGTGGGCGAGGAGATCCAGAAGACCAGCCGTCGGGTCAATGCGCTCGAACAGGTGACGCTGCCCACCCTGACCGAGCAGGTCGCCTACATCAGGCAAACCCTCGACGAAAGAGCGCGCGAGGACCTGTTCCGGCTCAAGAAGGTCAAGAAGAAGATAGAGCGCAAGAAGTCACTGCGGTCCTGATCGGCGGCGCACTCAAGTCAGCCCTTCGAGCTCACCAGCTGAGTGATCTGATCGAGCAGCTCCACGGGCGGGCGCTCGTGTCGGCGAATCTGGACGCCTCTCTCGATGAGCCGGTGGGTCTCGTCGAGAGTGAGCAGGCCGAAATGCAGCTCCTCCCACACGTCGTGAGCAACGTAGGCCCACAGTTCACCGAGCACCCAGCGCAGCTCCTCGATCTGCTGCGTCGAAAGCTGCTGCCACGAGTCGCCCAGACCGTGGCGCATTCTGCCGGCGGCCACCTCGACCGCACGCGCCTTCCTGGTCTCGAATGCGCGGATGCCGATGTCTTCGTCGGGAGTCTTTGAGCGGGTATCGTGCATCTGAACGCACCTCCTTGGTGTACATCTTCGACGTGTGAGTTCGCGACCCTGCTACGGCGCTTGGTCTAGAATGCGTATCTGGTCCGTGACGTGTCGGCGAGATGCGCTGACGATTCTCGTGTGAGGGATTCAATGGAGTTCTCGGAAGTCATTGCCCGGCGGCGCAGCGTCCGTCACTTCAACGCCAAGCTCGATGTGTCCGACGAGGACATCAACGCACTGCTGGAAGCAGCGGTCACTGCCCCAACCGCCGGCAACATCCAGCCGTGGCGTTTCACCGTGGTCAAGTCGCTTCAGGCGCGCGAGCGTCTCGCGGCGGCGTTGCACCAGCGTTGGGCCACCGGCGCGCCGGCGATCATCGCCGTGTCCGTCGATCCCCGACCGTGTGCCGCGCGCTACGGCGATCGCGGGGAGTACCTCTACGCCCTCCAAGACACCGCCGCAGCTGCCGAGAACATCTTGCTCGCGGCCGTCGATCGCGGACTTGCTGCATGCTGGATCGGTGCGTTTAACGAGACTGCGGTTCGCGAGGCACTGAACCTCAGCGCTCCGATCACGCCGGTCGCGTTGATCCCGGTGGGTCACTCGGCAGAGTCCGCCGGCAAGCCGGCGCGCAGGCCGCTGGCCGAAGTCGCCACCTGGCTGTAGGGAAAGTGGGAGTTGTGGACGGACTGGGGTGCGAGAGTCTGGTCGAGCTTCGCGACCTTATCGGAGACTGTCACCGTTGCGAGCTGGGATCCACGCGGACGTGCCTCGTGCTGGGGGTGGGGGATCCACATGCCCGCGTCATGCTCATCGGCGAGGCGCCGGGAAAAAACGAGGACCTGCGTGGCGAACCGTTCGTGGGTGCCGCGGGGCGGTTCCTCGACGAACTCCTCCAGCATGCCGGTCTGACGCGCGAGGAGGTCTACATCGCTAACGTGCTCAAGTGCCGTCCGCCCGGCAACCGCGACCCCCAGGCGGTGGAGGTCGAGACGTGCACACCGTTTCTTCGCGAGCAGATTCGGCTCGTGAACCCCGAGATTCTCGTCACGCTGGGCAACTTCGCCACGCGGTTCGTCCTCAAGACACCTGCGGGCATCACGAGTCTGCGGGGCACCACAAGGCAGGCGGGCCGGTTCACCGTGCTGCCGATATTTCATCCGGCAGCAGCGATCTACGACCGCGCCAAGCGCGATGTGCTCATAGCCGATTTCGTGCGGCTGGGCGAACTCCTGAGCGCGGGGCCCGCAAACCCGCCACAAGAGGAGGAATCGTCCTGATGGCCTGGTCGATCCAGACCTTCTCGGCCGAGCAGACCGCACTCTGCGGCCGCGTGCTGGCGCCGCTGCTGGGTGTGGGGGACGTGCTGCTGCTGTCGGGGGATCTGGGCGCGGGCAAGACGCAGCTCACCAAGGGCATCGCGTGGGGTCTGGGCGTGGCGGAGCCGGTCACCAGTCCGACGTTCAACATCCTGCTTGTCCACGAAGGGCGCCTGCCGCTGTATCACTTCGATCTGTACCGTCTCGACCACGCATGGCAACTCGAGGACCTCGACTACTACGCGACGCTTGAGGCCGATGGCGTGTCCGTCGTGGAGTGGGGCGACCGTTTCGCCGAGGCTGCACCGCTTGACGGGGTGTCTGTGACGCTGTGCATCGAGGACGACGTAAAGCGCCGCATCGACCTGCGGCCGCTGGGCCCACGCGGGGCGACACTCTCGGGCCTGTGGGCTACTGAGTGCGACCAGATCGAGGGCGTATCAGTCGTGGAGATGGGGCGATGAGCCGGCTGCTGATAGCGCTCGACACTGCCACCGAGGCCGTGGGCTTCGGCGTAGGGCGCTTCGACGGGGTGGTGCTGGATGCGTTCGAGTCGGGTAGCGCGGTCGCGCCAAGGCGCGCGAACACGATACTCCTGAGCACGCTTGCCGGTGCACTTGAGCGCGCGGGCGAGCGCATCAGCGACGTGCGCGGCGTGGTGGTGGGCCGAGGACCCGGATCGTTCACGGGGGTGCGCATCGGCGTGGCGACCGCGAAGGGGCTCGCGCAGGGGCTGGGCGTACCGCTCGTGGGTGTGGGTACGCTCGATGCGCTGGCGTGGCAGCTCGCGGGGGCGGGGCGTGAGGGACTTGTCGGGATAGTGGGCGACGCGATGCGGGGCGAGGTCTACCCGGCGCTGTTTCGGTGCGAAGGAGCACGCGCGCTGCGTCTGACACCCGACCGCGTGGCCAAGCCGGCCCTCGCAGCGGAGCAGTGGGCCAGCGAGACCGACGAGCCGGTGCTGCTGTGCGGCAACGGACTCGCCAAGTACCGTGAGGTCTTCTCGGCGGCTCTGGGGACCGGCGCTGTGTTCGCGGACGAAGCGACGTGGTGGCCGGCGGGGGCGGGACTGTTCGCAGCCCTCGCCGGCCTCGAAGCAGGCGTCGCCGGCTCTCTGGAGCGAGGCGATGCCGGAGCAGTGCTGCCCATCTACACGCGCCTGTCCGACGCCGAGGAGAACGAGCGTGCCCGAGCGGGGTTAGAGTCGGCGCTGCCGGACAGTGGCGTCGTGGGCGGCGGTGAGCGCGCGTGAAGCCGCTCATCCGTGCGATGACCGTCGCCGATCTGCCGGCGGCAGCTGCGATCGAGGCCATCACGTTCGATGCGCCGTGGTCCGAGCAGCTCTTCGCCGAGGACCTCGCCGCGCGGGGGAGGCACTGGGTCGGCGCCGAGCGCGACGGGGAGTTTGTGGGCTATGCCGGCGGATGGGTGCTCGACGACGAGGCGCACCTGCTCAACATCGCCGTGCGCGAGGATGCACGCGGCCATGGAATCGGGCGCACGCTGCTGAGCACACTGATGGGCCGGCTGCGGGAGTCCGGTGCCACGCGCATGACACTCGAGGTCCGGCCCGCCAACGCACCTGCCGTCGCCCTCTACGAATCCGCGGGCATGCGGGCCGTGGGCGTGCGGCCCGGCTACTATGCCGAGACGGGCGAAGACGCGCTCGTCATGTGGGGAGAGCTGAGCCCTCTGTCTGCCAACAACCCCCCGATCATCCTGGCGATCGAGACTTCCTGCGACGAGACCGCCGCCGCCGTGATGCGTGGCAAGCGAGAACTGCTCGCCGACGTGGTCGCGAGCCAGATCGACTTTCATGCGCGGTTCGGCGGGGTCGTGCCTGAGATCGCGAGCCGCAAGCACACCGAGGCGATCGTCGACGTGGTCGCCCAGGCGATGCAGGAGGCGGGGGATTCTCTGCGCGCCCTGGGCGATGAGCACGCGCCCGCCGGGTCCGAGCCGCTGTCCTTCTCGGCAGTCGATGCGATCGCGGTCACGTACGGGCCCGGGCTCGTGGGTGCGCTCGTGGTGGGGCTTGCGTACGCGAAGGGGCTGGCGATGGCTACCGGGCTGCCGCTGGTGGGTGTCAACCACCTCGAAGGCCACATCTTCGCCAACGTGCTCGCCGACGAGCAGGTGCGCCCGCCGCTCGTGGCGCTGCTCGTCAGCGGCGGACACACGTCACTGGTGCACATGCCCGAGTGGGGCGTGTACAAGACGATGGGCGAGACGCTCGACGATGCGGCCGGCGAGGCGTTCGACAAAGTAGCCAAGGTGCTGGGGCTGGGCTATCCCGGCGGGCCGATCCTGTCGCGCCTGGCGGCGGACGGCGACCCTGCGGCCATCGACTTCCCGCGTGCGATGATGCGCAGCGGCGACTACCAGTTCTCACTCTCGGGGCTCAAGACGGCCGTGATCAACCACATCCGCCACGAGCAGCAGGCGGGTCGAGAGATCGATGTGCCCGATTTGGCCGCGAGCTTCCAGGCCGCCGTCATCGACGTGCAGGTGGCCAAGGCGGCTCGCGCGGTGACCGAGACGGGCGCGCGGGTGTTTTGCCTGGGCGGGGGAGTAGCCGCCAACCCGGCACTTCGCGAGGCGTTGCGCGCCGCGATCGAGCCGCTGGGGGTCCATGTGAGCGTGCCGCCCCTCAACCTCTGCACGGACAACGCGGCGATGATCGCGGCGGCGGCCTACCACCGCTACCGCAACGGCGAGGCTCTGGGCCTCGAGGCGGATGCCGTTCCTGGGCTGCGGCTCGACACGGTGTAGCCGCACTCGGGGGGCGGCGCGCGAGGGGGATCGCGGTCTTCTCGGCCAACTATCTGAGTCCGAAGCACTTAGATTTTACCGATTTCCCACGAGTCGCCCCTTGCCTCTGTTGTGCCGTTGTGGCTACACTGCGTAAGGCGGTTGGCACTCAGGTGTGCCGAGTGCCAGCACTCTCGAGGTTAGACGCGCACGTTCTCGGAGTCAGTGGGTATAACTCTGAAGCGCGCTTCTGCGCCGCGAGCAAAGTCAGGAAACGCCCGGACGCGTGTCCGGATGTCCGTAACGCAACAGAAAGAGGAGGGACGTCAATGAATCTGAAGCCGCTGGGCGATCGCGTGATCGTGAAGCAGGCCGAGGCCGAGACTCAGACCAAGTCAGGCCTCATCCTCGCCGACACCGCCAAGGAGAAGCCCCAGAAGGGCACCGTCATCGCGGTGGGCGAGGGCAAGTGGGACGAGGACGGCGAGAAGCGCATCGCACTCGACGTCAAGGCCGGCGACACCGTCATCTACAGCAAGTACGGCGGAACCGAGGTCAAGGTCGAGGGCGACGAGTACATCATCCTTCGCGCCGACGATATCTACGCAGTGGTCGAGGGCTAGTTCAGCCGAGAAGACCGCTTTGCCCCAATCCCTGATCGCATGAGGAGGACAGACCCACATGGCTAAAGAGATTCGTTTCGACGAGCAGGCCCGCCACGGTCTCGCGACCGGCGTCAACAAGCTCGCCGACGCCGTCAAGGTGACCCTTGGACCCAAGGGCCGCTACGTGGTGCTCGAGAAGAAGTACGGCGCTCCCACCATCACCAACGACGGTGTGACCATCGCCAAGGAGATCGAGCTCGAGGACCCGCTTGAGAACATGGGCGCCCAGCTCGTCAAGGAAGTCGCCGTCAAGACCAACGACGTCGCCGGTGACGGTACGACCACCGCCACGCTGCTCGCCCAGGTCATCGTGACCGAGGGTCTGCGCAACGTGACCGCCGGTGCCAACCCGCTCGCCATCCGCCGCGGCATCGAGAAGGCCGTCGACGCGGTTGTCGTGCAGGTGAAGGCCAATGCCAAGGAGATCGAGGACAAAGACGAGATCGCACACGTCGGTTCCATCTCTGCTGCCGATGACGAGATCGGCGCCAAGATCGCCGAGGCGATGACGATCGTGGGCAACGACGGAGTCATCACCGTCGAGGAGTCGCAGACCTTCGGTATCGACATCGAGACCGTCGAGGGCATGCAGTTCGACAAGGGCTACGTGTCGCCGTACATGGTCACCGATCCCGATCGCATGGAGGCCGTGCTCAACGACCCGCTGATTCTGATCGCCAACCAGAAGGTCAGCAATATCCAGGACCTGCTGCCTGTTCTTGAGAAGGTCATGCAGGCCGGTAAGCAGCTCCTCATCATCTCTGAGGACGTCGAGGGCGAGGCTCTTGCCACGCTCATCGTCAACAAGCTTCGTGGCACCTTCACCGCCATCGCCGTGAAGGCTCCCGGCTTTGGTGACCGCCGCAAGCGCATGCTTGAGGACATCGCCGTCGTGACCGGCGGTCAGGTCATCACCGAGGAACTGGGCATGAAGCTCGATTCGGCCACGCTTGACATGCTGGGTCGCGCCAAGACCGTCAAGATCACCAAGGAGAACACGACGATCATCGATGGCGCTGGTGAAAAGGATGCCATCGATGCCCGTGTGAGCCAGATCAAGACCGAGATCGAGAACTCTGACTCTGACTTCGACAAGGAGAAGCTCCAGGAGCGTCTGGCCAAGCTCTCCGGCGGCGTCGCCGTCATCAAGGTGGGCGCGGCAACGGAAGTCGAGCTCAAGGAGAAGAAGCACCGCATCGAGGACGCTCTTCAGGCGACCCGCGCGGCTGTCGAAGAGGGCATCGTCGCCGGCGGTGGCGTTGCGCTGGTCGACGCACTTCCTGCGCTGGATGCGCTCAAGCTCGAGGACGACGAGATGGTGGGCGTCAACATCATCCGCAAGGCGCTTGTCGAGCCGATGAAGATGATCGCGGCCAACGCGGGCTTCGAAGGCTCAGTCGTGGTCGAGAAGGTCAAGACTCTGCCCGATGGCGAGGGTCTCAACAGTGCGACCGGTGAGTACGGCGACATGCTCAAGATGGGCATCATCGACCCGGTCAAGGTGACCCGTTTTGCGCTCCAGAACGCTGCATCGATCGCTGCGCTCATCCTCATCACCGAGGTGGCCGTCAACGATGCTCCGGTCAAGGATGACGGCGGCGCTGCTGCCGCCATGGCCGGCATGGGCGGTATGGGCGGGATGATGTAGCCAGCGGGCTACGCTGCAACCAGAAGGCTGCTCGCACAGAGGGCCCCGGCAGTGTGCCGGGGCCCTCTTGCGCGATTCGGTTGGCGGTGCACTCACATCGGGAGCGCGGAGATTGACACCGGGGGGGGGTATGCTGCTAGGTTGCGGATTATCTATCAGGATCTGCAACAGGGGGTTGTGCGATGAGAGGGATTCCTTGCTCCGCATGGGGCCGTGTCTGTTCCACGCTTCTCGCGTCCGTTCTGATTGCCGGTCCGGTTCTCCAAGCGGGACCGGCATTCGCGTCTTCAGGGACAGAGCAGCCGCCCGTCCCAGCGACTACCGTACCTGCGACTGCGCCATCCGAGGAATCCTCACCCACGGTCGTGCGC
>JBBREQ010000001.1:0-56876 GCA_038202795.1 Coriobacteriia bacterium | reverse complement strand
GCCCTGCTACTTACTCCCGAGAGGTTCATCCGTGCGTATCGATCCCGAAGAAATCGTCGAAACCCTCCTCATGGTCCAGCAGCAGCGATTCGACATCCGAACTGTCACGCTGGGCCTGTCGCTGCGCGGCTGCGCGCACGAGGATATCCTCATCGCCGCCACACGCGTCTACGACCGGATAACCCACGCCGCCGAGAAGCTCGTGCCCGTTGCCGAGGCGATCGCTGCCGAGTACGGCATCCCCATCGTGAACAAGCGTATCTCGGTCACGCCCATCGCCGAACTGGCCGCTGTCTGCACTGCCCGCGACATCACGCCGCTCGCGATTGCGCTCGACCGGGCGGCTCACGAGGTGGGCGTGGACTTCATCGGCGGGTTCTCGGCGCTTGTGCACAAGGGCATCGGCGACGGCGACAGGCGATTGATCGATTCCATTCCGGCAGCGCTTGCCGCAACCGAGCGTGTCTGCGCCTCGGTGAACGTCGCCACCACGCGCGCGGGTATCAACATGGACGCGGTACTTCTGATGGCGCAAACGGTCAAGGCGGCCGCGGAGGCCACCAGGGACCGGGACTGCATCGGCTGCGCGAAGCTCGTGATCTTCGCCAACATGGTCGAGGACAACCCGTTCATGGCCGGTGCGGTGCACGGCACCGGCGAGCCCGATGAAGTGATCAACGTGGGGATCTCCGGACCTGGCGTTGTGCGGGCGGTTGTCGACGCGCTCCCTAAGGACGCTGATCTGACGGCTGTCGCCGAGGCGATCAAGGGCACGGCCTTCAAAATCACGCGCGCTGGAGAGCTGGTCGCACGCGAGGCCGCCAAGCGCCTAGGCGTGTCCATGGGAATCGTCGACCTCTCTCTGGCCCCAACGCCCGCCGAGGGCGACTCGGTCGCCGCGATCATCGAGGCGATGGGGGTCGGCCAGTGCGGCGGGCCGGGAACCACCGCAGCGCTCGCTCTGCTCAACGATGCCGTGAAGAAGGGCGGGGCCATGGGAACGTCGTCTACCGGCGGGCTCTCCGGCGCCTTCATCCCCGTCTCCGAGGACGCCAACATGATCGCCGCGGCGCGCTCGGGCGCGCTCACCATCGAGAAGCTCGAGGCAATGACCGCGGTCTGCTCGGTGGGCCTCGACATGATCGCGATCCCCGGCGACACCACCGCCGAGACGATCGCCGGCATCATCGCCGACGAGTGCGCCATCGGCGTCGTGAACTCGAAGACGACTGCCGTGCGGCTCATACCTGCGTGCGGGAAGACAGTAGGGGACTCGGTGAGCTTCGGGGGGCTTCTCGGCGAGGCGCCCGTCATGCCGGTCAACCAGTTCGCCGGCACGGTGTTCGCGCATCGCGGCGGACGGCTTCCGGCTCCGCTGCAATCGCTGAAGAACTAGAGGCCCGACACAAGCGGGGTGTGCGCTGGCGGTTGGCGGAGCCGCCGGCTAGTCGGGGAGTATCGAGTACATGACCGTGGTTGTATACGTCCCCGGTTCGAAGGTCCAGGGTGCGGAGAACTCGTAGTCGAAGACGTAGTTGTGGTTCCAACGATACTTGGAGCCATCGGCCGTGTTGACCGTGACCGGAGTCGTCGAGAACGGTTGGTTCGGGATGCTCGCAAAACCACGACCCTCAAACGACA
This sequence comes from Coriobacteriia bacterium, assembly GCA_038202795.1. Lineage (GTDB taxonomy): Bacteria > Actinomycetota > Coriobacteriia > Anaerosomatales > PHET01 > PHET01. The sequence continues at coordinate 55,235 of JBBREQ010000001.1, read as the reverse complement.
GTGAGCCCGCCGGCAGCGTCGGCATGCTTGAACCGATATCGGTGTTCGCGAAATCGTCTGCGCTGCACAACAGGACATAGCGGGAGCTTCCCAACCCTCCCACCGAGACAACCGCCGCCGAGGTCAGGGCCGAAACGCTGCCGGGATCCAAGGTGCCCATGTCTACGGTCGCGGAACTGAGCGATACCCACAACGAGCTGAACGGAACCGACTCCGTGGCGCTCGCGCTGAAGGCGGACTGATTACCTGCTTCATCGACGGCACGGACCTCGTACGAGTAGCTGCTGCCTGGGTTTAGGCCGGAATCGATGTAGGTGGCAGCTGATGCAGTGCCCACCAGCGAGCCGTCGCGATAGACCGCATAGTGCGAAACGCCAGAGACGGTATCCGTGGAGGGACTCCAGTTCATCTCGATAGCCGTCGTGCTTACGGCGCTCGCGGTGGTGCCTTGGGGAACGGTTGGCTTCTGAGTGTCGACGTGCACCTCGGTGGTCCTGGTGGATTCGACGTGCCCCGCCGCGTCCGCAGAGTGATAGGCAAGCGTGCTGGTTCCCTCGGCAGATACGTTGATGGGCGCCGAGTAGTCAGTCCACGCACCGCCGTTGAGCGAGTAGCGGGTGTAGGCGATGACGCCGGCATCGGCCGGAGTCAGCTTGACCGACACGGGAGTCTTGCTCCACCCAGCAGGAGCGTTGTCTGCGGTGACCGGCGCGACCCGGTCGATCAACACCGGGCCGAATGCGACCGGCGTCGACCAGTTGCCCGCGACATCGGTAGCCCACAGGTTGAAGTACCACGTACCGTCAGCGAGCGCTGAGGTGTTGTTCGCGGAGACCTCCCTGCGCTGCGTGGTCGCGTAGCCCTCAACGACGATCTCGTCGTAGTCCGTGAACTCGTTATTCTTGTTGACACTACCCGAGAAGCGCACCCGCACAGGTCCACCAGGCGGCAGCGAGTAGCTACGCTCCGTCCACCCCTGTGCGGTAGAAGGGCCAGTGGTCGTTCGTAGTGGGTACCAGGTGTTTCCCCCGGTTGGCGCATCGGTGCTGAACTCAACACCTGCGTTGTCTTGATTGTTCGAGAGAGCGGATACGTTGTCCCAGAATGTCAGATTGGCGCTGGTGAAGCCGCTCAGGTCGTAGTCCCGGTAGAAGTCCACGGTCCTGCGCGTGTTGTTGTTCGCCCAGACCTCGGCGGCGTACCGAGCCGTGTGATAGCGCCCTACCGTCGCATTGTTGACCTGTACGTATGTGTTGTCGGAGCGCGTCCAGCCCGTAGGCCATGTCGTGGTGTCAAACGTTTGGCTATCCACCGTCGTCGTGGTCATGGTCGTGATCGTCACTCCCGTGGAAGGATCGGCCAGAGCGTCGGGCGTGGCGGTCGAACCCTGGCTCCAGTGGTACGACAGCCTTGAGACCCCCGTGCACACGTCCGCAACACCGGCGGCATTCATCGTGACTGTGCCGTTGGTGGACCACGCCCCCGTGCCATGCGTCGAACTCGTGACCGTGGCGTCGCTCGGGGCGATGGTGTCTTGAACGGTTATCGACTGCACAGCGGACACCGCCGACGATTGGTTGTCCCTGGCCGTCCACGTGACGCTGGTGGTACCCAGCGGCAGTACGACCGGGCGATCGTTCGTGAAGCTCGCGATGGTGCCGTCGGAGTCGGTGGCGGTCGCGTCACCCGCACCCGTGTACCCGGTGTAGCCGTTGAGCGCATTGCCTTCGAGCACGCGGTCGACCACGGTCACTTGCGGCGGAATGTTGGGCGGTGTGCCGCCGCGTACCTGCCACGTCTGGCGCCCCAGTTGGCCTTCGGAACTCAAGTTGCTCTGAACGAGCGACGTCGCCGAGGGACCCGTGTCGAGAAGCGCGCCGTTCGAGTTGCTTCCCGGTAGCTCGAAGGAGCTGGAAGTGCCGATCGCCCAGCCCGCCCTCGCATAGCCGTTCGACGCTGCCGTGGCTCGGTCCCAGGTCAGCTGGTCGTAGTTGAACTCGAAGTCGAAGTTTCCAGCGCCCGTATCGGACCGGTCGATGATGACGAGCTGGAAGTAGTTCAGGGGCGTGGCCTGCTGGTTGTACCGTGCGACCCCGTTCCACGTGACGATGAACGCCTCACGGCCATCCACCAGCGGCGGGTTCGTCGTGTCGCTGTACAGTACTTGGCCGGAAGCGGCGTTGCGTGAGTCGAAGTCCGCCCAGAACGGCGCCATGATGTTGCGGTTCTGAGAGATCAGCGTGGGGTCGGGATCGTAGCCGGTGAACGTCTGGCCGAACGTGCAGTTGCCGTTCATGTTGATGTAGATCTGAGAGAAGCTGGTCCCGTTCCAGTTCATCGCGAACGGCAGGTTGACGATCAGGTTGCTCGTGTCATCTCCCCGAGCGACAGCCGAGGCCAAGACGCCCGTGCCTGTTCTGACCGCGTTGGGGCCAAGCGCGTATGCATTCTCAGGTCCGGCGAGGTTCGTAAAGATGGCCAGCGTGAGGATGAGTCCGAGCGCACAGAGGCGGGCCGCCGCAGCGAGGCGGAGCCCCGACCTGCACGTACCATCCGCTGTGCGCTTGGCTGTCGCTCTGTGCCGCATCGTCCCCCAAGATCCAAGTGTCGTGGCTGCCTCTGTCCACGAGGACCGCAAAGCCGAAGCCTTCAGTAGATTCCTGAATTCACTATCGGCATTCACGCCTATTCGACTTAGCATCCTACGCTGAGCGTTGACCGATGCGTAAATGATACTCAGCCCGCGACAAAAATATCGATAATATGACCGTAAAGCGCCGTCAAACCCTTGCCGATATATCCACTACGTGAAGGTAAGTGAAGGCGCTTCATCCTACTGGCATAGTCACTATGCACGACGAAGGGAGTTTGCAATGAACAAGAGGTTCATCGTAGTGGCGGTCCTTGCGATCGCAATGCTGGCCGGTTTTGCCACGCAGGCGTTTGCGGCAACGGGCGACATCATCATTAGCGCGCAGGTAGCCAGCAAGATCACCGTTACCGCTCCGGGAGACCACGACTTCGGTCTGGTGGATCCGGCCGCCGGCGTCCAGACCCACGCCAGTGTAGTGAACGTTCGCTCGAACGTCGCCTACACCATGGCGCAGGCGGAGGCGGGCGACGCGTCCGGTCTCTTCGCATCCGCGGGCCCCGCAATGAATGGCAGCAGCTCGAACGCCAAGGCACCGAGCGCTGCGGGCTTCGACTGGGCGCAGACCTGGAGTTTCGATCCCGCAGCTGGCGGCGACTGGGCCGATCCCGGCTCCTACTCTGCCACCTATACGTACACTGCACTGACCTTCTAGAAGAACACGTCGAGTCAGGTACTACGAAGAAGAAGACCCCGGTGCACCGCACCGGGGTCTTCTTCTTCGTCCGATCCAAGCGCTCCAGCGAACCCGCCTAATCCTCGTCTTGCTCGTCCTGTTCGTCTGGCGAGGTTCGCACTTCCGAGGGGGGCTCCCCGCGCTGCATCCGCTTCCTCGCCGCACGGCTGGACGCACCCCACACACCGGCGAGCACGAACACCGCGAACAGCCCCGCAAGTGTGATAACAAGCCACACCGGAACGGCCCATACGGTCTGGTCCTTCTCGATGGTCTTGGCCACTCCTGAATCCCCGACATAGCTGACCACAAGCCGCACCCGCCTGGGCCCGATCGCGATACCCTGTAGCTCAAGCACGCCCTTCTTCTCGAGCGCCGAGCCCGCGTAGACGGGCGTGTCGGTGAGCACCTGTGACGATTGGCGCTCGTTCTCCGACCGGTCAAGAACCACAAGTCGCGCGTCAACGCGCTGATCGATGTTGCCTTCGTTGCGCACGGTGAACGTGTAGTCCGGCTCCGAGCCGATGATGTAGAGGGGCATGACGAACGGTCGTACGTCGAGCTTCTCGACGACCTCCCCCTTCACTCGTGTCTGGATTCGCGCGCCGAGGCGAGCGCTGACCCGCGCAGTGGGCGCTTCCGCCTGACCCTGCGGCGAGAACATCTCGAAGAACAGAACCGCCTGACGGTCTCCCGGCGACGCATTCTCCGGCACCTCCACCGTGAACTTGACCGGTACTCGTCCGCCCGGCTCTATGTCGACGTACGGGATGTTCCCGGTCGACTTCGCATCCTCAGGCAGCGCGAACGTGACCCATGACGCAGGACTTGTGAGCGGATTGGGATCGACCCCGGGCGCCACATAGCTGGCCGAACCGTCTTCGGCGATGACCTGATCGGCGGCATAGATACGCACTGAGATGGGCTGGGCACCCTCGTTGATGACGAACACCTCGCCGCTGCCATTCTGGCCCGGCTCGGCGGCGAAACCGAACTTGCTTGCCGAGAGGCTGAGCACTCGCTCATCAGCCGCTGCGGCCACTGTCGCCCAGACCGCCGATGCCAGAAGAACGAGGGCCAGTGCAGCCGCGATGCGCTTGATCAAATCCCTACCGCCTCTCGGAACTCGCGAACCTGACGTCGTGCCACAGGGATGTGGGTCTCGTCGCGGTCGGTCGCCACTACGACATAACCGCCATCGACTCTCTGAATCTCCTTCACCCGATTGAGGTTCACCAAGTAACTGCGGTGGACACGCGAGAAGGACTCGCGCCCCAAACGACCTTCAAGGTCACCCAAGGTGGCGTCAACCAGAAACTGGTTCTCATAGGTGTGGGCGTACGTGGACTTGTTGCGCGCGGACAGATAGACGATCTCATCGATGGTGAGCAGCACCGTTTTGCCGCCCTTTCGCACGGCCAGCTTGCGGAACTCGATCTCGCCCGCCGGCATGTGGTCCTCACTGGGCCTTGCGTGAGCGCGCGCGAGGCTTTCGACGCGGGCAGCCAACTCGGCGACGCTGAAGGGCTTGGTCACGTACTGCTGAACTCCCTGTTTGAATGCAAGGATCTTCGCCAGGTCCTGGGTCTTGGCGCTCAGCATGATCACGGGCAGATCCGCAGTCGCCGGAGTGTTGCGCATCTCCATCAGAGCCATCCACCCGTCGACACGGGGCATCACGATGTCCAGCACCACGACGTCGACGCGTTCTCGGCCCAGAAGATCGATGCCTTCTGCCCCGTCGGCTGCGCCCAAGACGCGCATGCCCTCGGCTTCAAGCCCGAGCCGTATCATGTCAACGACCGCTTGGTCGTCGTCGATAACGAGCACCGATGTCGACTCAGTGACCACCGTTCGCACCCCTCTGCGCACCGATTGGAAGCTACTTCCTGCCCTACAGACGGCAGCGTGAGCCGTTCGTCGCTCTCAACCGATTGTACCCAAGCGCGAGCGAAAAGGCAGGTTCGCGCGGACTAATCTCGGTGGGGTCCTCGCAGCCACCCGTCCATCGCGGCAGCAGACTTCTTGCCAGCCCCCATCGCGAGGATGACGGTGGCGGCGCCCGTCACGATGTCGCCACCAGCAAAGACGCCCGGAATGCTGGTCGCACCCTCATCGCTCGTCACGATGTAACCGCGTCGATTGAGCTCAAGGTCCGGCGCTGTCTCCTTGAGCAGCGGGTTCGCCCGCGTGCCTACCGCAGTGATCACGGTGTCGCAGTCTATCTCGAAGTCCGCATCCATGACGCATACCGGCGCGCGTCGTCCGCTCGCGTCGGGCTCACCCAGCTCCATCCGGTTTGCCACCAATCCGGTGACCCAGCCATCTCGGCCTTTGATCTCCACCGGCGAACACAGCATCTTGAACTCCACACCCTCCTCGCGAGCGTGGTGGACCTCTTCTCGGCGGGCGGGCATCTCGTCAGCCGTGCGGCGGTACGCGAGGAAGACCTCCTCGGCGCCCAGACGAAGCGCGGTCCTCGCCGCATCCATCGCGACATTGCCGCCACCGATGACCGCGACTTTTCGCCCTCGCCACACCGGCGTATCGGCCGTGGGGAACTCGTAGGCCTTCATGAGGTTGACCCGCGTAAGGAACTCGTTGGCCGAGTAGACCCCGTTGAGGTTCTCGCCCGGAATGCCCAGAAAGACCGGAAGGCCTGCACCGCTGCCGATGAATACCGCGTCGTAGCCCTCCTCGGTCATGAGTTCGGCGACCGTGGTGATTCTGCCGACCACCTGGTCGCACTCGATGGTGACACCCATCGTCTCGAGCATCTCGATCTCGGCGGCCACGACGGACTTGGGCAGCCGGAACTCCGGAATGCCGTACGTAAGGACGCCGCCGGGAGCATGAAGCGACTCCAGCACGGTGACCTCGTGCCCCAGCCGCGCCAGTTCCCCCGCGCAGGCTAGCCCTGACGGGCCCGAACCCACAATCGCGCAGCGCTTGCCGCTGGGCGGCGCAACCTCAGGCGTGCAGCGGTGATCGAGATCGCAGGTCAGGTCGTGGTCTCCCAAGAAGCGCTCGAGACGGCCGATTGCGACGGCCTCGCCCTTCTTGGCCAGAACGCAGGCGGCCTCGCACTGCTCCTCCTGCGGGCAGACGCGACCGCACACGGCCGGAAGCGCGTTGCGCTCCTTGAGCACCTCGACCCCTTCGGAGTACTCGCCGTCGATGATCGCGCCGATGAAGTCCTTGATGCGGATGTTGACGGGGCAGCCCTGCTCGCACGTGGGATTCTTGCACTGCAGGCAGCGGTTCGCCTCGGCCTGGGCCTGATCTGCCGAGTAACCGAACGCGACCTCTTCGAAGTCGCCTCTGCGCACATCTGCGGGTCGTTCCGGCATGGGTGTGCGCGGGGCGCGGCTTGGCTTGTGACGAGGCTTCTCGGCAGGGGTCTGAGGCGACCCGGTCTCGTCTAGGTGTGACACGAGCACTCCCGCTGATAGTCGGCGTCTGCAAGGCGTTCGTCGTCGACGTAGATGCGCTGGCGGCTCATCAGTTCTTCCCAGTTGACGCCGTGACCATCGAAGTCGGGGCCGTCGACGCATCCGAACTTCGTGTGGCCGTCCACCGTCACCCGGCAGGCACCGCACATACCCGTGCCGTCAACCATGATCGGGTTGAGCGAGACGGTGATGGGCACGCCGAACTCGGCGGTCGTGGCAGCGCAGAACTTCATCATGATCGCGGGGCCCACAGCGAAGGCGGCGTCGATCGCGCCTGCTTCGCACAGCCGCTTGAGTGGAGCGGTCACCAGCCCCTTTTCGCCCGCTGAGCCGTCATCGGTGATGACCTCGAGCGTCACACCAGCCAGCTCGCGGAGTTCGTCTTCGAGTACCAGTAGCTCGGCGTTGCGTGCGCCCAGTATCACCGTCACCGGCGAGCCGGCCGCCGCCATCGCACGGGCCACGGGGTACGCGACCGCCGCCCCCACGCCACCGCCCACGACCGCCACACGTCCCAAGCCCTCGACATGAGTCGGAACGCCCAAAGGCCCCACGACGTCCGCGAGTTCATCGCCCACCGAGAGGTGCGAGAGCTGGTGCGTGGTCTTGCCCACGCGCATGTAGATGAAGCGGATCCAGCCCTCCTCGGCGTTCCAGTCCGAGAAGGTCAGAGGTATGCGCTCGCCGCCCTCGGCCACTCGAAGCATGAGGAACTGCCCCGCGTGGGCCTTGCGCGCGATCCGCGGGGCCTCAACGCCCATCTCGAAGACGGCGTCAGAGATCTGGCGGGTGTGAACGATGCGAAACACGAAGCCCTCCCCTGTGCGTTCGGAGCGTGGGTCCAAAACGGCGATTGGTGCGACAGAGTATACCCCGCCACATGAACTGCCTGCGGCTGCGCGTATGCGTTGAGTGAGGGGGTGCACACTGGTATACTCCGTGCTGTACTGCGCCTTCCGGCGGCACTCGTAGCACACACCGTAGCAGCCAACCGGAGGAAATGGAGCCATGCAACGTAGCCGCGCGTTCATCGTCGTCATCCTCTCCCTTTCGTTGTGCCTGGGCTTGACTGCGCCTGCCTCGGGAGTGACCAACTCCGATGTCCGGAAGCATCAGGACGCCGCCGAACAGGCCCGAAAGCTTGCGGCCCAGGCCGATGCCACCGCCAACGAGCTCGCCAAGGAAGTCGAGCGGCTCGACGCGCGCATCGAGGACCTCCAGCACGAAGCGAACAGCCTCAACCCCAAGATCGCTCTGGCGACCAAGCGCACGCACAAGCTCAAGAGCGAGGTCGAGAAGCTGCGCGGACAGTGCGAGCGCACGCAACGCGAGATCGATGAGACGCAGGCCTCCTACGACTTGCAGCGTGGGCTACTCGCCCAACGTGTCGAGGCCTCCTACAAGCGCGGAACGTGGTTCTACTTGGACGTACTGCTCGGTTCTCAAGACATCAGCGACCTCATCTCCCGTACGGAACTGGTGAACCGGACCATCGAATCGAACAACAGCGTCGCCGCCAATCTCGAGCAGACCAGAGATACGCTCACGACTGCCAAGACCCAGTTGGACCGCTCGCTCGAACAGATGACGCTCAAGAGCCGCGAGGCGGCCGCGGTGGAAAGCGAGCTGCGCGGCCTGCGCAAGGCGCGCCAGTCGAGAGTCGACGCTCAGGAAGCGGCCCAGGATCAGAAAGCCGGCCTGGTTGCCAACAACCGCAAGAACGCCAATCGTCTTCGCGCGCTGGCTGAGGCAGAAGAGGCCGAGTCAGATCGCCTGGCATCGATGCTCTCGGGCAGCGGCTCCGGGCAGTTCTCGGGGACCATGACCTGGCCCGTGCCCGCCTCACACCGCATCACCTCGTCGTTCGGAATGCGCATCTGCCCGTTCCACGGACGAGAGCTGCATCCCGGCATCGACATCGGCCGTCCCAGCTCGGGTGGTGGTTGGTCCGAGAGTGAGCGGAGCATCGTCGCCGCAGGCAAGGGCGAAGTCCTCTACGCCGGCTACCGCGGTGGCTACGGCAACACCGTCATCCTCGACCACGGCAACGGGGTCACGACGCTGTACGCGCACCAGGCTCCCGGTGGAATCAAGGTGAGCAGCGGTCAGAGCGTCTCGAGAGGACAGCGCATCGGGACGGTGGGAACGACGGGCAGCTCTACGGGGCTGCACTTGCACTTCGAAGTGCGCGTCAACGGAGCACCCAAGAACCCGATGAGCTACCGATAAGTCCGGTCGCGCCCCGCTCAGTCAGCGTTGTACTCCTGCATGGCGCTCGCGATGCCGTGCTCGACGATGTGAAGTACCGCCTGTGCGGCGGTGGGAACCGTGTCCTCGAGCTCCTCGAGCGTCTCGCCCCTGAGCTGCTGTAGAACCCAGTCGGCGGCGTCTATCCGCCCGTGCGGGCGCCCCACACCCACCCGCACACGCAGGTACGCATCGCTGCCCAGCTTCTCATGCACTGAGCGCAGCCCGTTGTGCCCGCCATGCCCGCCACCACGCTTGCAGAGCACTCGCCCCGGAGCCAGATCGATGTCGTCGTGGACCACGATGATCGACTCGGGCGGTGTTTCGTGGTTCTGGGCAAGCTTCTTGACCGAGGCGCCCGAGACGTTCATGAACGTCTGCGGTTTGGCGAGCACCAACGTGTCGTCGCCCGGATGCACGACGGCGACCTTCGCGCCGGCCTCGTCTTTCCAGTAGGACGCTCGGAGGTTCTCCCCCAACAGGTCGACCACAAAGAACCCCGCGTTGTGTCGGGTGCGTTCGTAGTCTGAGCCGGGATTGCCCAGCCCCACCACAAGCCACGTCATCGCGCACACATGCGACAGCAGGTCCTCATCGACAGCGGGTCGTTACTCTTCCTCGTCCTTGGCCCCGATGACCTCGGGCTCAGCGGCCTCTTCGACCTCTTCCTCTTCCTCGGCGCGCGGCGCCTGGACGGAGCAGATGATGGTCTCAGGGTCATCCAGGATCGTGACGTTCTTCAAAGACGTGATGTCCGAGACGTGCAGAGCATCACCGATGTTGAGCGCGGAAACGTCGACGTCGATACCGCCTTGCGGGATGTCGGCAGGCAGAGCCTCGACGCTGACCTCGTGGAGGTTCACTGACATCACGCCGCCGGCCTTGACGCCCTCGGAGTCGTTGACCAGGTGCAGCGGCACCGTCGCGGTCGTGACCTTGTCCATCGCGATCACCAGGAAGTCGACGTGCAGGACGTTGCCCTTCACAGGAGAGTGGTGCAGCTCGCGGATCATCGCGTGCAGCGGCTGCTTCTCGTCCTCGAGCTTCAGCTCGATGACGGTCGAGCCTGCTGCGTGATGCAGGAGCCACTGCTCGAAGTCGTGGCGGTTGATCGAGATCGACTTGGGATCACGCCCGCCACCGTAGACGACCGCCGGAATCTCGTTGCGATACGCGAGCCTGCGGCTTGACTTGCCGATGAGCTCGCGAGTGGTGGCGCTGATGGCGTTGGATGCAGTCATGGTAGTGCTCCTTTACAGCAGTGTCGTCTCAGATCAGTCTCTACCCGTAGTGCTTGCGGCTCGCGCCTACCTCGTTGGTCTAGAGCTGGAAATCCGGATCGAACAGCTCCGAGACGCTTTCATCGTTGAAGACGTTTTGAACGGCATGCGCCAGAAGCGGTGCCACCGACAGAACGCGAATCTTACCATGCCTGCGCTCATCGGGTACGGGAACGGTGTTGACCACCACGAGCTCGATGATCGGTGCCGCCTCGATACGCTCATAGGCCGGCGGGGAGAAGATACCGTGGGTTGCAGTCACGTAGACCGACGTGGCGCCCGCGTTGATGAGCGCCTTGGCGCCCTCAGTGATGGAGCCGGCCGTGTCTATCATGTCGTCTGCGACGATGCAGATCTTGCCCTTCACTTCACCCATGACGTGCGTGATCTCCGCGACATTGTGCTCGGGTCGACCCTTGTGCATGATCGCGAGGCTGGCCCCCAGCATATCCGAGAGCTTCTTGCAGGCCTTGGCCCGGCCAACATCGGGACTCACGACGCAGCAGTTCTCGAGATTGAGCGACTCGAAGTAGTCAGCGAGGATGGGCAGGGCGGTCAGGTGGTTGACCGGCTGATCGAAGAAGCCCTGAATCTGCCCCTGATGCAGGTCCATCGCGATGACCCGATCGACGCCGGCAGTCGTGAGTAGGTCCGCCACGAGTTTCGCGGTGATGGGTTCGCGTGCAGCGCTCTTCTTGTCCTGGCGCGCATAGCCGTAGTGAGGGATGACAGCTGTGATGGTGCGCGACGACGCGCGTTTGGCCGCGTCAACCATGATCAGCAGCTCCATGAGCGAGTCGTTGACCGGTGCGGTCACGCTCTGGATCAAGAAGACGTCGCAGCCTCTCACGCTCTCGAGGTAACGGACGTAGATCTCGCCGTTGGCGAACTTCCGGATCTTGACGTTGCCCAGTTCAACTCCCAGATGGCGCGCGACGTCCTCGGCCAACTCGGGGTTGCTGGTGCCGGTGAAGACCATCATGCGCTTGCCACTCTCACACATCGCTTTTGCTCGCTCCCTGTCCGACTCCGCCTGCTCACGCGTCACGCTTGGCCCGCTGACGCGACGGCCATCCCTCAACCGTTCGCTGCTCGGCTCGCTCAAGCGCGAGCGAATCGGGCGGCACATCATGGGTTATCGCGCTCCCGGCACCCGTGATCGCGCCCTCTCCGATTCGCACGGGAGCCACGAGCATCGTATCAGAGCCGATGAACGCGCCGTCCTCGATGACGGTGGGATGCTTGCGCACACCGTCGTAATTGCAGGTGATCGTCCCGGCGCCCACGTTCACACCGCGCCCGATGGTCGCATCCCCGATGTAGGACAGATGCGGTACCTTGCTCCCTTCGCCGATGATCGAGTTCTTGATCTCGACGCTGGTTCCGGCTTTCGCACCCGCCTCAAGCACGGCCCCCGGCCGCAGATAGGCCACAGGCCCGACCATCGCCCCCGAACCTACCACCGCCGAGATGAGCACGCTCGAGTCGACCACCGCGTCTCGGGCGATGCGCGAATCAGTGACACGCGTGTTGGGGCCCAGCACGACTCCATCCCCCACGCTGGTATCGCCCATCAGAAATGTCATGGGCAGTATCTCGACGTCGCGGCCGATACACACCTGGGGCGCTATCCAGACGAGGCCGGGATCGGTCATGGTGACTCCCGCGTGCATGTGGCGGCGATTCACCCGCATCTGCAGGACCCGAGTCGCCTCGGCCAGCTGCACCCGTGTGTTGACACCCAGTGTCTCGAGCGGATCGCCCGTGACCATGGCCGAGACGGCCATTCCCTCCGCATTGAACAGCGCCACCATGTCCGTGAGGTAGAACTCCCCCTGGACGTTTTGTGTGGTCAGCCGGTCCAGGTGTGCGAAGAGCACGGCCGCGTCGAAACAGTACGTGCCGGTGTTGATCTCGTCGATCGCGCGCTGCGAGGGGGTACAGTCCTTCTCCTCGACGATCGCCTCAACACGACCGTCCCTGTCGCGGACGATGCGCCCATAGCCGGTGGGATCGGACAGGTGTGCGGTGAGTAGTGTGGCCACCGCGCCGCTGGTCTCGCGCAGGGCGATGAGCCCCGCCACGGTCTCAGATGTCATGAGAGGGGTGTCGCCCGAAAGCACGACGAGCGAGCCGGTGACGCCTGCGAGCACCTCGCCGGCACACATAACCGCGTGGCCCGTCCCCAACTGCTGGTCTTGGCGTACGCACTCGATTCCCGGAATCAAGGCCTCAACCGTCTGGGCCTCGTGACCCGTGATCGCGATGATTCGATCGCAGCCCGCCGCGCGCGCCGCCTGCACCACCAGTTCAACCATAGGTACGCCCAGAACCCGATGGGCGACCTTGGGTGTGTCGGAGTACATCCGTGTGCCCTCGCCTGCGGCGAGAATGAGGGCTGTGGCACTCATTGGTCGTCCCCTCTGCTTGGTGCCGCCTGCGCGGCAAAGAGGTGCACTGGCTGGGGCACCAGGATTCGAACCTGGATGACCAGCTCCAAAGGCTGGCGTCCTGCCGTTGAACGATGCCCCAACGTGCCCGTGAAGTGTAGGGATTGGCCCGAAGGCGCGTCAACACCGACCTCCGTATCCAAGACCAGAGGTCCTACCCCACTGTACACTCCCGGGTCAGATGACCGCGACAGGAGCCTCTTCGGGGGCGAGTGCCTTGGCTGCAGCCTCGAAGGCCTCCGCGCCACCCTCGACGGCGAACTGGGCCAGCACCGTCTCCTGGATGTCCGTGCGCGCCTCTGTGCAAATGGGATGGCAAATATCGCGAAAGTCGCCGTTGGGCAACTTGCGCGATGGCATCGCGACAAACAGGCCCTTGTCGCCGTTCACCACCCGGAGATCGTGCACCACGAAGCAGTCGTCGATCACGATGCTCGCGATTGCTATGACCTTGTTCATCGCCACAGGCCTCAGCGTGACCTTGGTGATCTTCACGTGCTCCCCCTAAGTGCGTCCTACTCTTTGTGGGCCGGCGACCCCCATCGCCCCTTCAATACCCTACTTCGCTCACCGACGAACTAATCCTACAACTTATTGCGCTCAAAGAGCACCCTCTCGGACACAACAACATCAATCGGCTTGTCGACATCCGCGCCTATCGAAGCGTGAGTGGTATAGATCGCCGCGCACCTTCCGCCCAGTAACTCCCCCAACTTGTTCTCGACGTCGGTGGGATCCAGCCGACCGGTGGCCATCTTGAGCACGAAGGGAATGCCCACAACGCGCGCCATCTTCAGAGGGCTCTTCCGAGTCTCGAAGAACCGCTGCCCAATCTCACGCGCACCGGCGGCAAGCGCGGGAGTGAGCACCATCATGTTGCCTCCCGTGACCGGACCACCCGAGATCTTGACGAACGTGCGCTTCGAGCCCGGGAACTGTTCGAGCACGTCGGACGCGCGAATGAGCGGGTAGCTGAAGTCAGCGCCTGCCTCTAAGGAGCGCTCGACGAAGTCATCGACTGCCTCGGGCGTGAGCGCCGGAAGGTCGCCGGTGGTCAGCAATACGTGCCGGTCGTTGCGAAAGGAGTCGATGCCCGCGATCGCGTTGTCGATGAAACGAGCGTCGCTCACCACCAGTTTGTCGACCTTGTCGGCCCACGATCCCAGGTTCTCAGCCGTGGGAACGACCACGGCGATCTCCACGACGGTCGAGGAGGCACGAAGCGCCTCGACGACCCACTCGACCATGGGCTTGCCAGCGATGGGAACAAGCCCCTTGATGTGCACCGTGGGATCGATGACCGCGCCGTCGCCCCCTGCCAATACCACCGCGTCGACCTTCACCGGCTACCCCTCACTGACTACCGTCGCGCCATGGGCGACGAGTTCAATCGGCTCGGACCACCATCCGTGCGAAGTGGCTTGCGCCGCAACCAGCTGCGCGCCCGGATGATCCTCGCACAGGGCGAACACCGCTGAGCCCGAGCCGGCGACGATCGCCCCCCTCACTCCCGGTGCCCGCCGCGTCCATGCTACCGCTTCAGCCACATGCGGTTCTACCGAGAAGGACGCCTGCTCCATGTTGTTGTGCAGCGCCGCCGCAAGCGCAGCCTCATCGCCCGACTCGAGCGCGACTATGACCGAGGCGGGATCACCCGGCGCCACCGGTGCCTCGTCGAACGCCCGGTACGCCGCACCGGTGGGAACCGGCTGGTGTGGCCGCACGAGCACAGCGGGCGCACCTGCAAGCGCCGGGAGGTTTCGTACAAGCTCGTCTCCGCGTCCGGACATGAGCGCAGCCCCACCAGTGAGGAAGAAGGGGACATCGGCCCCCAGCGAGGCTGCTACGGCCCAGCAGCGTGGGTCCTCGGCCTCGATACCCCATAGATGCGCCAGCCCCACGATCACGGCGGCCGCATCCGAAGACCCGCCGCCCAGCCCGGCCCCATGAGGAATCCGCTTCTTGATGCGGATGTGCACCGACGGCTCGCGTCGCAACACCTCACCCAATGCGCAGGCGGCGCGATGCGCCAAGTTCTGTTCCGCCGATACGCCCAGATCCGTGTTGCACTCCAGGATCAGCTGCTCCGCTGGCTCCATGAAGATCTCATCGGCCAGAGAGAGAGCGTGAAACACCGAGACCAGCCCGTGGTACCCATCCGGGCGCACGGGTCCGATTCCCAGAAACAGGTTGACCTTCGCAGGCGCGATCACGCGCAGCACATGTGCCCCCCGCCTGTGACGTGAACGAGCGCGGTCACCTCACGGCACCGCGCTCGCACTGAACCATCATGGTGTTGCGCTAGTTCATCCACGGAAACAGCGAGTCGCCGCTCTCGGGGTGGGTCAGTTCGACAGTCCCGGTGAGCACATCGACATACTGGTAGGAGGCACGTGCCGTACGCTCGCGCTTCTCCTGCACCTCAACCACAAAGAGCGCCGGATGCGTCTGCATCAAGACGCCCTCGCGCTCCACGATCTTCGATCGACCCATGTTGGCCCTTACTCGAATGCGGGCTCCGGTCAATCCTTCGAGGTCGGATCGTATGCGACCAACGACCTCAGCCTGACGCGCAAAGTCAATCAAGTGACCCCTCCTTTATTCGAAAGGTGACTATAGCCGATAAGGAGGCAAAATACCAGCGTAGAGGCTCAAATTGGCTGAATCGATCACAGCGGCCATGACCTGAGCCGCGGTGTGTCCTCAGGCCTGTGCCCGGAAGGCGCGCGCAAGATCGACGAATGCCTCCGGTTCGAACGTCTCGGCACGGCGGGCCGGCTCCATCCCGGCCTGCAACAACGCCGCGTCCAACGCGACGTCCGAGACCGTGAGCGAGGACCTCAACGAGTTGCGCAGCGTCTTGCGGCGCTGCGCGAAACCCGCGTCGGCCAGTCGGGCTGCCTCACTCAGAAGCACACGGTCCGAATCCACCGCACACCGTTCGAGGCGAACCACCGACGAGTCGACACGCGGTGGCGGCAAGAAGCAGCCCCGGGCAACCGAGAAGCGCCCGGCCGCCCGCGCGAGAAGCTGCAGCTTCACCGTGTACGAACCGTAGTCCTTGGTGCGAGGCACGGCGGTCATACGATCAGCCACCTCGGACTGAACCATCACGGTCATCTGCCGTATGTCGGGCAGCAGCTCGAAGAACCGCAATACCACGGTCGCGGCAACCTGATAGGGCAGGTTCGCCACCAGCGCTGAGGGGGGACCGAACGGGGCCGCGATGTCCTTGGCCGATACCACCGTCGCGTCGGCGCGCACCAGGGCGAACCGCGCGCAACCCTTCACTGTGTCCGCGAGCACCGATTCGAGGCGGGCGTCGCGTTCCACCGCTACGACGGCGCCGGCGGCGTCGCAGAGCGCGACGGTGAGCGTACCGATACCCGGACCCACCTCGAGCACCACGTCATCTGTGCTGAGCGCTGCGAGTTCGATGATGCGGGCGACCACGTTGTCGTCGACAAGGAAGTGTTGCCCCAGTGACTTCTTCGTGTGGAGCCCGTGGCGGCCCAAGACGTCGAGCGTGGCTCGCGGCGTGGCAAGATGAGAAGTCGTCATGCTAGTCGAGGATGATGATGGTGATGGTACGGCGGCCCCACTGGATGGCCTCGGGGACAGTGTCGAAGCACAGATCGATGCGGTTGCGCTTGATGGCACCGCCGCAGTCGTTAGCGACCGCGTCGCCGTACCCCGGCACCCAGACGCGCGTTCCGTACGGAATCACGCGCGGGTCGACTGCGATGACCCCGTGCCGAGCACGCGCTCCCGTCGAGGTGGTGTAGTCGAGACCTGGCTCCTGGGGCGAATAGCCGGTTGCCTCGACGCGCATCTCGCGCCCGTGCTTAGGCCGCTTGCCTACCGCATACGTGCGGTCCACGGCCGGTGCCACCGTGCGACTCGTGCCCGTACCCACGGCGACGATCTGCGGCTCCGCTGCGTCGAGCACGCGCCGCTTGGAGAGTACGGGGGCGCCCTCGACGCCGCCCGCAACCATCACGCGGTACACACTCATCTGCCGCCCGGGCGATCCTGTCGCGATGACCCTGCGGTTGCCCGACGGAAGTGACGGATCGTTGTGCGTCTCCACCGGAGCCGTGATCGTCTCCTCCTCCCGGGTCAGCCGCACAAACACATCCGGAACCGATATCGACATGCCCGCCTTGAGCGGCGTGGATACATCCGGGGTCACTGCGGGGTGTGAATCGGGCTCGACGCCTGCGGCGACCAGCGCATCAGCGACCGTCTCCCCCACCACGTCAAGCTCCCGGAGCCCCGCACCGATGTCCACCGTGACGGGCACGGAATGGCGTACCACGACGTTCATTCCGTCGTCGGCCGGTGTGTTCAGCCCGGGTGAGACCACATCGCTGGAATCGACCATCACGCCGGCCTCCTGAAGCACCGTCTCGACGTCGGCGGCCTGAGTCTCCACGTGCAGAGACCGGCCGTCAGCGACGACGGTGACACGCTTCTGGGCCCACTGGAAACCGGTGATACTGAGTGTGACGATCAGTAGTGGGACGATGGCTGCGATGGCGTATTGGAGCTTCAGATACCGGTTCGTGCGCTGTGGCAGAACCCTCATCTAAGTCCTCAGGATGGCGACAGGTTGTCAACCGCTCGGTAACGGCGGGGACTGTCGATGGTAGCGCTACGCAACCCACCGCGCAAACGCGCAGGTCGCCAAGGAACAACCCAGAAACGGTAGGGAATTCCTCAGCGGCGCGCTGCAGCTTCGCGCGCGAGTGTGAAACCCATCTGACGAGCGCTCGCCAGCTCAGCCGGGTGCTTCTCGGCATCTGTGGGGGTGTCGAGCCCGTCGACCTCGAGCAGCTCGGTGAGCTCGAAACCAGCAGGCCCGAGCACGCTGCGTGTGGGCGTGATGGCGCAACCCCTGCCAAAGGGGTCACCTCCACCGCCCACCACGATGAGCGCGGCGGGTCGGCGTACCTCGGGTGCCGGCTCACCCAGCACGTAGCGCCGCGCCCAGTACGGCTGAAAGCGGTCGTAGAGGGTCTTGAGCACGGCCGGCACGGTCGCGAAAAACACGGGCGTGGCGATTGCCAGGGCGTCGGCGGAATCGATGAGTGCGTAGACCTCGTCCATCCCGTCGCTCACCACACAGTGACCGGCTTCAGAACACAGGTTGCATCCGCGACACGGGCTCACGCCGGCGCTGGCGGCGATCAAGCGCACGGGGGTACCGCCCGCCTCTTCGACCCCCGCCGAGAAGGCATCCAGGAACCGGTCGCTGTTGCCGTTGCGGCGCGGGCTTCCCGCGATGCACAGTACGACCGACTTCTTGGCGGCATCCATCAGCGTGCCGTATCGAGCAGCTCGAGGGCCGCGGCGAAGGTGTGACGCGCGAACGCCGCAGGTTCCTCCCCGCGCGCCTCGGCGATTCGCGCAGCGGTGAAGGCGACGAACGCAGGTTCGTTGGTGCGACCGCGAAACGGCTCGGGGGCCATGAAGGGGCAGTCCGTCTCGGTGAGCAGCCGCCCGACCGGAACTACGCGTGAGGCTTCGCGGACCTCCTCGGCCTTCTTGAAGGTGGCGGGGCCAGCAAAACTGACGTGGCACCCCAGCTCCAGAAATGGCGCCATGACCTGCGGCTCCAGGTTGAAGCAGTGCAGGATACAGCCGGCAGGAGGCATCCCCACCTCGCGAAGGATCTCGAGACCGTCGGCGTGCGCCTCACGCAGATGCACGATTGCCGGCACGCCGAACTCGTGCGCCAGCTCGAGATGCGAGCGCATGGCGGCGCGCTGTACGTCGCGCGGCGAGTGGTCGTAGTGATAGTCAAGCCCCAGTTCGCCGATCCCGCAGGTCAGCGGGTCGGATGCCAGGCGGCGGAGCTCGACTTCCGCAGCGCTTGTCCAGTCCTTGGCGTTGTGTGGGTGCGCGCCCACGATCACCCTCACCCGGGGCACCTCCACGCCTTCGAAGCCCGACGACATCAGCAGCTCGCGCGCATTGACCTGCCAGCTGAGTAGCTCGTCGTAGGTGCGCCACGCCTCCTCGGTGACGTCGGTCACCGTGCCGATGAAGCCCACGCCGGCCAGCGCAGCGCGGGCAAGCGCCAAGGCGGGGTTCTCGAGCATGTCGAGGTGTGCGTGTGTGTCGGCGATGGGCAGACCGCCGAAATCCGGCGCTGCGATCTCGCGTCCCTTGCCGTCCACGAAGACCGGGTCGAGCACTACGGGGTTCTGGGCAGGTGTTGGCATGGTCTTACTCGGCATCCTTGTCGATGCGCGGGAAGAGCGGGTCGCCCTTGACCACGGCATTGCCCACCGGCAGGTGTCCCCACTCAGACTGCGCTGGCAGATCAGTGACGGTGCGGATGTCCGACAGGCCCATGCGCCGCCACACCTCGGCCGAAGTGGACGGCATGACCGGGGCGCAGTACAGCGCGGCAATGCGCACAGCCTCGAGCGCGTTGTACAGCACGGCACCCAGGCGAGGGAGGGTCTCGTCGGATTTAGCCAGGTTCCAGGGTGCGGACTCCTCGATGTAGCGGTTGGCGCCCTTCACCAAGTCCCAGGTGGCCTCGAGAGCACCGGCGTAGTCGAGTCGTCCCATCGCGACCGCGTAGCGATCGGGCAGCGCAAAGGCGATCTCGCGCAGAGCCGTGTCCTCGGGCGTGAGCAGCGGCGATCCGGCGGGTTCGGGCACGTGGCCGTCGAAGTACTTGCCCACCATGTTGAACAGCCGCGAGCACAGGTTGCCCCAGTCGTTGGCCAGATCACCGTTGATGCGCTGGACCATGGCCTCCATCGAGATCGACCCGTCGTGGCCGAACTGCACGTCGCGCAGAAAATAGTAGCGGTAGGCGTCCACGCCGAACTTCGCGACCAGGTCTGCGGGCGACTGGGCATTGCCTTTGGACTTCGACATCTTCTCGCCCTTGGTGAGCAGGAAGCCATGCGCGTAGACCGACTTGGGCACGGGCAGACCGGCCGCCATGAGCAGTGCCGGCCAGATCACGCAGTGGAAGCGGATGATGTCCTTGCCCACGAAGTGGAACTGGGCGGGCCAGCGCCGCTCGAACTCGTCGATCCGTTTGGGGTCTCCGTAGCCGATTGCCGTGATGTAGTTGATGAGCGCGTCGAACCACACGTACATCGTGTGGGTCTCGTCCCACGGCAGCGGAACACCCCACTTCACGTTCGCCCGCGAGATCGACAGGTCTCTCAGCCCGCCGTTCACAAACGAGAGCACCTCGTTGCGGCGGGTCTCGGGGCCGATGAAGCCGGGGTTGGCCTGGTAGAACGCCAGAAGCTCGTCGGCGTAGGCGGAGAGCTTGAAGAAGTAGGTGTCCTCGCGCACGGATTCGACTGCACGACCGCACTGCGGGCACGTCTGACCCTCGGCCAGGTCACCCTCGGTCCAGTAGGTCTCGTCCGGGACGCAGTACCAACCCTCGTAGTGCCCTGGGTAGATGTCACCGCGGTCGTAGAGCACCTGAGCGAGCTTCTGCACCCCGCGCTCGTGGCGCGGCTCGGTGGTGCGAATGAAGTCGTCGTTGGATATCTCGAGCATCTTCCACGCGGCCTGGAACTTGGGTGCGATGGAGTCGCACCACTCCTGCGGGGTCATACTGTGCTCGGCAGCCGCCTGCTCGACCTTCTGGCCGTGCTCGTCGAGACCGGTCAGGAAGTAGACATCGTCGCCCATCATGCGGCGGTACCGCGCGAGCGCGTCGGCCGCAACTGTCGTGTACGCGGTCCCCAAGTGGGGAACCGAGTTGACGTAGTAGATCGGCGTGGTGAGATAAAACGAGGTTGCGCTCATATGTTCAGGACTCCGTGACCGTGGGTAATATTGGAAAGTAAGCACGGCAACTCACACAACAGCCTGCCGACAAGATTCTAACCGTTTGCCGCGGCTATCACTCAGCAGATGACAGAAGGGCGGCTGCTATGCACGACACGGGCATCGTGAGGCGCGTCGACGACCTGGGGCGCATCGTCATACCGATGGAGCTCCGCCGGACCCTAGGCATCAAGGTCAAAGACCCCATCGCCATCTTCACGGAAGGCGATCGCATCATCCTTCAAAAGCACAAGGACTCGTGTGCCATCTGCGGGGACACCGATGTCGAGATGAGCGACGTGAAGGGTCGAGCTGTCTGCTCGGCGTGTGTGAGTGCGGTCAAGAAGGGCTAGCCACGGCGTCAATCCCTAAGCCGCGTGTCAGCTGCGAGACGCAAGGTCGTAGACGACTTGGCGGGCAAGCCCCGTCTCCCGAGCGACCTGCTTGACCGCAGCCGTGCGCGTCACACCGGTCGCCATGATCTCGGCCACGCGTGCCGTCACAGCCTCGCCGTCGGCCGGGGCGCTGGGCTCCGGTCGCTCCGCTCGTGCGGTCCTTGGCCCGCCTACGAGCAGCACCACTTCTCCTTTGAGCGACTCTCGGCGCGCGATCTCCTCGGCCAACCGATCGAGCGGGCCCACTGCGACCTCCTCGTGCATCTTGGTGAGCTCCCGCGCCATCGCCCCTCTGCGCCCGGGAAATGCCTGCGCCAGCGCGGCGAGCGTAGCCGCGGTGCGGCGGGGCGACTCGTAGAAGATCAGCGTCGCGTCGAGGTCTGCGAGCGACTCGAGCAGTCGGCCTCTCTCCCCGGTCTTGCGGGGCAGGAAACCTCCGAAGTAGAAGTTCACGGTGGGCAGACCGCTGGCAACCAGCGCGGTGATGACCGCGGACGCGCCGGGCAGCACCTCGACAGGTATCGGCGCGCTCAGAGCAGCGTCCACGAGGAGAGCACCCGGGTCGCTGATGCCCGGCGTGCCCGCGTCGGAGACTACTGCGATCGTCTTGCCGGCGAGAATCCGATCGATGATCTCCGGCGTGCGACGAATCGCGGTGTTCGTGTCGTAGCGCTCCAGCGGCGTCGTGATGTCGTAGCGTGCGAACAGCTTGCGCGTGACACGCGTGTCCTCGGCAAGAACGGCATCCGCGCTTCTCAGGGCCTCGAGTACGCGCAGAGTGACATCGCCCAGATTGCCGATGGGCGTCGCGCAGACGATGAGCCGACCAACGTCAGACACCGGGCGCCGGCGGCGTCGGCGGATTGGCGGGGTAGTCGCCTGCGGGTGGCGCGGGTGGCGCGGGTGGCGCGGGAATCGCCATCGGGGGTGCTGGCGAGTACGGTTCGGCCGGGGGTGCCACGGGCGGCTGCGGTTGCGCGGACGGCGCTGCGGAGCCGTACGGCTCGGCGAACGCGGGTGCGATGGTCTGGGCAAGGACCTGCGGCTGCTCCATACCCGTCACCCTGCGGAAGAAGACGGTCCACAACGCAGACGTGAACGTGCCCCAGATTGCCGCGTAGGCGAACGACACCAGCATGATGAGCACAAATGCCACACCGGCGACCGGGAACAGCATTCCCCAATTCTTGCTCGCAGCCGCCACGCCTGCCGGGATGGCGACCGCGATCGCGATGATCACGAATGGGATCGCGACAACGAATGCGGCGGCCATGTTCAGTCCCGCGTTGATGAGCCACATGAGGAACGTGTCCTTGAAACGCGCCCGGAAGAACCGCCACGAGTTACCTGCGGCCTGGATCGCTCCTTGACCGCTCAGCATCACGTAGCGGCGCGCAACGAGATCCATGATGCCCAGCACGAACGAGAGGGCCATGAGCAGGGGAACGCCGATCGCAAGGCTGCCGCACACGGGCACGAAGACTTCGGCTCCGGGCGCACCACCGCTGAACAGCGTCCCGGCCAAGGGCGCGAACACGCCCACCAGAACGAACAGCATCACGGCAACGACCGGCAGCCTGAGCAGGATATCGAGGCCGACGAGCGTCCAGAAACGCGAGAAGCCGGCCGCCCAGAGCGTGCCCAGGGCCGGGGTCAGCCCCTCCTCGATGCGATTGACCCCCACGATCAATGCGCCGCGTGCGGCAACGGAGAAGACCGACATCACCAAGCCAACGAGCACGAGCAGCATCAGGCCGGCGATGAGCGCGGGCAGCCACTGCTGCAAGGCGTCCACGAAACCCCTGAAATCGGGTTGATTGCCGTTGACCCCCTGCCCGAAATTGGTCCCGCTCCCCCCGCTTCCGCCGCCCCCACCCTGGCAGCCCGAGACTCCCGCGAAGACACCGAGCACCCACAGAGCCTTGTACTTCCAGGTGATCTGCCACGAACGCTTGATGATCGATCCGAACTCCATGGTCGCTCTCCTCGGTCGGGCTGTGTACGGGTGTGTCCTCGCGCTGCGCTACTCGAGCGTCTTGAGTTCGTAGCTGCTCGTGCCCAGACCCATCTGTTGGGCGTAGCGGATCGCGATCGTACCGTCGATACCGGTGATCTCGCGAAACTTGTCGCTGCCCGGGGCAAGCCCTTCGCCTCGGCTGCCGGGTAGACCCTTCGCACCGACGACCAGGTCGTAGGCGGCCTGATCGATGGCGACCAGGTCGCTTGAGGCCAGCACCCCGATATCGGCCACAACGCTTGCGTCCGAGAAGCTCCAACAGTCGCAGTCAGGGCTCACGTTGGTCACGAATGAGAGGTAGATGACTTTGCCTTCTTTGCCCGCGAGCGCGCCGGCGCAGTGCTCGACGATCTTCTCCTGAATGGCATCGGGCTCGGTCTTCCACTGAATCTCGATGGCGCCGTACGGGCAGGCGGCCACGCACTCGCCGCAGCCGTAGCACAGCTCGTAGTCGATCACCGCGACCTTGTCGGTGATCTGGATGGCGTGAACCGGGCAGGACTTCACACACCGCTAGCATGCGGTGCACTTCTCGGCGATCACTTGGGGCTTGAGATCGCTGTGCATGCGCTGCTTGGCGGCTCTCGTACCGAGCCCCATCCCGATGTTCTTCATCGCGCCGCCGAAGCCGGTGGCTTCGTGACCCTTGACGTGGCTAACGACGACCATCGCGTCAGCGTGGACCGCGGCTGCGCCTATACGCACCGAGTCGAAGTGCTTGGAGCCGGAGATAGGAACGTCTACTCCGTCTGTGCCGGTGAGACCATCGGCGATGATCACCGGCGCGTTGATGGTCGAGAAGCTGAAGCCGTTGCGAACCGCGCACGTGGCGTGGTCGACGGCATTGGCACGCTTGCCCCGGTACAGCGTGTTGCAGTCGGTCAGGAACGGCTTGCCGCCGTGCTTGCGCACCCGGCGCACGACCTCGCGCAGGAAGACGGGGTGGACGAAGCCGGTGTTGCCCTCTTCGCCGAAGTGCAGCTTGATCGCGACCAAGTCGCCGTCGTCGATCGCCTGAGCGAGGCCCGCGAGCTTGAGAAGCTTGCCCACGCGCTTGACCAGCGACTCCTTCTTGACGCTGCGCATCGGCGCGAACCAGACCTCGGCCGGCGTGGAGTCGGCGGGTTGTGCGGTGGGCTGTGCGGGCTGTGACTGAACCGCCGGAGTGCTGTCGGCGGCCGTCTCGGAACCCCAGATCGGCTCAGGCGGAGCTGCCGAGACGAACGGCGGGAGATCCGGCTCCGCCTGGGCTGCGGGCTCAGGCGCGCTAGGAGCAGGGGGCGTGACGGCCGGGGGTGGCGCGAACAACGTGGTGGTCACAGGCTCGAACGGGCGCTCTTCGGCCGTACCGGCGGTATCATCGTCTGCGGCCGGCTCATCGGGCTCATCGCTCTGATCCGCATGTGGCTCGTAGGTCTCTTGCGAAGACTCGTCGATTTCGGGTTCAATCGGCTCGTCGGGCTCGACAGGGTCTTCGGACTCCTCGGCGATCTCCGGCTCCGCGGAGGCGGCCGCATCGACGGAGGCGGCCTGTGGCCTCACACCGTCCAGGACCAGTGCCGCCATGGCGCGGTCGACCGGTAGTCCCCTCCGGGCCGCATACGCGGCAACGTTGATCAGCGCGCCTTTGAGCGTGGTCTCCATCGCGTACTTGTCGGCGATGTAGTCAAGCGCGTCATCGGGCACGGTGAAGCCTTCGCGCGCCGCCTTGTCTCGCAGCACGTACAGGCGTTCTTCGTGTGACTCGATACGTTCGTCAGACATCGTGACCTCCCAAGGTCGCCTACCGGTGGAGTCCCTCGTGCGAATCGTGCTCATCGAAAGCGAGTGCCGCCGCGCCTAGAATGCCAGCATCATTTCCGAGAATGGCTTGGACGACCGTGACGTCGCGGCGCCCGGCGAGCGCCTCGGACTGAACGACCTCGGAAGCGCGTTCGACCAAGAAGTCCGCCGACTCGCCGACGCCGCCCCCAATGCACACCAGCTTGGGGTTCAGCAGGTTGACGAACCCCACGAGAGCACGACCGAGAATCTCGCCACACTCCAATAGGATCTCCCGTGCGACCGGATCGCCACCGCCAGAGGCGATGATGACCGACTCCGCGCTCACGTCCTCGAGCGTGCCGCCCGCAGCGTCAAGTATCGCTTTGCCCGAGAACAGGCGTGCCGCCACCTTGCCTTTGGCAGCAATCGCGGGCCTGCCCAGATACGCCTCCAGATGCCCGTAGCCGCCACACGGGCAGGGAGGGCCGTCGAGGTCGATGACGGTGTGGCCCACCTCCCCCGCCAGACCGCGGTTACCGCGGTAGGGCTCACCGGCGACGAACAGCCCGCCGCCGACACCGGTCCCCAGCGTGAGCATGATGAAGTCGCGCGCGCCTTTGGCAGCGCCGTAGCGAGACTCACCCACAGCGGCGAGATGTCCGTCGTTGTCGATGGTCACCTCGGACTTGGTGCGTGACATGACCAGCGAGCGCACATCGATACCGGCGAGTGGCAGGTTCGTGCAGTACTCGACCTCTTGTCGCACGAAGTCCACCTGGGCCGGAAGGCCGATGCCCACGCCGGCGACCTCGGCCGGCTGCAGGCCCGAGCGGACCTCTTCGACCAGCTCGATGATGGTGTCCACAACAGCGAACGGACCGGTCTTGGGCGTCAACCGCTTGGCGTCTTTGACGATGCGTCCCTTGCGCTCCACAAGCCCAACGGCGATACGGGTACCGCCCACGTCAACACCGATCGCGTAGTTGGAACGCATTCGGTCCCCCTCTGGTAGCCCATGAGTACGGGCCCCCGGT
The DNA here is from genome assembly GCA_038202795.1 of Coriobacteriia bacterium. Taxonomy (GTDB): domain Bacteria; phylum Actinomycetota; class Coriobacteriia; order Anaerosomatales; family PHET01; genus PHET01. The sequence continues at coordinate 29,455 of JBBREQ010000001.1, read as the reverse complement.
CACGAAGGCCCTGTGTCGATGATACCGCTCCCGGGGAGGTTCAGACGTCAGTAGTCCCAGATGAGGCCATCCGGGCCCTTGATGATGCCCATGTCCTTCATCCGTTCGAGCATCGTAGGCTCGGCGACGCCGAACAACCGTGCGAGGTATCGGTAGTCGTTGAACCACAACCGCGCTTGTTCGACCACCATGGCCGTGGGCAACACGAGTTCTCTCGCGATGCGGTCGGCATCGCGATGATCGGGATTCTCACGGGCGTAGCCCTCGTCCCCATTGAGAACCAGCAGCACATGACCCAACATGTGGGCCACCGCGATTCGACGCTCGAGTTCGGTCTTGGCCCAGTTGACTACCATCACAGGCAACCCGTCCTCTGTGACGAGCGCGGACGTGAAGAAGGCGGGCAGGTTCACGTAGCGAATGGGGATTCCCAAGTCCGCCGTGATGGACTCGACGGGCACGGGCGGCTCGGTACAACCGGAGCGCTCGAGCGCTTCGGCGGCCAAGACCCTGAAGTATGCTTCTGTTCTGAGCGCCACGTGACTCCCGGATACGATTGGTGGCTACTGTATCGGGTAGATGCCCGAGAAAGCGAGTGCATCATGGCTGAGTGACTGTGCGCCATCTCACAAGTGTCGCATCTCGCATCAGCGTCCAAGCCGATATACCCTAGCAAGGACGGGCGAACTCGAAAGGGGGTGCTGTGGACACCGAGGGGTTCCCGCGAGCCGAAGAGGCTCTGCGACTGGCGGCGGCGGCAGTTGGTGCCGCGCGTCTGTATCCTCCCGCCTCGGCGCTTCCCCAAGAGGCCGTCGCGCGCTTCACCGAGCGTGTCAACGAGCTCGCGGCTACCGGACCGCTTCGCTATCTGATCGATCCGCACGGAGTCCGTATGGGCGAGACCGAACTGGCCGGTGGCCAGAGCCAGGTGGTTTCGCTCGCTGAGTCACTCCACGCGCTACAGGTGGGGCAGCTCGTGTTCGTGCCGGGAATCGCCCAAGCCGAGTCCGCCGGATTCGTGCAGCTGTGCCTACGCGATCCCGCTGAGGTTCGCGCAACCGGTGGTGCCCGGTCTGCGCTCATCGGCACCGGGGTCTCACACATCGCCGTGATCGAAGTCTCCTTGCGCGCTTCCGAGGAAGGCGGGTTCGCGGGCGTCGACCTCGCGTCGGCCCCCCTGGACGAGATTGCGGCCAGCATCCGCGAAGCTGCCGAGCAGCGCGCGCGAGATGCGGCTCAGGGGCCCGCCCCCGACGAGGTCGCAGACGCGATCGCCCGGCTCGAGGACGCCACCCGAGAGCTGGCGATGGAGCGCATGGCTGCAGCGATGATGCGTCTGGACGAGGCGACCCGCACGCGCGTGCTGGACATGGCGCTGAGTTCGGATACCGAGGGCCGTCGCATGGAGGGCATGCTCGACGTCATCGCCCGCATGAAGCCCGCTGCGCTGGCTCGTCTGCTCAAGCTCTCGGCTGCGGCTGCGAACACCGATCCGCGCCGTATCGCGCAGGCGCTGACTCTGCCTCCCGAGACCGCGAAGCTCCTGGGTTTGATGCTCGCCCCCACTCCCGCCGCCGAGACCGAGCCGGACGTCCCCACGACGGTTCGAGCCGAGAAGATTGCCGAGGTTATCGCAACCGATACCGACACGACCGACATCGAGCGCCAGGTGGCCGTCGCAGCGCCCTCGCTGAGCTCCGGTCGCGCGCTGGCTACCGCCACAGCGATCTCGCGCGTTCGCCTCGATGTCGAGAGCGTGCGTGCGATCGGCGAGGTGCTCCCTCCGGCGGCCAGGGATGGTGCGTTCACAACCATCAGAGAGGCGCTGCGGCGCCTGGACGAGATTGAAGCGGAGGTGGCGCTGAGCGACGCGGTTGAAGCCGCACGCGCTCAGCTCTCTGACCCCGACGTGTTGGCCGATGTGTGCAGGGCACCGGAGACCGATGCGGATGCGGCGATAGCCGGAGAGATTCTCCACGCCGCCGGCCCCGCGGGCGCCGATGCCTTGTTGGACACCTACGTGCGAGCCGTCGAACCCCGACGATCTCTGCTCAAGCCGGTGATGCGCGGTATGAGCGAACTGGTCTTGGCCGTCGCGCGGCAGAAGATGCGCAGCGGGGACAGCAAGACCGTGGTCGCGATCCTGCTCGTGTTGCCGACGCTGGGCGACGCGCGCGCCGCTCCTCAGATCGCCGAGATGCTGTCACATCTCGATGAGCAGGTGCGGTTCGCCGCTGTGGACGCGCTGGCGGCCGTGCACACCCCGCAGGCGGAGACCGCGCTGGTCAAAGCGATCAACCACCGCGAACCGGAAACGCAGCGCCACGTGGTGCGCGAGATAGGCCGCGCACACGTCGGGTCGGCGGTTCCCGCACTCTCGCGTGCACTGCAGGACATCAATATCTTCCAGCGCACGTATGAGACCCGCAAGGACATCGTCACCGCGCTCGAGCTCATCGGCACGCCCGAAGCCGAGAAAGCCCTGCGCGCGTTCGCACAACGTTCGTTCGGAGTGGGCAGGAAGACTAGAGAGCTGCGCAACAGGGCCGTCAGCGCCGCCGATGGCTTGGCGAAGAACCGAGGAGTGAGCGCACCGTGACAGACGCACCGTATCGCCCCGAGAACGAGGGACCGCTGGCTGGGCCCGCCGAGATCGCCGCCGAGGCCTCGACCGCTACACCCGGGATGGTCGCCGTTCAGGCCCCGTTCGCCACACCGGAGAAGCTGGGTCGCGCCCGCGAGATGGTGCGCACGCTCGCGGTGGCACACACCAATGCCGCGCTCTACCCCACGACCCACCCCCTCGTCGCCAGTTCGCTCGACGATCTGGCAATCGCCGTAAGCGACATCGGGGATTTCGGGTTCGAGTCGGTGACGCTCAATATCTACAAGAACACGCTGTTCGTAGAGAACCAGGTCTTTCCCGAGGAAAGCCTCACCTATCGCAAATTCATCGACGAGCTGCTCGCTCGGGGCATCTCGGCGGTCACGTTCTCACGCGGCATGACCGCCGCTGAGGGCGCAGTGCTCGTCGAGCTTCTGAGCGACGCGCGCATCAGCAACATCGATGATGCGTGCGCGTTCCTCGAGTCCCGAGACGTGTCGGGCGTCACCGTCGCCGAGACGACCACGCTCGACGAAGCGACCAACGAGGCGCGCAACAAGGAAGTCCGGGCCCGTGCTCGCGAGAGCTACGACACCGGCGTCACGGCGATGCGCGACATCGAGTCGCAGGCCAAGCTGGGTCGGACGATGAACGTGAGTTCGTTGCAGCGCGTGGTCGAGTCGATGCTCGACAACCTGCTGCAAGACCCCGCCGCCGTACTGGGTCTGACCGCAATCAAAGGCCACGACGATTACACGCTCAACCACTCGCTGAACGTGTGTATCCTGTCGCTCTCGCTGGGATCGGCCTTGGGACTCTCGGCAGAGGAGCTTCACTCGCTCGGGCTCGCCGCACTGCTCTACGACATCGGCAAAGTGCGCATTCCCGAGGATGTCTTGCTCAAAGCCGGCCCGCTCACCGCCGAGGAGTGGCAGACCGTCAAACGCCATGCCGAGGAGGGCGCCGACCTACTCAAGCGAATCCAGCTCGCTGACAAGATGGCGATGATCGTGGCCTATGAGCACCACCAACGCCACGACCTGATGGGGTACCCCGAGGCAGCCGCAGGAGCCGAACAGCACCTGTTCAGCAAGATCGTGGGCGTCTGCGACGCGTACGACGCGATGACTACCATGCGGCCGTTCCGCAGGGAGATCCGCCCCGACAAGGCGCTCGCGGTCCTCATGCAGGGACGAGGCAAGGCCTACGACCCGGGCGTCACCAAGGCGCTCGTGGCCATGCTGGGCATCTATCCGATGGGCGCCGTCGTGAAGCTCGATGACGAGAGCGTGGCTGTTGTCTATCGCGTGAACAACGACGACCTACTACATCCTCGCGTCAAGCTGCTGGCGGATGCGTACGGGCGCTGGCTCGAGACCCCGGAGGTACTCGACCTGCGGGTCATCGACGTGACCACGGGAGGATCCGTGCGGGCCATCGTCGACTGTATCCCCGCGGTCGAGGCCGGGGTGGACGACATCTGGCAGTACCTCTAGAGCTACCCCGAAACGCTCAGACCCATCCGCGCTCGCGGTAGAGTTCGACACCGCGCTCCAGGGCCTGCTGCGTCTGAGCCCGAACGGGCGGCACCCTCACTTCGGGCGCCCCTCGTCGCCCATCCCAAAGGCAGCAGCGGCGGCGGCGTTGCGCTCCTCGAGTTGCTCGACCCGAGCAGCCAGTTCGGCAAGGATCCCTGCGTCAGCGGCCTCGCCTGTGGCGAGCGAGGGGACTGCGGTGGCCGGGCCTTGCTCGCGATCGCGCACGAACTTGAGGTAGCCCAGCGCGAGGGTAATCATAAGGGCGACCGTCATCACCCAGAACCGAGCCTTCGAGGTGCTCGTCGCGATCACCCACCCGGTTCCATAGAGCATGGTGAACACCCCGCCCAGCAACAGTCCGTTGCTGATCACTCGCAGTTGCTCGGCCCGAATCAGCGAGATGCTCATGACGATCGTCGCGAACGTGATGAGGATGATGCTCGTGTTACGTCCCCACGTCTCGCGGCTGGCCTGCTGCTTGTCTTCGAGCTTGCGGATCGCCAGTTGAACCGTCCGCAGCTTCTCACGGTCAGCCGCCGTGAGCTGACTCTGGTCCTTGAAGTTCTGAATGTCCTCTTGCTGTCGGTACAACTCTTGCACCTGATCATCGAGCCGTTGCTCGGGCGGCGGGTAGAACGTGTACACGCCCACGCCGATGAAAGCGACGACCATCAGGCCCAGAAAGAACGAGAAGATGATCTGTAGTGCGGTGTTGGAGCGTTCCTTTGCCATTACTGACTCCACCCTCTGCTGTGCATCACGGACCTGCTGAGTATCTACCCGTGGGAGTCGCTCCTGTGACGTGGGTCACAGGCAGGCAACAGTCCGCCCTGAATGTACGCGGCAACTGCTAAGGTGCCCCCTAGGCGATGCCGATATGAGAAGTGCATCATCATGCCGATTATTCGCCTAGGAGTGGAAGCCATGTTTCGCAAAGTAGCAGCCATCGCGCTCACAACACTCACCCTCGCCGCTCTCGCCGCGACCCCCGCGTTCGGGTGGGGTAACGGCGGCGAGGGTGACGGTCAGGTGGGCGACGGATACGCGACTCACGACTGGGTGCTCGACCACGCGATCAACATGGCGGCCAAGAGCGGCGCCGACACGAGTTGGATCAATGTTGATGTCGCGCTTCAAGCGAGCGACGATCCGGACTACCGATCGACCCAAACCTCGACGTACCTGCACACCTACATGGAATACGGTGCCGCTCAGGGCGGCCCGCAGACGGTCGCCGACGAGTACTACAAGCTCATGGCCGCCTATAGGAACGGCGACTACGTCACGGCGAGCCGTCACTTGGGGGTGATGTCGCACTACTACAGCGATATCACTCAGCCGTACCACACCGACACCCGAGGTGCCTCCGGCCTCAACGGCCGACACAACCCCTACGAGATCGACGTCAGCGACCTCACGCGAAGCTACGGCCAGAGCACAGGGTGGCTGGACACGTGGAACCGCAAGGACGTGACCGACGTGCGGGCGTCAGCCGTGAGCGCGGCACTCTACGCGCGCAGTAAGTACCCTGCGCTCGATGCGTCATACAGGGCGCATAACTCCAGGGTCGAGGGTGCCGCCCGCGACATCACCGGATACGTACTCAACCGAGCGACCAACGACCTCGCCGATATCGTCGCTGCCATTCCCGCCGGCAAGGGCCTCGCCCAGCCGCCGGCGACGATGAGGCAGAAGATGATGAAGATGACGTACTACTATCCGCGCAGGGGCAGCAGCTTCAGTACGGACAAGATCTGTAGTCAGACCTATTGCTACGACGCCAACGGCAACCCCATGCGCGGCGTCGCGGTCACCTTCAGCTGGCCGTTCGCGACCGGCACAAAGTCCTACGTCGCCTACACAGACGCCAACGGCCTCGCCTACAACTGGCAGGCGCCCGGCACTGGCGTGCCGCTCATGAGAAGGCGCACCATGACTGCCCGGTCTCACGCAAGTGGGGGGGTCGCGACATCTGCAACCTGGTACATGCCCACGCCCGTGCTCGCAACGGCCAAAGCTGGCGTCAAGACCACCATCCCGAACAACCGGCCCAAGCGCAACACGCGGGTCAAGGCGTATACACGGTTCCGCGACACCAAGGGCAATGCTGTCGCTGGCCTGCCCGTCACCTTCAAGTGGTACTTCAAGTCCAATACCGTGACCACCAAGACCGTGACCAACTCGAAGGGCTACGCATACACGTCGATGAACATAGGCAGCGCAGCCAAGGGCCATCGCGTCTACGTAAAGGGCATGACGTACTCGGGCCGCTACAGCCGCTCAAGCCGAGCATCGTTCATACCGCACTAGACCAACTCGGAACCTCGACTAACACAGAACCCCGCCGAGAAGACCGGCGGGGTTCTTGACTTGGTGCTGCTGCTGGGGAGACTAAGGCCTGGCAGTCGAGGCCGCAACCGGATCCCCGAAGTAGCGCCAGTAGATCTTCCAGAACGACTCGTTGCCCCTACGGTGCGGCGTGTACTTGTACAACGACCATGTGGCAACGTTGGTCGGGCGAACAACGTTGCCGTCGATCGTGCGCTCGATGCCGGGACGCCACGAGCCCGCGTTGTTGTCGAGCTTCTGCGTGCCCCACCAGATCTGCTTCCCGAACGAGTCGTATTGCAGATTGGTGTAGCTGTCGCCCCACCCTGCGCCCATAGCCTTCCGGTAGTGCGACGGAATGTGCTTCTCGACTAACGACGACTCCTTCTGCAGTGTCGCGAGAATGACCTTGGGGCTGATGTCGAAGTTCAGGGCCGCCTCGGCGATCATCTCGGCGGCGCTCTTCATGGTGCCGTTGTGATCCTTTGCGCGGTACGTGCCCAAGACGCCAGGCTTGCCCTCCAGAAACGCTTGAATTTCGTCTGTGGTCATGGAGTTGACATCGCGGTAGTTGGCATCAGAGATGATAGTGTCGGGGTTGAAGTAGCCAGACGCCTCTCCTCCCGCGAACTCCCTGACGCGCCGTTGCAGCTCCGCCAGATCCTCGCCGAGTTCCGCGGCCTTCTTTTCCTGTTCCTCGGCGCGCTTCTCAAGATCTTTGACCTGGGCCTCGGTAGCGGCCTGCAATGTCTCGAGCCGCGCGATGCGCTCTGCCAGGTGCTCGTGAAGCCATGCGCTCTCCGCTCGTGCTTGGCGAAGCCCGGTGACCATCTGCGCGTCGCGACCGTTTATGGCGACCAGGTAATTGGCCCGCGTCATGAAATCGGCTATCGAGCGGGCGTCGAGCAACAGCGCTATCAAACCCAGCCGGTCGCCGCGGTACAGCTCGACCGCACGCTGAACGAGCGCTGTCTCGGCGCGCAAGACAGATGTGTCCAGCTCGGCGATCTGTGTCGTGACCTCAGAGATCTCGGCCTGCGTCCGCTCGAGTTCGCGCGCACCTTCGATGTACTCGGCTGTCTTGATGTTCAACTCGAGCTGCGACTGCTGAAGCGCCGCGGTGGTTGAGTCCTGAGCCGCCTTCTTGGCATCGATCTCGGCCTGTGAACCCGCCGTGGGCGCTCCCCAAGCGACCGAAGGCAACAGCAGCGCACACAGCACGATTACCGCTGTGAGACGCGACAGATGCTGGTTCGTTGTAATCCGCACAGTTACTCCCGAGCGCCGCTGGGAATTCGCTCAGGCCTTATGAGCGAAAACGCTACCAAGCATAGTATGCCGCACCCAGGGGCTACACGGGAATATCGCTCAGGGGGAGCTCACCCTACTTCGTGACTGCCGTCGTCCCCGTGTTGGCGTCAACTTCGATGGTGCTCGTCGTCGCACCGCTCGTGCCTGGATCGAACTGCACGTTCCACACGTATGGCTCGATGGTGGACGTGTCGGTGACGGGTTTGAAGGTCATCATGCCCATGACATAGGCGAGAGGGTCGCCTTTTGCTCCGCTCGCCGCGAGCGCCTTGTTGTAGGCGACATCGCTGTCCACCTTCCAGGGAACCGTCTTCGGAACCTTGGACCACTCGTCGTCCTCAAGACCCGCATCCCCATACTCCTGGGCGCCCATGGACTTGCCTTCCGCGACGTAGACGGCGTACGTCTTCCCGGTCTTGGGCGAGCCGAACAGGTAGACCCAGGACGGTGTGGCGGTGGGCACGGCTGCCTGGGCGGTCTGCACGACAAGCAGCTTCGCGTCAGGGGCGAGAGTGGATAACGCGGATTGAGCAACCGCGAGACTACCTAGCACGGTGGGCCTCAGACTCGCCGCCGGTTTCGCCGCCTCGTCTTTCGTGCAGCCGGCGAGGACTGATGCCGACAGCACCAACCCGGCAATCAGCACAACCGCGCCGAATCGGTATCGAGTGTGTTTGGTCATTCCAGAGCCTCCGACGTTCTAGGGGATGCCATAGACAGTACCGCATCATGGTCAGACTCGCTCACGGGCGATGAAACAGGAGCCACCTAGGGATGACTCCTGGCTCATCGCGCATGTCAAAACCGTGGTTCGATGACTACTTCACGGTCACGTAGTCGCTACGCGTCGACCATGTGGCTGAGTGCTTGGAATCCGCCGGCGAATAGGCCCTGAGTTGCCACACACCCTTGGAGCTGAGCCGCAGCGAACCAGCGTACTTCGTGTAGCTCAAGTAGTTGGATGCCTTGGCCTTCACGTAGCCGTAGGACTTCCACGTGCCGGACGATGTCTTCTTCCACTTGTAGATGCGGACAGGATACGTACCGCTTGTGTGTTTGGGCTGCAGGTATCCGTACGCCGTGAAGTACGAGTTCTTCGAGGCGTAGGTCGGTGCCTTCGGCTTGGTGAGCGACACTCCCGGGTTGGCCGTGAACACCGCAGAGATAGTCTGGTTCGCGGTGACATTCTGGAATGCGTAGGACGTCACGGCGCCGACAGGGTTACCGTTCACGAGCACTGCGGACACGTGGTAGCCCTTAGCAGGGGTGATCGCGAAGACGGAATCCGACCCGTAGTCGACCGTCTGCGTGCTGGGTGAGATAGCTCCATTGGCGCCGGCGGCCACCGCGACGACATAGGTCCTCTTCGCAAACGTTACTGCGATCGTGTGGTGCGCGTAGATATTCGCGAAGACGTAAGACGAAATGGCACCTTGCGATACGCCGTCGACCTTGACGTCTTCGACACGGCATCCCTCATCGGGAGTGAAGAACACGGTCAGGTTCGACGCCTCGGCGACCCACCGCGATCCACTCCAGGTCGCAGAGCCGTTCGCACCGACTGCGCTTGCGACCATGTAGGTGTTCTGTGCGAACGTGACGGCGATTGCGTGGTCTGCAGCGACGTCGTTGAACGTGTAGCTGGCCACTGCACCCACAGAGAATCCATCCACGAGGACATCGGCCACGTGGTAGCCGGGGAACGGCGTGAACACGTACGTGGCGTCCGAGCCGTAGGTCTTGGACGCGACACCTTCGGGCGTGATCCAGCCTGCGGATCCCGCGCTGCCGGTGAGCGTGTAGGAGTTGATTGCGAAGGTGACAGAAACCTCGTGGTTCGCATCCACGTCCGAGAAGACGACGCTGCTGCTCGCACCGACGGACCCTCCATCGACGACTACGTCGGCGATGTGGTAACCGGTGTCAGGCGTGACTGCGACGGTGATGTCGTCACCGGCATCGACGCCCGGGTTCATCGGCGAGACTGAGCCGTTGGCTCCGGCGCTGGTCGCGACCGTGAAGGGCGCGGGGGTCGAGGGCATCGGGGCGACGTTGTCGAAGTAGACGTCGTAGGACTCGCCGAAGTTGTAGGCCTGCAGCTTGACGTTGTCGAAGCCCACGCAGTCGGCCATATCCACATCGTCAACGGAGTTCGAGACATACACCAGCTGATCGTCGACGTAGTAGGTGACGGAGCCTGGGTTGAACTGCATACGCAGGCTGTACCACTTGCCATACTCGAAACCAGCGGGGAAGCCCACGACGTGCCAGCCCAAGTTGTCCCACACGCGGAAACCCGTCCCCTTGAGGAAGCCGATGATCGGGTAGCCCACGATGGCGCCACCGGCATCGACGCCGTTGGCCCAGAAGTCGGCGCGGCGGTCCTGCGTGTCCCAGTCGGACCCGATGAAGAGATCCGCAGCAGCGAAGTTGGAGAGGTACGGCAGGTCGAAGTTGCGGCCCTGCGTGTTGTAGAAAGTGCTCTGGTAGTTCGACGGGCGGTTTGCGAGCGCGTCAGCCGAGCTGAGCGAGAGCTTCAGTCGCTTGTCGCCGTCGGACGCGGACTTTGCAAACCCAGCCGGAGCGTAGCGGTCGGTGTACCATGCGCCGTTCGTCTTGGTGCTGGCGAGAACCGGAGAGAAATCGAACGTCTCGAAGGGAGTCAGAGGGGCGAAAGACGCCTTCACCGTGTGGCTGGTCAGTCCGACGTTGGCGATCTTGTAGGCGCCCGTGGGTGCGGTCGCAACATCGTCGATCAGAAGCTCGGAGCAGTAATAGCCCGTGTCGGGCGTGATTGTCACCGTGGTCGCCGCCGCGCCGGGGTCCACGTTCTGGACTGCGGGCGAAACCGCGCCATGAGCACCAGCAGTCGCGCTGACGTTGACTGCCGGAGCCCAGCACCTGACGCCCAAGATGATGCACTCAACGTAGGTGGACGGCGCGTTGACAGTCACCGTGGCGACAGGGGTCACGTGGGAGCCGTCGGACCAGATCTTTTTCGTCTCGGCCAAAGCGCCGCTTACGAGCGTGAAGACAGAAGGCGTGTTGACGCCGCTGCCGGGATCGACATTGACTGCGCCCCACGCGTTTCCGCTGGTGTTGAGGTTGGTCGCGGCAGCCGTTGAACCGTTGACGGTCAGACCCGCGCCGCGGCTGTTCTTCAATGTGACATTCTCAAACGTCACGACTGCGTTGTTATAGGTGTTGACGCCATGAGCGCGTCCAGCGCTGTCGATCGTCAGGTTCTTGACGAGCGCAGGGCTCTGAGAGGCCTCGAAGGAGATTGCATGCTTGCTGCCGTTGGCTGTCGGCAGAGTCGTGCCGACCGCGAGGCGGTGTCCGGCGCCGTCAATCGTCACAGCGCGGGTCACATGCAGCTGCGCGGTGGACGTGATGTCCTCGCTCAACGTGATCGTCGTCATGGACGCGTCGGCTAGTCCGGCCTGCAGGTCGGCGAAGTTGCTGACCGAGTACGAACCCGGTGCCTCCACCAGGACAGGCGCCGCCGATGCTGCGCCCGGCACCAAGCTCAAGCACATTGCTACGGCTAGCAGCAGCGACGTCCACCTGCGCGAACGCGAGACATGACGATGTTGCATAGAGTTCCCCCCACTCTGATGGATGAATAGCCGCAGCAAACGTGCGGCAATCCGCGGAGCGTATACTCATAAGCACCATCTGTAAAGCCCGAGGGGCGGCCGTCATACGCGAGCGCTCCGACGAGCCGGTGAAACTACGAGCGCGCCGGAACCCGTCGAGGCACTTCCCTGTCTATCGACTGAAACGGGGAGTTTCCCGTACTCCTGCATGATCCATCCCTCGATGACCGGTGAGATCACCGTCAAGGAGCGAGACCGTATCGAAGGGCGACGCTGCAAGCTCTGGTCAGGCAATCCACAGAAGATACGCACCGGCACCCAGTACCCCGACGCCGCCGAGCTTCGTCAGGGCCGGCGTGTACTTGGAAACCGACCGCATGAACACGAGCGAGCTGGATGCGACGCCCAGGAGCAACAAAGGCGTGCCTTTGCCCAAGCCGTAAGCGAACAGAAGAGCCGCGCCCTTCAGGGCGTTTCCTGTGGTTGCCGCCATTGCAGCGATCGCCGCAAGGATAGGAGTCGAGCACGGCGTCGCCACCAGGCCAAACAGCATCCCGAATAGCAGGGCCCCAAGGGCACCTCGACGTTCCGGCCTCCTGACGGGTAGCCATCTGTTCAGCCGATCAACCGGCAGGTTGATGACCTCCAACATCTGCAGACCGATCACCACGCATATCGCCGCCACGATGTAGTAGGCCCACTCGCCCACGATCAGTGCATGTCCGATGAGGCCGGCGATCGCACCGATGGTTGCGAACACCAGGCTCATTCCGAGTACGAACACCGCCGAGAGCGCCAGCCCCAGCATGAGCGGCGGCGTGTCCTCCGACTCAGCAACCCGCCCCGTCACGTACCCGAACACGGCCGGAATCATGGGAAGGACGCAGGGCCCGAGCCCCGCGACCAAACCCCCGAGGAATGCGATGCCGAAGCCGAGCGGCCCCCAGGCAGCGCTCGTGCCGAGCCCATCGGCAAGGGCATCGATGTTCACTGGCTGGCCAGCCTGTCCAACCGCGCCCGCAGATCTTGCTCGGTCAACGCGCCGGTGTAACCCTCGACGACCTGCCCGTCGGCGGACAGGAAGAACGATGTTGGAATCCCTTGGAACGAGAACTTGGCTGCGAGTCGCTGCGCCGACGAATCGTCGGTGATGGCGTTCACAAAGACGATCTTGTCAGCATAGGAAGGCATGACCTTGTCGGCGACCGCCGAGATATCGAGGCATGACTGTCAAGTGAGCGAGTGGAACAGTACGTAGATCGGCTTGCCCGATTTGAGGGCCGCCTCGTAGTCGGCCGTAGCATCCGTGCGGGTGGACGTGATTGATGCAGATTCCCCAGCACCGGAATCCGCTTGCGGATCGGGCGCGAGGGCCTTGGCGACCAGAACGCCTGCGAACACCGCCACGACGACCAGCGCCACGACGAGCTTTGTCGAGAACACCCGGGGCCCAGGCGCCCCCGGCTCCGTCGTCTCTTGAAGTTCGTCCTTGTCGGCCATGTCGATCCTCACTACTTCGGAGAGGGCCGCGTGCCTGCGTCCCGTTAGACCAGCAACCTACCAAAGGCGTTGAATGTGTAGCCGATGATGATGATGCCGGTGACCACGATCGTGAAGAACGCCGCGAGCAGCGGGGTCTTCACCACCTTCTTGAGCATGATGAGCGACGGGAGCGACAACGCCGTTACGGCCATCATGAACGCCAGGACCGTACCCAAGCCGACGCCCTTGCCCACGAGCGCCTCGGCGATGGGCAGGGTACCGAAGATGTCGGCGTACATCGGCACCCCGATCGCCGTTGCGATGATCACCGCAAACGGGTTCTGATCACCAAGGACCGCCGAGATGAACTCACCCGGTATCCACCCATGGATCACAGCCCCGATTCCTACGCCGATGAGAACGTACTTCCACACCCGCCTCACAATGTCGGCGACCTGCTCGCGCGCGAACGAGATGCGATCTCGCCTCGTCAGCTCGGGCAGCTCCGCATCGGCCAGATGAGTCCCGAACACGAAGGGCTCGACATAGCGCTCGAGCTTCAATGCACTGATGGTCGCGCCGCCGAGGACCGCCAGAAGGAGACCCATGACGACGTAGGCGATCGCCGTGGTCCAGTTGAAGATGCTCGCAAGCAGCATCACCGACGCGAGGTCGACAAGCGGCGAAGAGATCAGGAACGCGAACGTCACGCCAAGGGGCAGACCCGCGGAGGTGAACCCAATGAACAACGGGATGGAGGAGCACGAGCAAAACGGTGTGATCGTGCCCAGCAACGCCCCAAGGACCATGCCCCCGACACCATTGAAGCGGCCGAGGATCGCCTTGGTGCGCTCAGGCGGGAAGTAGCTTTGCACATACGAGATGGCGAAGATGAGCGCGGAGAGCAGCACGAAGATCTTGACCGAGTCGTAGATGAAGAACTGGATGCTCGTACCCAACCTGCTCGTCAGCGATAGCCCGAGCACATCTTGAACAAGTCGGCCGACAAGGTCGTTGAGCCAGGTCATCTTGAGGAGGTTCTCGTTCAACCAGCTCAAGACGGTGCCGAGGGCTTCGAGCACGACCGCCTAGCCCCTCTTGAGCAGTGCGACAAGGTCGTCGACAGACGGCACACGGCCGGCAAGCCGAAGTTCACCGTTGACGACCAAGGCGGGAGTCGACATGACTCCGTAGCCCATGATCTCCTGCAGTTCGCTCACCTTCTCGATCGAGGCTTCGAGGCCCGCTTTCTGGACCGCCTCGCGAGTGGCTTGTTCGAGCCTGTTGCAGTTGGCGCATCCTGGTCCGAGTACCTTGATCTCCATCATGCTGCCGCTCCTTCTACGTCGAAGTCCTTCGAACTACTTGATCACAAGAGAGGCGAGCCCCAGGCCCGCCCGGCAGTCCTAGAGGCTGGTCAGCGCCTCAGCAGCCGCGGACAACACCTCACGCCGAAGTGCGTAGTACGTCCACAGCCCCTCCTTGCGACCCGACACCAGTCCAGCATCCCGAAGCACCGACATGTGGTGGGACGTCGTCGAAGGTGACAGACCCAAGTGATCCGAGATCTTGCAGGCACACACTTCCTGGGCCGCGCAACAGGTCTTGCCGCCATCGCACTCAGCAACGCTCAGCATCCGGAGTATCTCGCGGCGATGCGAAGACGCAAGCGCCTTGAACACAGCATCCAGATCCGTTGCGCTTGCCCGTGTCACGGTAGTCACGGTCGCTCCTTGTTCGAATTCTTTCGAACTACTGTGAACCACACTAGAACTTGAGGCGCCTGGAGTCAAACGACTGAGGAGCAGTGCGTCTACTTCACTGTCACATAGCCGTAGCTCGAGTGGGTCTTGGCGTTCAGCGAATCCTCGGCATGAACTGCCCGAACCCGCCACCTGCCCGTTGAGGGAAGCTTGACCCTCGCGGTGTATCGCGAGCCCCCACTGATGTTGGATGCCTTGGCGGTGTAGGTGGCCGACCAGGATCCCTGTTTCTGAGTGATCACGCCCCCGAAGCCTCCCGTGCGCAGCAACGCCAGCCCCCGCACAGGACCACCCTCGAAGAGGTCGGTCTGGCCTCTTCGAGGGTGGTCCAAAGCCGGCGAATCGACGCCGGGCTGCTGTCTACTCCCGTGCGTCCAGTACGCGCATCCGGGCGTCAAGTAGTATTGCCGCTGCCTCCCGCTGTGCCGCCAACAGAACATCTGCGGCAGTGCCCTCGACCTCTCGCAGGGCATCTGCTGCAGCCCTGCGGACATCTCGCAACGCATCCGCTGCGACCTCGGCGCGAATCAGGCGTTCAGCCTCAGGCAGCTCCGGAAGGCCCTTGCGCACGTTGTCCTCTGCCGCCAGCAAAACGTCCTCCGCCTTGCGCTGCGCTGCCAGCAGAACCCTCTCGGCCTTCTGCCGGGCCGCTAGCAGGACTTCCTCGGGCTTCTGCTGCACTCCCTGCAAGACGGCCTCGGCCTTCTCTTGCGCTGCCAGCAGGATGTCCGCCTCGTCACGAAGCGGGTTGCTGTTGTCCATGAATGCCCCAATCGCTGCATGCCCAGGCATGCCCTTGGCTAGCGAGCGGCTGTTACATCTTCGTCCTGCACGACCCGCTCTACGGTTTCTGAGCGATCGCGTGGATTCACAGCACTGATCAGGGCGGTGATGCCCCACGCGATCAGTGCGTAGACTGCGATCGCGACGAGCGCGCTCCACTCGAAAGTGACTTCCGATACGCGCTGGGTGCTGAAGATCGCAGCAAACGGAGCCATGAAGATGTCGGTCACGCCGTAGATCATCCGCACGAAGCCGGCCTCGGCGTTCGCGCCGAAGAGCTGCAAGACGAAACGTATCCCGAGCAACACCTCGATGAAACCGAACACGAACCACGTCACGCGCGTCAGCACCGCTTCGATCGGTGCACGAACCTCGGTATGGACTTGACTCTTACTGCCTGACGAAGTCGCACTTGTGTTAGCCATGGCACTTCACCCTCCTGTACGTCCGACTACGGACGATTGTTATGACTTCGGCTTGATGACGTCCTTGACCTTGTCACTTGCCTTGCCTCGCCTCCTTCGGCGGTCACTCGGTTTGCATCGTTGCTTCGCTTAAGAGCGACGGCCCGATATCAGGTTGAACACCAGCACCACCAGCGCTACTACCAGCAGCAGATGGATCAGGCCTCCGCCGATCTGAAAGCTGAAGCCGAGTAGCCACAGTACGACCAGAATCACAATGATGGTCCACAACATCGCTATCACCTACGTTTCCGCTGGCTCGAACTCCGTATTGAGTTCGAGAACCCTTTTCGCCGTCTCCAGCGACATCGAGTACTTGAGAACGCCCGCGTCGACGAACTCACGAGCCGCGAAAGGCCAATGGCTCATCCCGTACCGTCCGCGGCAACGCTTCTCGAACGGCCCGAGCGAAGCGACCACCTGCCGAGCGGTCAGCGCCGACGCCGCTGCGATTTGGGCTGTAGTGACCCAAGCGGGCGACTCGTGCGCAATCGCACTCAGAATTCGCCTCATGGCGCCCGATGATTCAACGAACATTCGATCGACCAGCACCCGAGTCCAGCCTTCGGGGTAGCCTTCCTCGCCGAGTTGGGGAGCTGCTGACAGTCTGGCGGGCCGTCGGGCCAGGAGTTCGTAAACTTCTCGGACTCGGTCAGAGGGAACGGGAATATTCACGAATTCGGGCATCCGACCGCCTTTCTGCCTCGGTTATCCTCGGCTACACCTTAGCTAGCCTTAGCTAGCTTTGGTACAAACGGTAGATACCCATCCAACGGAACAGGCAAACCCCGCCGCACTCGGGCAGAAGGGGTTTTCATACGCCACGTAGAAGGGAAGCCCCGCCGCTAGGGCGAGGCTTCCCGAGAAATCGATGGTGGCCAGAGACGGACTTGAACCGCCGACACGGGAATTTTCAGTCCCCTGCTCTACCAACTGAGCTACCTGGCCGTGGGTGGTGCCGTTGTATGGTAACGACTCGCCACCGCCGGGTCAAACTCCGCTGACGTGGTTGGCGGCCCTATCACGCGCTACTGTCCGGATGAGTAGAACAGCACCACTCCGCTTCCCTTCTGCACGCTAGCTCCAGCCTCGGGGGTCTGCGCCACTACCTCGTTGGCAGGCCTGCCGCTGCCGGTCGATGGGACGGGAATCGCCTCAAGCCCGGCATCGGTCATGACTTGCTGCGCCTCAGCCAGCGTCACGCCCACTACGTTGGGTGCCTCCACCTCGTCGGTGGTAGCTGCTGGTCCCGTGGAGACCACAATGCCCACACTCGTGCCGGGGGCCACCGTGTCCCCGACCGCAGGCAGTTGCGAGATCACGATGCCCGCTGCAACCTGCGTGCTGGGATTCTGGGCGATCACTACTTTGAGCCCTAGGTCGGTCAGCGCTGTCTGGGCATCAGCTGAGGCGAGTCCCTCGACGTCGGGGACCTTGACGAGCTCTTGCGCGGGGCCGCTCGAGATCACGATCTCAACGGTTGACTGGGCTGTCGCGCCCTGGCCGCCCGCAGGCGCCTGCTCGATGACCAGACCGGTGTCCACCGAGTTGCTCTCTCTACGAGTGACAGCGACTTTGAACCCAGCGTCCTCGAGCGCTCGGGTCGCGTCTGCCTGGTTCTCGCCTCGCACATCAGGCACTTCGACCAGCTTCTCCGTGGAAGGAACCTCAAGCTTCACGACGCTGCCTCGGTTTACTTCTGCGCCCGCTGCCGGGTCCTGCTTCAGGACGGCGCCGATCTCTCCGCCCTCCGCGAGTTCGACGGCAATCACCTCGGCAACGAGGCCCGCTGCCTCTAGGGACGTGACCGCTCCCTCTTGGGTGAGACCGATGACATCGGGCACCACGGTCGTCTCGCCGCTCATCGCGAAGTAGGCGACCGCGCCTACGGCGACCAGCGCGAACGCCACGAGCGCCCACAGCCACCAGGGCATGCTCTTCTTTGTGGGAGCGACCGCCAGAGATGCCCGGCTTGGCAGTTGCGCGCTCACTACGCCGGCGGGCACGGTGTCGCTGGGTTGCCGAACCAACTGCGGCGAGAAGCCCGCACTCTGGAGCGCCGAGACAGCCTCGGCCTCCGGCTTGCCCACCACCTCCGGCAGTACCTGTTCACGCAGGGGGGTGCCCGAGCTCCCGCTGGAGACGAGCAACACCGATTCTGCCCCTGATGCGACTCCGCCCCCGCCTGCAGGCAGCTGCCCGATCACGTCACCGCGCTTGTGCACATCGCTGTAATCGTTGAACACCTGCGACGACAGACCAGCCTCCTGGATCAGAGTCAGCGCCCTGCCTTGGGGCACGCCCACGAGTTCGGGCATGCCCACATAGGCGCCCAGCCTGATGGTAGGCGGACCGCTCGAGACTACGACCACTACACGCGACCCTGCAGCAAGTAGCGGTGGAGAAGACACTTGTGTCGGCATTGAATCGCCTTTCTCGCATGCCCTGAGCGCAGTGTCAGGCCACCGCCCAAGACGGATACATCTGACAGGTATATGCCCACAGCGAGGCGCGGCGATGAAAAAGGGCCGCCGAGCTCGAGTGTGGCGGACGTCGCGAAGCGCAGACCGAGAGGTGCTAGCTCGCGTCGCGCGCGACGTAGCGCGCCCAGCGGGTGTCGACCCAGTCCTGGACCGCAGCGGTCGTCTCGGCGGTCATGCCCTTGAAGCGGCCTTGTGTCGCGACGTACTCGGCGACCGTCGCCCTGAGGCCTACCTTCACGAGCGCCTTGCTGCGGCCGGTGAGACGGAACTCGCCGTCCACGACCTCATAGAGCACGACGACGCCCGCGTCGACGGCCATCTTGCCCAACTTCACGGTGTCCTTGGGGTCGAACGACCAGCCTGAGGGGCACGGCGTGTTCATATGGATGTAGCGCAGGCCATGGATGGCGCGCGCTTTGGCGACCTTGTCGTAGACATCCTCGGGGAAGACCGCGCTGGTCGAGCCGACGTAGGGGATGTTGTGCGCCTCCATGATCGCGGGCAGGTCCTTGGGGTTCTCGCGCTTGCCGGACCACGTGGTGGTGGTGCGCGCGCCAGAGGGCGTGAGGCCCGAGCGCTGCGTGCCGGTATTCATGTACGCCTCGTTGTCGTAGCACAGGTAGATGAAATCGTCGTTGCGCTCGGCGGCGCCCGAGAGCGCCTGAATGCCGATGTCGCCCGTGCCACCATCGCCCGCCATCGCGAGCACCGTCATCGC
Organism: Coriobacteriia bacterium; assembly: GCA_038202795.1. GTDB lineage: Bacteria > Actinomycetota > Coriobacteriia > Anaerosomatales > PHET01 > PHET01. The sequence goes on along the minus strand of JBBREQ010000001.1, from coordinate 10,381 downwards.
ATCTGCCTTGCCTATCGCGCGCAGACCTGCAGCCAGCCCCGAGGCGGCAGCGGCCGTCGAGGGGAATGCGACGTTGACCCAAGGCACCTTTACCGAGGAGACCGGGTACATGCCGCCAAACACCGTGAGGCAACTAGCCGGGACAGCCATGACCATCTGGCCCTCGAGGGCGGCGGTTATCTGGCGCAGTCCAATCCCGATGCCACATCCGGCACACGCGCGGTTGCCTGGCAGGACGTAGTGCGTATCGGGAAGGTCGATGATCTTGGTCATGAGCTGTCGCCTTTACAGATGTAGGTTCAGCCAGTCGGCCGGACGGTCGGTGACGCCATCCTCGCGGTCAGCGATCGCGCGCAAAGCGGCGTCCACTAGGTGCTCAACGCTCACGTCGCGACCCCCGAGCCCGCATACGGCACCGAATACCGTCGGCGCGCCCGGTCGCCCGCTCATGGTCGCCTTGATGTCCCCGCAGATCGGACCTTCGTTGCCGTAGCTGAGCGCCTTGTCGAACACGAGGACGAGACGGCGTCCGGCAAGCTTCCCCCGCAGGGCGTCCGCCGGGAACGGCCGATACGCTCGTATGCCGAGGACCCCGACGTTCAATCCCCGCTCGCGCAGCTGCTCGGCTGCGACCGTAAGCTGCACGCCGAGCGAGCCTGCGGCAACCAGCACGACCTCCGCGTCATCGAGCAGGTGCTCCCACGTCAGGCCACCCCATGCGCGACCGGTCGCCTCCGACCACTCAGCGTCGACCGCCGGAATGACTTTCAGGGCGTCAAGCACCGCTTGGTGGTGCAGCGCGCGGATCTCCATGTAGCCGTGACAACTCACCCCCTGCGCATCAACGCGTGGATCCGCGAGCGTGACGGGACCGATGTTACGCGGGTCGGCGGGGTCTACGATCGTGAGCGGCACCCGCGCCGGCAGGAACGCGTCGACCGTCTCGGCAGCAGGTATCTCGACGGGCATCATGGTGTGCGAGAGCAAGAAGCCGTCGTAGCAGACCATCACGGGCACGTTGAGCTGCTCGGCGATGCGATAGGCCTGGATGGTGGTATCGAGAATCTCTTGGTTGTCTCGGCAGTAGAGCTGAATCCAGCCGGCATCGCGCACGCTCATCGAATCCTGCTGGTCGTTGAGCACGTTCCATGGCGCGGCCATCGCCCGGTTGGCGATGCACATGACGATGGGCAAGCGGGCGCCTGCGGCCCACCAGACCTGCTCGGTCATGTAGGCGAGGCCGTTGGCACTGGTGGCGGTGAAGACCCGCGCGCCCACCGTGGAAGCGGTGATGCAGACGGTCAGGGCCGAGTGCTCGGACTCGACGGTCACGAACTCGGCGGGCAGCTCACCGGACTCGACCCACGCGGACAGCTGCTCGACAACGGAGGTCTGCGGCGTGATGGGGTACGCCGCAATGACTTGTACGCGCGCGAGCTTGGCGGCGGTGGCAGCGGCTTCGTTGCCTGCCATGACAGTGGTGGTGACGCTCACTTGCTCTCCTCAGACTGGATAACCTGCCGGATCGTACCCAGAGGGCTCACCCGCCGGTCGTGTAGGCCCATCATCGGCCACCTGAGCGTGCCAGTGGCCTGTGTTCAGTATCCTCCATCAGGGGCCGAACCGCTCCCCTGTTCCGGGAGGAGGAACTGCGTCCACGCGACATTCCAGCGCTCCTTCAGCACCGAGCGAAGCGCCTCCGGGCGCTGCGCGCGAGGCGCTACACCGCTATCATGCACTCATCGGCGTCGCTACAACGGAGGATTCGTGTGAAGCAACAGGAGCTGAATACCTCGAAGATCCTGCGATGGTCCTTCGTGGGCAAACGCATCATCGCAGGCGTGCTCATGGCCCTGATGTTCCTGGTCGTGGGCCTGGTCACCCTCGAGATCATCTACGCTGCCGTCAGCACTCTGCTGCGCGGTACCATGCCTGCGACCGATCAGTTCTTCATCTCCGAAGCCGACATGTTCAAGGTGCTGGGACTGTTCCTGTCCGTTCTCATCGCGCTCGAGCTTATCGAGACCGTCGAAGTCTACTTTCGGAGACACTCCATCCACGTCGAGATCGTCGTGCTCGTTGCCATCATCGCACTGGCCAGAAAGGTCATTCTTCTCGACCTGTCGACCTACGGCCCACTGGTGCTGTTCGCACTCGGATTCTTGGTACTGGCGCTGGGAGTGACCTACTTCCTGGTCAGAAGAGCCTCTCCCGAAGATCCCACCGAAGAGTAGCTTCCGGCCCTACTGTCCTTGCGAGCCCCGCTACTGCGACTTTGTCTCATCTTCATCGGTCTCGCTCCTTCTTGATGTCGCACACGCCATGCACAGACTCGGGCACCATCTCGATGGCGCTCGCGGGACACACCTCTGCGCAGATGCCACATCCCTTGCAGTACTCAAGGTCGATCACCGGTCCGACGCCGCGTCCGATGCACGAGTCGGGGCAGTATGCCCAGCAAAGCTGACAGACGGCCTCGCCCCGCTTCACGGCAAGGCAGCTTTCGGCCAACATGACCGGCCGCTTCGAGCGCCAGTCCCCGGTACGCCCCGCCTCACCAGCCGCGGGCTTCGACATCGCGATCGGGGAACCGCACTCCCTCGTACCCATCAGCGCTTCCCTTCGGTGCACTCGTAGGCGATCCGCGCCGCCTCGGTGTTCTTTCCTACCGCCGAGCCTGAGAACATGCCGGCGATAGCCTCTTCCACCGACTCCATCGTCACCACGCCCGTAGCCTTGGCGATGCTGCCCAGAATCGCGGCACTCACGATGGGGTTGCCGCCTACGAGAACACCGGCCGCCTGTGCCGCGCCCGTCACATCGGCGGTGACCACCCGGGCGTCCCCCGGCACCCCCAGCTCGGCGGCGGGACGTACCGTGTTCACCACGACGGTGGCTCCCGGTTTGAGTCCGAGCAGGGCACCGCCGACCTCGAGCAGCGAATCATCGAGCACTACGGCGATATCGGGCCGAGTCACTTGCGAGTAGACGCGAATCGGCTCCGAGTCGAGCCGCGTAGACGCCGTGATGGGCGCGCCGCGCCGTTCCGCGCCGAACGACGGTGCGCTGGTCACGCCCTTCCATCCACTCCGGTATGCGGCATCGGCGAGCAGCTTAGCGCTTGTCACAGCACCTTGGCCGCCCCTGCCGTGCCACCGGATCTCGACCATCGATGCAGGTTCTGACATGTCCGCAACGGTCCTCTCGGCGCGGGAGCCACCCCCATGTGTAGAGGTGCATCGTCAGTATACCGAGAAGCTCGGCTGAGCAGCGGGAGTCAGTCGCCGGAGCATTGTTCGATTCAAGGGAGGAGCAGCGTCCCCAAAGGGTACATGTACTGGTAGGTGCTGCGAACGGGGGGGAGCGCCAGAATGGAGCCGCTCATCAATCCCAATGAAGTCGTCGACCTCGTGATCGCCGTCTTGGCGATTCCGATTCTGCTTCGTGTGGTCAGGCTGCGCCCGCACCGAGAAGCCCCCTTCTTCTCTCTGGGCTACGGGTTCATGTTGTGTGCCCTGGTCGTAACGATTCTCGAAGGCCTCATCTGGCCCGATCTGCTCAACGACGCGGAGCATGCGTTCTATGCGGCTTCGGGGGTCGCGTTCCTTGTGGCTGTAATCCGCATGCCGGGGCCACCCGCCTACAGCGAGCACGACACGCCATGAACCGCCTCGTCGATGTAGCCGCCGCCATAAGCGTGTTGGCCTTCGGCGCGACGACCGTGATCGCCCTCTCCAAGCTGCCATCGCGGGAGTCGGGACGCTCGCGGACCCCTTTGATCGCGCTTGCGGCCGCCATGGCGCTCTATACCTTTGTCGGCTTCTCAAATGTGGTGCAGTATGCCGGAATCACCGACGCCCTCGACCTGTTCGAGGACTACGCCGAGCTGCTGTTCGCGCCCCTGCTGATACTGGCTGCTGCTGCGACTGAGGCCCAGATACGCCTCGACGAGCGCTCACATTCCGCGAACATGCTGCAGCAGCAGAACGACCTGCTCATGGACATCGTGGACACATCACCGGTTGGCATCATGATCGTCGCTCCTGGCGGGCATATCACCTTCGCCAATGACCCGGCTCGCCACATGCTGGGTATCGCAGAAAGCCCAGACACTGGCATGCTGACGCACCCGGCGTGGACGTTGGTGGACGCCGAGGGGGGCGCCGCACCCCTCGAGAACCTAGCTGGCGATCAGCGGATCTCCGGAGCGCGGCGAATCATGACCTGGCCGGACGGGCGCCGACAGCAGTTCATGTTCAGCGTGACGCCCATGAGCGACGCCTCCTCATCCCTCGGAGGGGCGGTCGTCGCTGTCGAAGCCGTCACGGGCCGCTAGCCGTCCGCTGTCCTAGGCGCCGCCGGTCCCTTGGACCACGCACTCGTCATCTGATGCGTCCGCACCACTCGCGAACACCTTCACGTCGGCGACACCGATCTTCTCGGCGGCCATCTCTCGCAGCTTGTACTTCTGGATCTTGCCGGAAGCGGTCTGTGGGTACTCGTCGACGAAGAAGACGTACTTGGGGCACTTGTAGCGGGCAAGGCGTGCCCGGGTGAACTCCTGCACGTCGGACTCCGTGATATCTGAGCCGGCGAACCGCATGACGAACGCGCCCACGACCTCGCCGTACTTGGCATCGGGCACACCCACGACCTGCACGTCTTTCACTCCCGGCATCGTGTAGAGGAACTCTTCGATCTCGCGCGGGTAGATGTTCTCACCGCCGCGGATAATCATGTCCTTGATGCGTCCGGTGATGCGGTAGTAGCCATCCTCGTCGACAGTCCCCAAGTCTCCGGAGTGGAGCCACCCGTCGGCGTCGATCGCTGTCGCAGTGGCCTCAGGCATTTTGTAGTAGCCCTTCATGATGTGATAGCCGCGCGTGCACAGCTCGCCCGGCACACCCGATGGGCAGTCCTCACCGGTTTCCGGGTCGATGACGCGCACATCGACCTGGTCGTGCGCACGACCGACCGTCTCGCACTTGCGCTCGAGCGTGTCGTCCGTGGTGGTCTGAGTGAACACCGGGGACGCCTCGGTAAGCCCGTAGCATATGGTCAGCTCGGAGGCGTGCATCTTATCGATGACCTGGCGCATCGTCTCGATGGGGCACGGCGAGCCAGCCATGATCCCGGTGCGAAGAGAGGTCAGGTCGAACAGGTCGAACATGGGGTGATCGAGCTCGGCAATGAACATCGTAGGTACGCCGTAGAGCGCGGTGGCCTTCTCCTTCTGCACGGCCGCCAGCACGAGCACCGGGTCGAAACTCTCCACACCCACGATCGTCGCTCCGTGGGTGAGCACTGCGAGTATGCCCAGCACGATGCCAAAGCAGTGGAAGAAGGGAACCGGCAGACAGACCCGGTCTTGCGCTGTGAACTCCTGCCGCTCACCGATGTAGAAGCCGTTGTTCAGAATATTGCGGTTGGTGAGCATGACGCCTTTGGGAAAACCCGTCGTTCCCGAGGTGTACTGCATGTTGATCGTGTCGTCGCAGTGCTGACCCTCGCGCGCACCATCGTAGGCCTCGTCATCACAGTGCTGGCCGAGAAGGATGAGTTCCGGCGTAGTGTAGAAGCCGCGGTGCTTCTCGGGACCCATGTAGATGAGGTTCTTGAGCAGGGGGAACTCGGGCGACTCCAGACGACCGCGCTCCTGAGTCGCCGCCTCCGGCACCAGCCCCCGCACGATCTCGATGTAGTCGACGTCACGGAAGGCATCGATGATGACGAGCGCCTTCATATCGGACTGCTTGATGACGTAGGAGAGCTCGTGGCTCTTGTAGACCGGGTTCACCGTCACGAGCACAACCCCGATTTTGGCGGTCGCGAATGCGAAGGTGATCCAGTCGGGCACGTTGCGAGCCCAGATGCCCAGGTGGTCGCCGGGCTCCATACCTATAGCGAGCAGGCCTTTTGCCAGGGTCGTCGCACGCTCGTCGAACTGCCGGTAGGTCCAGCGCAGATCGCGGTCGGGGTAGACCACGAAGTCCCGATCGGGTTGCTCGGCAGCGATCTTGTCGAAGTACTGACCAATTGTCAGATTGGTGTGAAGCTCGTTGAGCGGCGTGGCCATGATCGAACCTCCTAAAACGGCGCGTAGACCACGGCGAGGATGCGGGCGGGTGACGGGCTCGCGCCGCGCACCTGGTGCGGCACGATGGAGTCGAGGTAGATGCTGTCGCCCACGCCAAGGACGTAGGTCTCCTTGCCGTACTCGACCTCGATCGTACCGTCGAGGATGTAGATGAACTCCTCACCCTCGTGAGCAGAGAGCTGGCGGTCAGTAGACGGGTTCACCGTGATCATGAACGGCTCCATGTGCCGTGCGGTCTTGCCCTCGGCGAGCGAGAAGAAGTCGAGCGTGCCTGATCCAACGCCGGTCTCGAGGTCGTGCGTCCGGTCGACCGAAGCCGCAGCGTCCTTGCGTGTGACCACCGGGCCCACGTTGGTGTCGTCGTCGAGAAGCGTGCCTAGGCGGACGCCCAGAGCGCGCGTGATCTTGATGAGGGGCGCCAGCGACGGCGCGAGTGAACCCGCCTCAAGTGCCGAGATCGTGGCCGCGTCGCAGCCGCAGCGCTCCGCGAGCTGCTCGACCGACATCGACATCGACTCCCGCAACGTGGTGATCTTGTCTCCCACGGCCACGTGCTCAACCATCGATACACTCCTCCCCACGGCGGTCGGGAAATGACCGCGCACGACACAGACTTAGCGCATGATACGCGAACAGCCGCGTGGCGCGGACCTGGCCGCAGTGCGTGGGGGGCTGCTGCGATGACCCCGAAAAACGACAGAGGCCGGGAGTTCGCTCCCGGCCTCTCGATTCCTACTGGGTACCACGGAACAACGTGCGTGCCTAGCCTTCGCCGTCCAGGCGATCGAGGAGATCCTCGGCATGCGCCTCGGCGACCTCGCGCTCGGCTTCGACGATGTGACCACTCTCGCCACCCAGGATCGACCCGACCTCGACAGCGACACCCCACGCCTTGGCGGCACCGTCGCGGATGCCCTCCTTGAGCGTGTGCTTCTCGGGTTCCGGCTCTGCCGCCGTATCGGGCGCAGTCGGCTCCTTATCGGTGTTTTCGGCCTGCTCGTCGATCATGTCAGCCTCTCGGATCGTGAATCGTTTGGACTGATTCTACGCTGAGAACGGGGCCTCGTGCGGCCGAGATGCGAGATTCGCCCACATCCTTCTGCGGAATCCCGCGCGCCATTCGCGGCATGGGAGTCCGCAGAAGCCCTATGGGCAGCAATGCGCAACGGAGTTAGAATCCATACAACAGTCAACATCGGCCGCCAGGATTGTGGTGACACATGGGTCGCAAGCCCGACACTACGCGGCGAGAAGAGCTGCTGGATCAGATCGAGAAGATCATCTTCTCCGAAGGGTTCTCTTCGCTGCGCATGAGCGATTTGACCGAGCGGCTCAGTTGCTCTCGCACCACCCTGTACCAGCTCGCCCCCAGCAAGGAAGAACTGGTCTTGAAGGCCCATGCGCGCGTCGCCGAGAAGTCCTTGGATCGCTGTCGCCTCGCCGCAGAAAAGTGTGACTCCCCTGCCGAGAAGATCCGCGCCTATTTCGCCGAGGCCGGCAAAGTCGTGGACGGCACAACGAGCGACGCCTACTGGGCGGACATCGCAGGCTCAGAGCCGATCGCCGAAATCCGGGCCGCCACCTATCGCCAAGGCATGGACAGTGTGAAGGGCTACATCGAGGAGGGCATCGCCCAGGGCGTGTTCCGCGATATGAACGCTGAGTTCCTCGCCTACCTAGGTTGGGTCGGCTCAATAGCAGTGCGCGACCGCGGATTCCTCGAGTCGACCAACCTGACCACCGAGGAAGCGATGACCCAGCTGGGCGAGTTCATGATCTCGTCTTTGTCGGTGTGCTAGATTCCTAAGGCGACACCGGCGTGAACGAGACCACCGACTTCTTCACCTTCGAGCCAGAGCGCACGGATGCGGTCACTTTGACCTTGTAGCCAGGTTTGGACTTCCCTACTCCGCGCGATACCCAGGCGTTTCCCGATGCGTTGGTCTTCGCGTAACTGGTGACGGTCCCGGACTTGAACTTCCACGCGAACTTCACCGTGCGACCCACTATCGGATTGCCGTGATCGTCCAGACACTTCGCCTTGATGGTGACCGTGGTCGACTGCGGGGGTTTCGCTGGCGTCATCCGGTACGCCTTCATGTGCGCGACCCCGCTGTGCGGTACGAACGAGGTTGTATCGGTGCGCATGCCGTCATAGGTGTTGGCCGGTTCCGTGCCCCCGTAGGCGTCTGCTCGCACAGAGACCCGGTACCCGGCGCGCGAGTTGCCTATGCTGCGGCTGAGCCATGCGTTCCCACTGGCGTTGGTGTAGGTGGTCCGCTTCACCCAACCGCCCTTGTGCTTGACCGTGTAGACCACCTTGATGCCGGGGATGGGCCCGCCATCGCTATTCCGGACCTGCGTCTTGACCGTGACGGTCGTGCCCTGTGCGGGCGTTGCATCGTACTTCATGTAGGTGCGCATGCCCGAGGAGCCCGCGCCGATGATCTCTGTTGGTTTGAGCGCCACGGTGCTCGTGAGCGTGGTGCCGGCGCTCGCAGCTGTCACCACGACGTTGAAAGGCACGTTCACCGTGCCAACCACACTATCGTGGGCCTGGCGCGCGACGCCGTCCGCGTTTGTGTAGGCCGTGTAAGAGCAGGGCTGAGTAACCCGGAAGTCGTAGTTGACCTTTGCGCCGCGGACCACCCGTCCCCGATCATCGCGGACCTCGGCCCAGACGCGCACCGGCCTTTCAAGCGCGGGATAGTCGTAGTCGGACCAAACCCGAATCGACGCTAGGGGACGTGGTGCACCTTGGCCCGACTTCGCGGAGCGAATCAGATCCGCGAGATCGTTTACGGCACGGTTGAGGAGCACCTGAGTCTGGGCGTCTGTGGCGGGGTCGAAATAGGCGAACGTGCCGTACTTCGCAATGAGCCCCAGCATCTTGCCGCCCGAGTAGGACGCGGCCTCGATCGAGCGCGCCCGAACGTCAGTCATCGGTCGCGGTGCGAGCCCGGTGATCCACTCGCCGTAGGCCTCGGGTGACTGCGTGACGGCGCCTACAGCCGACTCGTAGTTGCGGTGGTCGATACCCTCCTCAAGCGAGCCGATCCCGTAGCTGAATGCGTGAAACGGGACGAGCAGGTCAGTGTAGTAGTGGGACGCGTACCCAAGTTCCCTGCTCGCGGTAACGGTGTCGTCGACTGAGAGCGCCTGGACCATGAGCGTGTAGTGGTCCGTGACGGCCTGCGGGGCTCCTTGCTTCGTCGAGTCAGGGTAGTACAGATGAAGGGGCTGCTCGAGCCTGTACTGGGGCGAAGTGGACGAGTAGTCGTCGCGCCAGTTGTCAGGATCGTCGGTTGAGAGCAGGGCTTCGTTCCGATCGATCCACGACGCGTCCGCGCCCGCAAGCTCCATCGCGTGGTAGAGGATCCAATCATGCGTGCCAAAACCGTCACGGGTCTGGCCGTTCTGCCACGCGAACGCGCTAGAGGGGCTCGCTGCTGCCATTAGACCGGCCATGACCATTGCTATGAAGATACGACGCATACGACCCACTCCCGTTTCGCGCTAGAATCGAGACTCCCGAACGGGGTGTTTAAACCCCCTGAGGTCGCCATTGTAGCCCCACTAGCCAAACGAGGGTGAGACATCCAAACCTGCGGAGCCCGCACATGAAAAGAAGCCGACCCGTAGGCCGGCTTCTGTGTGTCCTTGTGGCGGGAGTGACGGGGCTCGAACCCGCGACCTCTGGCTTGACAGGCCAGCGCTCTAACCAGCTGAGCTACACCCCCGAATGGGTGACGCCGCCCGAAGCGGACAGCGAACGGGATTCTACCGAGCAGCGCGGGCGTTGTCCATAGGGCACCGAGATTCTCCGTCACCCAGATGCCGCCACAATGGCGCTACGGCTGTTCGGGTACGATTCAGGTGGACGTCTGAAGGGGGGCCACTGTGGCCGAGTCTGCAATCGGCGCACTACGTGCCGAGCTCGATGCACGGATCGCCGCCCGCGATCGCGCAGGTGCCGTTACGGTCGTTCTCGATGCCGTGCACTCCGGCCGCGTGGCGCTTGATGATGTGTACACTCAGGTGCTCTCAGTGCTGCTCGTCGACACGGGAAACGCATGGCAAGCGGGCACCACCCGCATCTGGGAAGAGCACTTCGCATCCTCGGTGGTACGTACGGTCATCGAGTCTCTCTACCTCGACGTTGCACAGACATCAGGGCCCGCGCCGCACACCGGCAGGACCGCCGTGCTCGCTTGCCCCACCGGGGAGCAGCACGACTTGGGTCTGCGCATGCTCGCGGACCGGCTGGGGCTGCGCGGCTGGAAC